>NZ_JBKJWH010000129.1:0-6679 GCF_046716805.1 Mycetocola sp. | reverse complement strand
CTTCCGGCCCGGAATGCGCCTGAGGCGTTCCGCATGCTTGATGAGAACCCCGGAGAGGCGTTGCAGGTGGTGCTCGACTATCGCGAATAACGGTGGTTGAGTCTGTCGAAACCGGCTAGTTCAGGAGTTCGACCCGCACGCCGTCCGGGTCGGTGAGGACGGCCCGGCGACCGTCGCCGATGTCAGGCACCACGCGAGGTTCGGCCGCCACGACACCACGTTCGGCAAGCGTTGTGAGCGCAGCCTTGATATCGGTCACCCGGAGCGCGATGTGGCTGAAGCCGGCGGATGCCTGCGGCGACGCCTCTAGCCTCAGCACGTCCGAGCGAATCGCATAGAAAGCCTGTGGGGTTTCGCTGTCGTTCTCCCAGGAATCCGGAACCGGAGCCATGCCTACGGTGTGGGTGAAAAACGCGGCGGCTTCATCCAGGTCGTCGACCCGGTAGCCGTAGTGGTCGAAGGCTGTGATGAGTCCCAAGCCCGGGCCGGGCGTGCGGAACTCGACCTCGCGCTGGAGCAGCTCGAGCCGTGCACCGTCGGGGCGTTCGACGAAGGCGATGCGGCCGTTGCCGGTGGCGGCGATGCGCGGCGGAACAGCGGCGCTGCAGCCAGCGGCGACGAGGCGGTCGAAGTCGCTGTCGATGTCATCGCTCATAAAGGCCAGGTGATTGATGCCGAAGACGGCGTCCGGGCCAGGGTCGGGCGCATAGATCAGTTCGATCATGCTGCCAGCGAGCTGCAGGTAGACAATCTGCAGCCCGGAGTCGGGTGAGCTGTGGTGGAAGACGATGCGGGCGTCAAGGGCGCGGTAGAAGGCGAGCGAGGCGTCGGCGTCGCGGACGAAGATTCCGAAGTGGTTGAGCTCATAGATCATTGCGACTGTCCTCTGTGTCCGCGCGGGGAGACCGCACATGGATTCCCAGCTTCCCAAGCGGTTCGGATTGGGGTCAAATGTTGTCCGGTTCAGGCCGAAGGAGGGACCAGCGATTCAAGACAGCCGCAGCAGCTTTACTATGCGGCAAACTGTTCCCAGCGAGCGGCCAGACCTTCGCGGGAGGGTCGATCGCCCCGTCGGGCTGGCAAAACAAGCGAGGTCCCATGCATGTCCTGAAGTCCGTGTCTGAGCATGGGGCCATCAATTTCATCCAGAAGCGCGCGGTTGATTCGGACCTCATAGTCGGGCGTGATCCCCATGAGATTCCGATCGTAAGCGGCATGATGGAGTTTGCAGAGGGCCATACCATTGGTGACCACTGCAAGGCCTGCTAGTGCTGAATCTTCAATGATGTGTGCAGCGTCGAGCAACTCCGCGTGCTTGAGATGACACACGGCGCAAGTGCTGGCATATGCATGCATGACACGTGCGCGAAACACTGGCTGGTGTAGCCGCTGCTTCACAGCGCGCTCGGCGTACCTGCGTTCGTCGACGGTCATGTTGAGCGGGTCACCGAAGAAGCGCATCGACTCCTCAAGCGCGATGAGAAAAGTGCGCCGGACGGTGTCATCTGCGACCACGTAGACGGGGTAGTGCGCGACGTATACTCCCGGCCGTACGCCCTGAAAGTAAATCATTCCGGTCTTCTGCTCAAGCGCACGTTTGAGTTTCGTGTTGTCCCCACCGTCTCGCGACTGATACTCATAGTGGACGAATCCGTCGTCGCTGATGCCGTCGTTGTAGGTTCCTTTCACTCCCGTCATGATCGAGAGTGTGGCGTCGAAGTCTTTGGGATTTCGAATGCCGCGGGCGCGATCGAGCAGTGGGATCGGGGTGTCGCCGTATCTGTAGTTGACGAGCTCATCACGTGTGAGCTCGTAAGCCCCAAGCTCGAGCCTGCGATCCAACCAGCGGAAGATGTCTTTTCGGATGGCTTGCTGCTCTGCGCTTGAGTACATGCATTCTGTCTAGCAGCCCACGCAGCAGGCCCCACAGAGAATGCCGTGAACTGGGGTCAGAATGGCGACAACCGTCTAACCGCCGTCGGAACTGCCCGACTGTTCAGTCGAGAACGCCAACCCACAGGCCGTCGCGCGCCCGCGTCATCGCGACATATAGTTCACGACGATCGCGTTCATCACGCTCCCGCACGATGTCATTGAACGTAGAGGATCCGGTGTCCGCGGTCCGCGGACCAGGAACATTTGAGTAGAGCTGTGCGGATCGCAGTCGGGGGACAAGCACGTGCTTGAACTCGAGTCCCTTAGCGCGCTTCACCGTGCCTATCTTGACCGCATCAATCGGTTGCCCATCGTACTTCTCGAGACTGATCGTCGGAATCCCGGCGCTCCTGCAGGCTCGCTCAACGAGCTCGACCGCTGCCTTCGTCAACGCGAGCACGCCAACGTCTCCGAAGGAAGTCCCGACCTCACTAGCCATGGCTCGGACGCGGTTCACCATCGCGAGATCGTGATCGGCCGCAGTCTCGCTGCGAGACACGACCGGCTCAATCCCATGCCGAGGAACCTCCTTCGTGGCATCGGCACCTTGATCAGTGCCTTCGATGTCGGTGAACTGGTCGCCTGCGATCATCGCATTGGCGAAGGCCAGGATCTCGGCGGTATTGCGATAGTTGGTGTCCATGACCACGCCTCGCCCGGCCAGGGAGATCCCTACTTCGGCAAGTGTGTATCCGCCCGGATAGATGCTTTGCTGGCCATCTCCGATCAATGTGAAGCCATCTGCTTGGTCGCCGACAAGTGAGTAAAGCATCCCAACCATCGCACAGGAAAGATCCTGCGCCTCGTCAACGATGACGGCCGAGTACCCGGTGAGCGGGTCCTCACGGAGGGAGCGAGCCGCGAGGAGGACTTGATCCGCGAAGTCATTGATCCCGGCTGTTCTCAGTCGGTCTTCGTACGCTCGGTAGAGCGTCCAGACTGCTCGGCGTTGGTCCACTGTCAGGCGACGCCTTCGACCGACTCGAGCCGAGTCGGCATAGGCCTCAAAAGAGGTCATGCCCCGCCCTTTGATGACGTGGTCGATCTCTTCCTTCCAGTACCGGTCTTTGGCTTCAATGGCAGCCAGCGGTCCGCTTACTCCCACGTCGAACCAGGCTGACTTGAAGGCGGAGTTTGCCTGCACCGGGTTCGTGCTGACTCGGATGCCGCGCTCGCTCAGCACTCGGCTTGCGAACCGATGCACACTCACGAATTCGACCTTGTCGCTTACCTCTGGGGCCATCCGCTCCATCAGGCTGGACAGGACGGCCGGCAGGGTGCGCACGTAGGTCGTAACTAAGACTTTGCCCGGTCGAGATCGAGCAAGATATGCAGCTCGGTGGAGTCCGACAACGGTCTTGCCGGTTCCAGCCGCTCCGCGAATTCTGGAGGGGCCGTTGAAGTTTCGCCGGATGAGCTTGGTCTGGTCGGGATGTAGGAAAGTCATCCAGTCTTCGACCGGGGAGGCGAGCATTCCTTCCAACAACGCTGAGTTCACTTCGTCAGCAGACAGCAGGTCACTCTCTTCGATTGTTGCTGGCGGAGCCTCGAGCACAGGCTCGGGCAGTGCTGTATTCACTGGTTGGGGAGCGCCGATGACGGGGAAGTGGCTCAGTGCCGCACGAAGGACAGTGTCGACTTGAAGCGAAGTTAGTCGATTTCCTCGGGAGGCAATGTGACGGAGTGCGTCACTTTCGCCGACGATGTCGACCGTGCCAATCGATGCCTTGACGCCTTTGCGACCGGCGAGAACGACGATTGGGCGGACTTCGCCTGGTGCGAGACCGACAGCGCCAAAAGCGCCTTCTGCGCCGAAGGCTAAGTCGGCAAGATTGTCGAACTCGTCAGTGACGTCTTCCTGATCACGGAAGACCCGCCCGGCGGCGATTACAACGTCTTTCCACCACTTCGTGTCCACGATGAACACCCCGCCTGGGCCGACCATGACCAGGTCGACTTGCGCAGTTCGGCTGCCTGGCCACTGACGGTCGGGGAGGAAATGATAGCCCGCCGCCGAGAGCGGGGCGAGGACGCGAGCGACCTGCTTCTCGGAGATAGACGCTGCCCTGTAACGGCCCGCAGCCTCGCGAGCATCGTGCGCCGCGCGCTCATGTTGTACCGCAAGGGCGAGCTGACGGAGGGACTCGTGTCCAGCGGACGATCCAGCAGACATCCGCACTCCCCCCGATTGCATGTCTGGCCCATTCTGACATTCCTCTCGGACGCGACGGAGTTCATAAGGGCCGCTGCACCCGAAGTGGGGTGGGAAGAAGAGCTACGCGAACGCCACCCGCCGCGCCACACGCTCCACCAGCTGACGCACTTCCCAGCTCTCGCCACTCTCGATGCCGTGGATCCCGCCACCGAGCATCGGCGCAAGCCGCGTGATTCCGATACGCCACGTGAGCGTCGGCACATCACCGAGCTTCGCCGGCGGAGCATTCACCGCGACAGGGTCCATGTCGACGAACAGCACTCCGGTCAGGCCGGTCACGCCAATCGCATCCGACAGTTCCACCAACCGCTGCGGATCCAGGCGCTGCCGCTCACTGAGCGGCTCAATAAGAAAGAGACCCTGCGGCCCGACCACCAGGTGTGACGCGTAGGCGCCCTCGTCGCCGATCCACACGTCATGCCAGATCGTAAACTCCGCGCTGAGCGACTTCAGCGCCACAGCGATCCGCTCCTGTGCCAGCGCCCGGGCGAACTCGATCTGCGCTCCCGTTGGCGCAACCATCACGGAGTCAGGCGAATACGGGGAGCGGAGGAAGCTGTCCGCGCTCTCCGGGCGGCGCTCCAGGTCATCGGCGAACAGCTGCCGGGCGACGTCGTACTCGGCTCGACGCTCGGCGAAAAGTGCGCGGTTCCAGGCACGCATCGCCCGCACCTCGGCCCGAGCGGGACTCGTAAACAGCCTCATCGTCGCAACAACGCCGCCACAGAGAAACGCCACACCGAACGTTCCGATCGCCACCGTTCCCACCGCGGGCCAGGGCAGTGCGGGCAGGATTCCGGTGACCGCCGCAATGACGAACAATATGGCGAAGAGCAGTGCGAACGGCACCAGGAGCTGCAGGCACACCACCCCCCACATGTGCAGAAAGCGGTCTTGCTCGTGCGGGATACGCGGCGGCTTCGCTGGCGGTGTCGGCGGCCGGGGCGACAGCATCCATTCGCGGGAGATGTTGAGGTATCGGGAGCGTGAGTATCCGCCCGGATGCCCGTACGCCGCCGCGAAGGTCGGCGTCGCGGTTGCACTCGCAGCGGGCTCGCGAGCTGCCCGGCGCGAGGAGGAGCGCTCGCGTCGCGTGTCACCGCGGGGAGGAACGGATGCCTGCGGCAGATGCAGTCGGTCATACTCACGTCGCCGGGCGGCATCGCCGAGGACCGTCCACGCCTCCTGCACTCTGCGGAAACTCTCGGCTGAGCCGCCGACATCCGGATGGCTGGTGCGGAGCGCTCGCCGATACGCACGCTTGAGGTCGTCGACGCTCGAGGCGTGCGGCGCACCGAGAACGTCGTAGTAGGTCTCCCGACTCATCCGACCCCCTCGTTCGGTAAGCGACACCCCAATCTAGGAGGCAGCTGGCTCCCGAGGCGAGGCCCCAATGCGGGGCTGCAGGGATCCCGCTCGGGCCAGTCGCCCCGAACCTGCTTGAGGAGGATTGACGGGACCCGGCCCGAGTGACACTGTTTTTGTTGACGGAGTCGCCCGCGCAAATGCGCCTCTGGGCGTCACGCAAGCGATCCGGGCCGTGCAAAGGATATGGCGATGGGGATCTGCGACGTAATAGACGACTGGGACCAGATCGGGTGTACATCCGAGGGATTCGACGCCATGAAGGAGTACGGGGGCGAACTCCTGGAGTCGTGGGGCTTCGATGATGTGGAATGGAGCGACGACCCAATAGTCGACCCGAACACCGACAGTGACTTTCTCGGTGCTTACGACCCATCCACCGGCACGATTCACCTGTCGCCCGATTTCCTGTGCCAGGCCGAAGGAGGCGACGTCGCCAACGTCGTCGCACATGAAGCCTTCCATGCCGCGGTGGATCAGGCAGATTTACCGGAGGCCGGCGAGGAAGCGGCCGGTTATGACTTCGGCTCAGAGGTGCAGACGGAACTCGAGAGTGAATGCACCTCGTCGGAGTCCGGCACCCCGTCGGACTTGCCCGATTTTCCTTGGGGAGTGTCCACGCCGGAGCCCGCTCCGGGATGACGTGCTGACCGGACAGTGAGGTACGAACGAAATGAGACTGCTCACCGAAGAGGAGCAGGCGATTGTGACCAAAGCCGAGCGTCGCGCTTCCGCTGCACTGTCGTATGGACTCCGGGAAAGTGTCGTGAACGGGCAGCTCTCCATGCTGTCCAGCATGCTCGACAGCATCCACGAGGTGCCCGGGTCGTCCGGGGCGCTCCTGGAGGCACGGCTCCTGGAGCGAAAAGCGTCTCTCATCCGCCGAGTCGTTGGGCTGCCTGTGCTGGTCCGCTTCTTCAGGGAATCCACTGACGTTCTTCTCGATCCGATCCTCGGCTCGAGGTGACCTTGTGTACCCCATCGGCTCGCTCGGCGGCACCTTCGTGTTGGTTACCGACGAGGAGTATCCGGTCATGGTCCGCGAGATGCTCAGCGACGCTCGACGGCGATGCCTGGTGAGCATGTTCATCGTCGACGCCGGCAGTCGATCCGAATCCATGAACAGCATTGTTCTCGCTCTGGAGGCCGCAGTGTGGAGAGGCC
>NZ_JBKJWH010000128.1:0-10399 GCF_046716805.1 Mycetocola sp. | reverse complement strand
GGTCGGGCGCCCATGGGCGCCGGTGCGCGATCCCGTCGACCGCCTCCTGTGGGGACAGCGCGCCTCCGCGCGGGTCGCCCGGCCCCGCACCCGGCCACTCGCTCGGCGCCGGCACGGAGGTCGACGGCAGCGCAACATCCATGCCCCAGCGCACCTGCCACTCCGGCAACCGCAGATCCGGCGGAACCGTGCCGATCGCGTCGATGAGCTCGTCGACCGAGACGGTTCCGCCGCGCTTCTTGAGGAACCGGGCGCGAATCACGGCCTGGGCGTAGATGTCACCGTCCACGACGATGCGCTGCTCGACGAAGACCGCCTTCTCGTCGTAGCCGGACACCCGGGTCTCGACGACGAACCTCTGCCACAGCGTCAGCGACTTGCGGAACGTGATCGTTTCGGAGACGACGACCGGGTACCAGCCGCGACCCGTGAGGATGTCCCAGATGCCGTTGCGGATGAGCAGGTCGAACCGGCCGAGGTCGAGCACCGACAGGTAGACGCCGTTGTTCATGTGGTGGTTGAGGTCGAGGTCTGTCGGCAGGGTGCGCATCGGGAGCCGGCCGACGTCGTAGTGCCCGAGCGGGGTGCCCCGCCGCCCGGCCCGCGGTGCGCGCCAGAACAGAAGCAGGGTGCGGAAGATCATGTGCATCCACGGATGCTACGCGGTTCCCGGCGGCGAGGCATCCGCGCTGTAGAGGAAGGACAAGGCGTGGCGATCGAGGCCGGGCGGGCTCTGCACCCAGCCCACAACATCGGCGGGACCGGGCGTTTCGTGTCAGGCGGGCAGGTGCCGTTCGTCTGGCCCGTTGTAGGCGGACAGCGGGCGGATGAGCGCGTTCGACGCCGCTTGCTCCATGATGTGCGCGGTCCAGCCGACGACCCGCGACGCGACGAACAGCGGCGTGAAGGTCAGGGTGTCGAAACCCATCAGGTGGTACGCGGGGCCGGACGGGTAGTCCAGATTGGGCTTGATGTTCTTGCGCGACGCCATCGCCTGTTCGAGCGTCTGGTACAGCTCGAGCATGTCCGGCCGGTCGTAGTGTTCGGCGAGGGTGTCGAGGGCGGCCTTCATCGTGGGCACGCGCGAGTCACCGTTCTTGTACACCCGGTGCCCGAAGCCCATGATCTTGCGCTTGTTGGCAAGGGCGTCCTCGAGCCACGCCTCGGCCTTGTCTGCGGTGCCGATCTCGTCGAAGGTGTGCATGACGGCTTCGTTCGCTCCACCGTGCAGGGCACCCTTGAGCGCGCCGATGCCGCCGACGACGGCGGAGTACAGGTCGCTGAGCGTCGACGTGATGACACGGGCGGTGAAGGTCGACGCGTTGAAGGAGTGCTCGGCGTAGAGGATCATCGACACGGTGAACGCGTCGACGACGACCGGATCCGGCACTTCACCGAAGGTCATCCAGAGAAAGTTTTCGGAGTAGTTCAGGTCGTCGCGCGGTTCGACGAGCTCCTCCCCACGGCGGCGGCGTTGGTCGTAGGCGACGATCGCCGGAAGCTGGGCGTAGAGCCTGGCGGCCTTGTTGAGGCTCGACTCGACGGTGGCCAGGTCGGCGTCCGGGTCAGAGGCGCCGATCGCGCTGACGGCCGTACGCACGACATCCATCGGATGCGCGGTCGTCGGGATGAGGTCGATGAGGGCCTTCACATTGTCGCCGAGCGCACGCTGGCCGCGTTCGACATCCTCGAAGGCCTTCAACTCGGCATCCGTCGGCAGCTCGCCGTACCAGAGCAGGTAGGCAACCTGCTCGAAACGGCAGCTGGCAGCGAGTTCCTGCACCGGGTAACCGCGATAGAGCAGGGAATTGGACTCCGGGTTGACCTTGGACACCGCGGTGTAGTCGACGACGACGCCCGCGAGGCCCTTTTTGATGTCGGTTTCTGTCATTCCGTGCTCCTTTTGCTCCGTGCGGGCGCTGGGTCTCAGTCCACCCTATGTACTGGCGGGTCCACCGCCTATGACGGTTTGCCCGGCGAGCTGCTTACTTTGCGACGGTGAAGTTGAACACCGACGTGTCGAAGTGGTTGTACGCCTCGTAGTCGAGAAGTTCGTACAGGTCTGCCCGGTGCTGCATCTCACCAAGCTTCGACGTGAGCGCCCCTTCTTCAGTGATTGTGTCGAGTGCGCGCCCGGCGGCGCCCATCGCGATGCGCAGAAGCGACACCGGCCAGATGACGATGTTGATCCCGACGGCGGCAAGCTGGGCTGTCGTGAACAGCTCGCTCTTGCCAAACTCGGTCATGTTGGCGAGGACCGGCACGTCGACTGCTGTGCGGATCGCCTCGAACTCGCGGAGGTCGCGCATCGCCTCGGGGAAGATGGCGTCCGCGCCGGCGTCGACGAGTTTCTTCGCCCGGTCGACGGCGGCATCGAGACCATCGACGGCGCGGATGTCGGTGCGCGCCATGATCAGGAAGTTGTCGTCACGGCGTGCATCGGCGGCAGCGCGGATGCGTTTCAGAGCCGTCGATTCGTCGACGACCTGCTTGCCGTCGAGGTGGCCGCAGCGCTTGGGGTTGACCTGGTCTTCGATGTGCATGCCGGCCAGCCCGGCATCCTCCAGCTCCTGGATGGTTCGGGCGACGTTCATCGGTTCGCCGAATCCGGTATCGGCGTCGACGAGCGCCGGGAGTTCCGTCATCCGGGCGATCTGTTTTGCCCGGCCGGCCACCTCGGTGAGCGTCGTGAGGCCGATGTCAGGCAAACCCAGGTCTGCGCTGAGAACAGCGCCAGAGATGTAGACGCCGTCGAAGCCCTTCTGCTCGATCAGCCGGGCCGACAGCGGGTTGAACGCGCCGGGGAAGCGGAGCAGTTCGCCGCTGGAGAGCCGTTCGCGGAAGATCCGCCTTTTGTCCTCGGGTGTGGTCGTTGAATACAACATTCAGAACAGTCCTTTCGGCGATGGCACCGAGGTGAGGACCCCGGCCGCGGCCTGGATGGTGAGTCCGCTGAGCTCCTCGGCGGTGAGTTCGGGCAGGCGCTGGACGAGGTCGAGGAATCGCTCGATCTCCTCCGGCTCGACAACGTCAGCGGCGAGCGTGCGGAATTTCGCGACATAGTCCTCGCGGGCGAAGGGCCGCGCGCCGAGCGGGTGGGCGTCAGCGACGGCGATCTCATCGACGATCGTCGAACCATCCGTGAGAACGATTTCGACACGGCCGCCGAACGCCTTCTCTGCGGGATCGAGCGAGTGGTACCGGCGGGTCCATTCCTCGTCCTCCTGGGTGGTGACCCGGTTCCACAGGGCGACGGTGTCCTCCCGGCCGGCGCGCGCCGGAGAGTAGGAGTCGACATGGTGCCAGCGCCCGTCCTGCAGGGCAACGGTGAAGATGTACGGGATCGAGTGGTCGAGCGTCTCGCGCGACGCCGTCGGGTCGTACTTCTGCGGGTCGTTCGCGCCCGAGCCGATCACGTAGTGGGTGTGGTGCGAGGTGTGGATCACGATGGAATCAATCGCGCCGGGTTCAAGCAGAGCCGGATGCTCCGAGTGCAGCTTGCGGGCGAGGTCGATCCAGGCCTGAGCCTGGTACTCGGCCGAGTGTTCCTTGGTGTAGCTGTCGAGGATGGCGAGTTTGGGTTCGCCCTGCTCCGGCAGCGGCACGTCGTATGAGGCATCCGGCCCGTCGAGCAGCCAGGCGAGTACGCCGTCTTCGCCCTCGTAGATCGGTTCCGGCGAGGTCTGGCCGCGCATCGCGCGGTCGACGGCCTCGACCGCCATTTTGCCGGCGAAGGCGGGAGCGTGAGCTTTCCAGGTGGAAATCTGGCCCTTGCGGGATTGGCGGGTAGCGGTCGTGGTGTGGAGCGCCTGGCCGACGGCCTGGAAGATCGTCTCGACGTCGAGACCCAGCAGGGTGCCGATGCCCGCGGCGGCGGATGGACCGAGGTGGGCGACGTGGTCGATCTTGTGCTTGTGCAGGCTGATCGCCTTGACCAGGTCGATCTGGATCTCGTAGCCGGTGGCGATGCCACGCACGAGGTCGCGTCCGGTCGCTCCGACGTGCTGGGCGACAGCGACGATCGGCGGGATGTTGTCGCCCGGGTGGGAGTACTCGGCGGCGAGGAACGTGTCGTGATAGTCAAGCTCACGCACTGCCACGCCGTTCGCCCAGGCCGCCCATTCCGGGCTGACGCGGCGGGCGGCATCCGGCCCGAACACGGTCGACCCGTTGCCGCCGGTGGTCACCGGGTGGGCGAGCGCCTGCGACCGGGCCGAGACGACGGGCGCGCGCGTGAGGGATGCCGCGGCGACGGCCGCGTTGTCGATCACCCGGTTGATGATCATGTCGGTGACCTCGGCGGAGACCTCGACCGGGTCTGCGGCGACCTCGGCGATCGCCCACGCGAGCTGACCGGCGCGCTCGAGGTTCTCGTCACTTCGGTGGACCCTCAGGTGATGGCTCTTCATGGTGTTCCCTTCGTGGAGGACGTGACGACGCCCGCGGCAGTGCCGGTGGCGTCGAGGAGGTTGGCGAGACTCTTGCGCAGGTGCACAGCAGTGGCCTGGGCGGCAAGCATCTCGTCACGGTCGAGGATGGCCTGGACGATGAGCAGGTGCTCAGACACCGACTCGGCGAGGCGGGCTGGGTTGTCTTGCGCGAGCCGGCGGATCCGGGCGAGGTGGTTGCGGAGGCCAGCGAGCGAGGCGAGGAGGAATGGGTTGGCGACGGCGTCGTCGATCGCGGCGTCGAGGCGAGCGACGAGGTCGTAATAGCCGCTCGCGCCGTCGGTGAGGGCCGCCGGGGCGGCGAGGAAGTCCTCGCGCAGCTGCTCGAAGGTTTGCGTGTTGCGACGACGGGCTGCCAGGCGCGCCGCCTGGGTTTCCAGCGCCTCGCGGAGTTCGAACAGTTCCGGCAGGTTGGCCGGTGACACGTCGGTGACGACGCCGGCCCGGCCGCGTTGGGTGTCGATCAGCCCTTCGGCTGCCAGGCGGGTGATGGCTTCGCGGAGTGGGGTTCGGGAGATGCCGAGGCGCTCCGACTGCTCGGTTTCGCCGAGCACCGTGCCGGGGGCCAGCCGCCACTGGAGGATGTCCTCCTTGAGGGCGGCGTAGGCCCGATCACTTGCTCGCACGCACTCAGCATACGCGGCGAAGACCCTTGGGTATACCCAGCGCACGAGAATGAGAGAATTACCGCCTCTTCGGCGCCTCTCCGTATACCGGCGTCAGTGCCGCGGCGGGTGGTGGTTGAGCGCGACGTCCGCTACGTTCGCCGGAACAGCCGCCAGGGTCGACGGCATCCACCGCGGTTTGCGGTCCTTGTCGATCACCTGCGCGCGGATGCCTTCGGCCCAGTCGGGCTGGTCGGCCAGCCACGAGGACACCCGGTATTCCTGCGCGAGCGACGCCCGGAGGGTACCGAGTCCGCGAGCCGTGCGCACGGCGGCGAGCGCCACGGTCAGGGCGAGCGGTGACAGCCGGGTGAGGGCGTCGGCTGCGACCCTGGCGTCGCGGTTCGACTCGGCGCCGAGACGCTCGATGATGTCCGCGACGCTCTCAGCCGAATAGCACCGGTCGATCCAGTCCCTGTGCGCTACCAGTTCTGACGGCGGCGGGGTCTCATCGAACAGGAGAATGATCTCGGCCGGGGAGCCCGGGTCAGCCCGCTCGCCGAGTGCCTGGTAGAGGTGCGGGAGCCGCTCTGAGGGCACGTAATAGTCCGCGAAACCGCACGCGAGAGCATCCGATGGGGTCATCGTCGCCGCATTGAGCGCCAGGTAGGTGCCGAGCTCGCCCGGCGCGCGGGCGAGGAGGTGGGTGCCGCCGACATCGGGGCTGAATCCGATGCGGGTTTCGGGCATGGCGACACGGCTCTTCTCGGTGACGATGCGGATGCTCGCGTGGGCGGACGCGCCGACGCCTCCACCCATGGTGATTCCGTCCATGATCGAGAGAAACGGTTTGGGGTACTCGTCGATGATGGCGCACAGCTCGTACTCGTCGTGCCAGAAGTGCCGGGTGAGATCGTTGCGACCGGCGAGGGCGTTGGCGTGCAGGGCACGGATGTCGCCGCCGGCGCTGAGGCCGCGGTCGCCGGCACCGTCGAGGACGACGAGGGAGACTTCAGGGTCGGTGCGCCACCGGGCGAGGGCGTTCCGGATGCCGAGAACCATCGCGTGGTTGATGGCGTTGAGAGCGTCGGGGCGGTTCAGGGTGAGGCGGCCGACGCCGTCGGCGACACTCGTCAGCAGTTCACCCACTCCCGCTCCTTCCCGGTCGGTTCGAGCCTAGACCCGTGACATCACCCGTTCCGGACCTGGTCATCCGGTACCCCGGGTGATCCCGTCCGCACCGGGTGATCTGGCGCGGAGGAACCTTGCGGCTACAGGAAGATGTCGGGGAACAGGTCCTTCTCGGCGACACCCGGGGCGTACTGCGAGAAGTCGGTGACCCCGGCGGCGATCAGCACGTCCTCGACAATGAGGGACTGGCCCGTGTACTCGCGTGACGGTTTCGTCAGGACCTGCCAGGCGGCATCCGCGTAAATCTCCGGCGTGCGGCTCCGGGCGAGCAGCGCCTCCCCGCCGAGGATGTTGCCGACCGCGGCGGTCTTGATCGTCGTGCGCGGCCAGAGCGTGTTGGCGGCGATGCCGTCGCGGGCGAATTCGGCGGCGAATCCGAGGGTGGCCAGCGACATGCCGTACTTCGCAAGGGTGTAGCCGGTGTGGGCGCCGAGCCACTTCGGGTCGAGGTTGATCGGCGGGCTGAGCGAGAGGATGTGGGCGTTTTCTGACTCCTTGAGGTGCGGGATCGCCGCTCGGGACAGCATGAAGGTGCCGCGCAGGTTGACGTCCTGCATGAGGTCGAACCGCTTCGGGTCGAGGTCGAGGGTGCGAGCCAGGCTGATCACGCTGGCGTTGTTGACGACGATGTCGATGCCGCCGAACGCTGACACCGCCTGCGTGACGGCGTTGGCGATGTCCTCGTCGTTCCGCACGTCGCCGACGACGGCGAGCGCCTGCCCGCCCGCCTCGTGGATGGCCTCAGCGGCGGTGTGGATCGTACCCTCGAGCCGCGGGTCCGGGGTGTCGGTCTTGGCGAGCAGCACGACGTTGGCGCCGTCGCTGGCGGCACGGAGCGCGATGGCGAGGCCGATGCCGCGGCTGCCGCCCGACATGAGGAGGGTCTTTCCGGCGAGTGAAGCGGTCATGGGGTCACTTTCGTTGGAGAGGCGGAGAGGGCGGATGCCGCGGGCTCAATTCATCCGTTGCGGACGAATTCACGCGGCGTAGCGGGTGTTCTGGTCCGGGGTGGGTGTTCTGGCGGCCGCGGCGGATGTCAGCGGCGGGCCGAGCGGGCGAGGAACGCGCCGATCCGCGCCCGCGCGTCGGCGGTTTCGAAGGCCGCGCCGATGGTGCGGGCCTCATCGTCGAGTGCGGTGGCGTAGTCGCGACCGACCCCGCCGCGGAGGAGCCGCTTGGCCTCTCCGAATGCCGCGGTTGCGCCGGACAGCCAGCCGGCGGCGATCTCGCGGGCGCGAGCATCCGTCTCGCCGTCGGCGACGACCTCGGACACGAGACCCCAGTCCAGCGCTTCGTCGGCGTCGAGCGACCGGCTCGTCAGGGTGAGCTGAAGGGCACGGCGCATGCCGACCGCCTCGGGCAGCAGCGTCGACACTCCGCAATCGGGGGTGAGGCCGATGTCGGCGTATTTCGAGACGAACTTCGCTGACTTCGCGGCGACGATGTAGTCGGCCACGAGCATGAAGCCCAGCCCGCCGCCGGCGACCGCGCCGTTCACCGCCGCGACAATGGGCTTCGGCATCGCCGACAGTGTCCGGTGGCCCTCGTGGATGATGTCGGCGAAGTCGCCGATCGAGCTCACGCTCCCGCCCATGGCTGACATCTCGGCGACGTCTCCCCCGGCACAGAAGGCGGGGCCGACCGCATCGAAGAGCACAGCTCCGACATCCGAACGCTCAGCCACCTCCGCGGTGATGTCCCGCCAGGCCTGGGCGGCCTCGGCGTTGATCGCGTTGAGGCGCTGGGGTCGGTTGAGGGTGATCCGGGCGAGTCCGTTGTCGACGGTGAGAAGGATGCTGTCGGTCATGCGGTCACTTTCGGTGCAAGGGGGGTGGGAAAAAAGGACGGGATCACACGTTGCGGACGGGATCACTCGGTGCGCGGGGTGATCCCGACCGGAACGAGTGTTTTCGCCGGAGCGCTACTTGGGCGCCATCCGGATGGCACCGTCGAGACGGATCGTTTCGCCGTTCAGGTAGGGGTTGTCGACGATGTGCTGCACGAGCGCCGCGTACTCGTTCGGGCGGCCGAGCCGCGACGGGAACGGCACCTGTTCGCCGAGCGAATCCTGGGCGGCCTGCGGCAGCCCCTTGAGCATCGGGGTCTCCATGATGCCGGGGGCGATGGTGTTGACACGGATGCCGTAGCGCGCGAACTCCCGCGCGAGCGGCAGCGTCATCGCGTGCACGCCGCCCTTCGACGCCGCGTATGCGGGCTGCCCGATCTGCCCGTCGAACGCAGCAACGGATGCCGTGTTGATGATCACGCCACGTTCGCCGTCGGCGTCCGGTTCGACCTCGACCATCGCCGCAGCGGCGAGGCGCACCACGTTGAACGTGCCGATCAGGTTGATTTCGAGAACCCGGGTGAAGGTCGCGAGGGGCAGCGTGCCATCCCTGCCGAGGATCTTCCCCGGGGTTGCAACGCCCGCGCAATTGACCACGATCCGGAGTGGTGCAAGCGCGACCGCCGCGTCGACCGCCGCCTGCACCTCCTCCTCATTCGACACGTCGGCGGGAACGAACCGGGCGTTCCCGCCCAGCCGCGCCGCGGCATCCGCACCGGCAGACGAGGGCAGGTCCACGATCACGACCGAGACCCCGGACGCAGCCAGGCGGGTGGCGGTGGCGTTGCCGAGCCCCGAGGCGCCGCCGGTGATGACGGCGGATGCTTCGTCAAGCTTCATTGCTGGTTCCTCACAGTGCTGGGCTGGGGTGCTGAGCGGGTGTGCTGCGAGCCTAGGGGGCGGCTGGCCGGCGCTCCACTCCCGTTGTCGGCGGCGGCTGTTCCCGCCGCCGTTGCCGTGCGGCGTTGTTGTGCCCGATCTACAACGCCGGGTGCGATGCCCGACAGGATCACCCGAGCACATCCGTGTGATTTCTCCTGCTGAGCGTCGCGGCGCGACCGATTCTCCTGTCGGCGTGCGCCTGGGCGCTCAGATCCTCTCGAGAATCGTGGCGTTGGCCATGCCGCCGCCCTCACACATGGTCTGAAGCCCGTATCGCCCGCCGCCGGTGCGGAGGGTGTTGACGAGGGTGGCGAGCAGCCGGGTGCCGGAGGCGCCGAGCGGGTGGCCGAGCGCGATCGCCCCGCCCCACGGGTTGAGCCGGGTCGCATCGACGTCGAATTCACGCTGCCAGGCGAGCGGCACGGAGGCGAATGCCTCGTTCACCTCGAAGACGTCGATCTCGTCGACCCGGATGCCGGTGCGGTCGAGCACCCGCCTCGTGGCGGGAAGGATGCCGGTGAGCATCTCGATCGGGTCGCTGCCCACCTGGGCGAAGCCCACGAATCGCGCGAGCGGGGTCAGCCCCAGCTCCTCAGCCTTTTCTTCGCTCATGATGAGAGCCGCTGAGGCGCCGTCGGTGAGCGGCGAGGAGTTGCCCGCGGTGATGTCCCAGCCGATCTCAGGAAAGCGCTCGGCGTACTCGTCGGTGCGGAACGCCGGTGAGAGTCCCGCGAGGGCGTCTGCGGTGGTGCCGCGCCGAACCGTCTCGTCGACGTCGAACCGTGTGCTGCTCCCGTCCGCCGCGGTCACGGTGATCGGCACGACCTCGGTCATGAACAGACCCCGGTCGATGGCGGAGGCAGCCCGCGCGTGGGATCCGGCGGCGTACGCGTCGAGCTCCGCCCGGCTGATTCCCCAGCGCGAGGCGATGAGTTCGGCGGAGATGCCCTGATGGACAAGCCCGTCCGGGTAGCGCTCCCGCAGCATGGGACCGGAGGCGTCCTCACCGAGTGTGGCGTAGCCGATCGGCTGGCGGCTCATCTGTTCGACTCCGCACGCGATGACGCAGTCGTTCGTTCCGCTGAGGATCGACTGGGCGGCGAACTGGGCCGCCTGCTGGCTCGACCCGCACTGCCGGTCGATCGTCGTCCCCGGCACGCTCTCCGGGAACCCGGCGGCGAGCACCGCGTTGCGGGCGATGTTCACCGACTGGCGCCCGGCCTGGGTGACACAGCCGGCGATGACGTCGTCGATCAGCGCAGGGTCGATGCCGGCTCGCTCCATCAGCTGCTGGAGGGTCTGCGCCAGCAGGTCGACCGGGTGGATATCGCTCAGCCCGCCGCCCGGTTTACCGCGCCCTGATGCGGTGCGAATGGCGTCGATGATGACGGCGCGTGACATGGTGCTCCGATCGGTCGGTTCTGTTC
>NZ_JBKJWH010000127.1:0-28567 GCF_046716805.1 Mycetocola sp. | reverse complement strand
GAACCAGTCAGTCGTTCTGCCCCGCCTCGACAGGTCGTTCGCCGGTGAGAGCGGAAACAGGAACCGTGCACGCGTCACCTCGCCAGGCTTCGACACCTTCCCTGATCGCGAATGCGGCGATCACGAGCGCGGCGACCGAGTCAGCCCAGGCCCAGCCGAAGAGCGAGTTGAGCAGCAGGCCGGCCAGGAGGGCGGCCGACAGGTAGCTGCAGATCAGGGTCTGCTTCGAATCGGCGATCGCGGATGCTGACCCGAGTTCCGTGCCTGTACGGCGTTCGAACCAGCTCAAGACGGGCATCACCACGAGGCTGACGGCAGCGAGGACGATGCCGACGGGGCTGTGTTCCGCCTCGCGGACCCCGAAGAGGGACAGCCCGGCGTCGACGATGACGTAGGCGGCCAGGCCGAAGAACGAAAACGCGATGACCCGCAGTGCGACCTTTTCGCGCTTCTCCGGGTCGGGTCCCGCGAATTGCCAGGCGACCGCCGCCGCGGACAGTATCTCGACGATCGAGTCGAGGCCGAACCCGATGAGGGCGGCGGAGGACGCGACCGTACCAGCCGACAGGGCGACGATGGCCTCGACGCCGTTGTAGGCGATCGTGATCGCAACGACCAGTCGGATGCGACGTTGCAAAGTCCTTCGTCGCAGAGGAGCGAGAAGGTTACGGCCTACCGACGTCCTGGTCATGCTGTCCGTTCAACCAGTGCCTCGAGCAACCGGTTTCATTGCGCGACCGCGGGCTTGTCGGCGATGGTCTGGATCGTCACATCGTCCAGGTTCGGCAGCGCGATGGCGAGCGCATGCTCGGCATTATGCGCGACTTCCTCGGCTTCGGCGAGTGTTGTATCCGCCACGACGATGGTCGCAGCTCCCTGAAGCCGGTGCCCGACCCAACGTAGTTGCACCCGCTGGACGGAAACGACGCCTGCGGTGTGCTCAAGCGCGTGTTGCGCGCGCTCGGCGAGGTCCGGCTCGATGCCGTCCATGAGTCGGCGGCCGATGCTGCGCACCGTTCCCCACAGCAGGACGAGAATCGCTGCGGAGATGAGTAAGCCCACGAGAGGATCGGCGAGCGGGAACCCCAGCATGACTCCAGCGGCGCCGAACACCACGGCGAGTGAGGTGAAGCCGTCGGTGCGGGCGTGCACTCCGTCTGCCACGAGAGCGGCCGAGCCGATGCGCTGTCCGACCCGGATGCGGTAGATCGCGACGGCTTCATTGCCGAGGAACCCGATGACGCCGGCAGCTATCACCCACCACAGGTTCGCAAGCGGCTGAGGGTTGACGAGCCGTTCGATGGACTGCCATGCCGCGCTAACCGCGGAGAGTGCGATGACCGCGACGATGACGAGTCCGGCGAGGTCTTCCGCGCGGCCATAGCCATAGGTGTAGCGCCGGGTAGCAACACGACGGCCGAGAAGGAAGGCGATCCAGAGCGGAACAGCGGTGAGTGCATCGGAGAAGTTGTGGATCGTGTCGGCGAGGAGGGCGACAGAGCCGGAGATGAGTACGACGGCGAACTGCAGGACCGTGGTTCCGAGCAGAATGAAGAGACTGATTTTCAGGGCACGGATGCCATGAGTGCTCGCTTCGAGGGCGTCGTCGATGGAGTCGGATGCATCGTGCGTGTGCGGCACGAACAGCCCGTAGAGGAATCCCTTGATGCCGGTCGGATGTGAGTGACCGTTTGGCCCATGATCGTGGCCATGACCGTGATCGGAACTGTGCCCGTGCTCAGTTTCATGGTCGTGGTCGTGAGGGTGGTCGTGGGCGTGGTCGTGGGAATGCTCATGAAAGTGCGCTGTGGTGCTCACGACGCGGCTTCAATTTCCGGTTCAGTCTCGGCATGGTGGTGCCGCGGAGTGCCGCCGAGCGAATGTTCGGCCTGGAATATCGCGTCGGAAACGAGCTGACTCGCGTGTTCGTTCTCCAGGCGATAGAACACTCGAGTGCCTTCTTGCCTGGTTGTCACGAATCGGGCGAGGCGGAGCTTCGCCAGATGCTGGGACACAGATGCCGGGGTCTTGTCGAGAGATTCGGCCAGCTCGCTCACGGCGCGCTCGCCGTCCCGGAGAGCGAGGATGATTTTCACCCGTGTTGCATCCGCCAGCATGGCGAACACCTCAACGGCCAACTCGACGAACTGGCTGTCGGGGTCTCGGCCACATACCTGCCTATCTGCATCCATACGCAGATACTAGCATTCCCGGTGCCATCTTCACCCGGCATCAACGGCAAGATCGAGGTTTTGGTGCGGGCGCGTTTGCCGGCCGACGACGGCATCTACCGCCCAACCGCCCGGCGATCCATGCTCGGATGCCCTCAGCGGCGAACGCCCCGGAGAGAGTCACGACATCGCTGCCCTGCATCTGCCGTGCCTCACGCCGCGTCGAGAAACTCGCGGACCTGCGCCACAACCGCCAGTCGCTCGACGCCCCGGGCGACTGCGAGCTGTTCGATCAGCCAACTCAACGTGACGATGGCGCCACCCAGAAGGTTGGAGGCATCCAGCGACAGAGTGTCTTCCTCAGACATCGTCGCCTTCAAAACTCCGTCGATTTCGTTGAGGCGGCGCAGCGCCAGGTTCATTGCGCTCGCGTTGAGATCCTCAGGCGCGTTGTGTTCATACGTGCTCACCGCGTCGAGAAGAACGTGCGCGGAAAGCCGGCCTGCCTCGGGAAATCGCTCGGTCATGAGTTCACGGTAGTCACGTCGCCCGACGGGACCTACCCCCAGTCGCTATTCCGCCTCTGAACCCTGCTGAGTACCCCCGGTGGGACTCGAACCCACACTGGAGCGATTTTAAGTCGCCTGTCTCTGCCATTGGACTACGGGGGCGTGCCCTACAAGCCTATTGTGTTGGACCGGACACCCTGACGTGGGCTATCCGGTTCGAGGCGTGACGACCACTTTGCCGAGCGCGCGTCCTTCGCCGACCGCTGCCAGCGCCCGTGGCACCTCATCCAGCGCGAAGGTGCGGTCGACATGAATTCGCACATCGCCGGCGGCGCACCGCTCAGCGAGGGGCCTGAAATGTGCCGGCCCCTCCCGGACGATGAGAATCCCCAGCCGTCGCCCGGTGACTGCTCCAACGACGGCTCCGACGGTTATCACCCGCAGGAGCGCTCGGACGTTGCCGCCGACGCAGAGGTACCGGCCTCCCCGAACCAGTGCCCGCCGGTAGGCGAACACAGATCGGTGAGCGACGAGATCGAGTACAAGGTCGAACGGCTCGCGCCGAGTGAAATCCTCGCGGCGGTAGTCGACAACATCGTCGGCTCCGACGTCGCGCATGAAATCCAGCTTGCCGGCATTGTCGACGGCGGTGACGTGCGCCCCGGCGAGACTGGCCAGCTGGATCGCGAACGAACCCGTCCCTCCCCCGGCGCCGTTGATGAGCACACGTTGCCCTGGTCGCGCACTCGCCGTTCCCTGAAGCGCGATCGCCCCTGACTGGGGCAGCGTCGAAGCCTCGACGAAGGTCAGCTCAGGGGGCTTGTGTGCGAGCGCCGATTCCGACGCCACGGCGAACTCGGCGAAACCCCCCATACGGCTCAAGTTGTCGCCGTACACCTCGTCTCCGACGCGGAACCGCGTGACACCGGCACCGACGGATGCCACCCGCCCGGCGATATCGGAGCCGAGCACCCGCCGCGCAGGAGCGCGGAGTCCCGCGATCCTCGCGTACGCAGGCACCCCTGTCAGTCCCTCCCAGTCCGACAGGTTGACGGAGGTCGCTGCGACCTCGACAAGCACCTGGTTCGCTCCGGGTTTCGGTATCGGAACCTCTTCCAACCTCAGCACCTCTGGCCGCCCGTAGCGGTCCTGAACAACCGCCTTCATGCGGAAGGGCCGTCGAACGCTGGACGCTCGGGAGAAAACATGCGAGTCAGTGTAGCGACCCCGAGCATCGGGCGCCTTAACGTCGATGAGCCCGATCCGTTCCGGATCGGGCTCATCCTGCGTATGGGGCTACTTCGACGCGGCGACCGTTTCCTTCTCGACGACCGGCTGAGCTGCCTTCTTGACTGCGGGCTTCTTGAGCACTTCGACCGGCTTGACGGCATCCGCAGCGGCGGGTGGCTTGGGACGGGAGGCTAACTCTTCGAAAGCAGCGCGCGGGTCCTGCACGGCCGTAAGGCTGACGATGTCGCGGCCGAGGAAGAAGTTGACGACCCACCCCAGAATGACGCGGATCTTGCGCTCCCAGCTGGGCATGGCCAGGCCGTGGTAGCCACGGTGGGCGAACCAGGCCGGAAGGCCCTTGATCGCGATCTTGCCTGACTGGAAGACACCGATACCGAGACCGAGGCCGGCAACGGCGCCCATGTTCTTGTGCAGGTATTCCTTCGGCTCCTCGTCGCGGAGGACCGCGACGATGTTCTTCGCCATGAGCTTGCCCTGGCGAACGGCGTGCTGTGCGTTGGGCACGCAGAAGCCGCCGACTCCGCCACCGGAGAGGTCACGGATCGCGGTCACATCGCCGGCGCCCCAGGCGCCGGGGACGATCTCGTCGTCGGTGCCGACGCGGAGGTCGGGGCGGACGACAAGGCGGCCCCGCTCTTCGATCGGAAGGTCGGTGTTGCGCACGATCTGCGGGTTGGCCATGACGCCTGCGGTCCAGACGATGAGGTCGGACTCGAACGTCTCACCGGTCGACAGTTCGATCCTGCCGTCGACGGCTGAGGTCAGCTGGGTGTCGAGGTGCACCAGGGCGCCGCGCTCGGCGAGGTTCTTGAGCACCCAGTGGCTGGTTTTCTCGCTGACCTCGGGCATGATGCGCCCCATCGCCTCGATGAGGTGGAACTCGATCTCCTCGAACGCGATCTGCGGGTAGCTCTTCAGCAACGCGCTAGCGAAGGAGCGGAGCTCGGCGAACACCTCGATGCCAGCGAAACCGCCACCGACGACGACGAAGTTGAGCAGGCGTGCGCGCTCCGGACCGGCGGGGAGGCTGGATGCCTTGTCGAAGTTCGACAGGACACGGTCGCGGATCGCGACGGCCTCTTCGATGGTCTTGAGGCCGATCGCCTGATCGGCGACACCCGGGATCGGGAACGTGCGGGAAACGGCACCGGCAGTGACAACGACCACGTCGTAGTCGAATTCCCACGGCTCGCCCCCGGCTGGGACGATCGTCGCCTTCTTCTCGGCGTGATTGATATTGGTCACCTTGGCGGTGAGAACGTTCGTCTTTTTGAGGTGTCGTCGCTGGGCGACGACCGCGTGGCGGGGCTCGATCGAGCCCGCTGCGACCTCGGGGAGGAACGGCTGGTACGTCATGTACGGGAGCGGGTCAACAACGGTGACCTCCGCTTCGCCATGGCGCAGCCATTTCTCCAGCTTCCATGCGGTGTAAAAACCGGCATAGCCGCCGCCGACGATCAGAATTTTTGGCACGGTGAGAATTCTCCTACTGGGGGGTCGCACGGACTCAAACAGGCTACTGTCTGCGAGCCGTCCGCTTGAGGTGCCGGGTGGCACCGATGGCACCGAGCACTACTAGGGTACCAGTTCCCAAGAACAGGGCGAGCGGAAGGCTCACATACAAGAGGGTGTCGCGCGTCGGGAGGAAGGGATTCGCCGGGCTGGCCGCGGTATCGAGCGGCGGAATTTCAGGGATGCTTCCCGTGTCTTGCGGGATGGCTTCGGGGGTGGCTTCCGCTTTCCTGTGCTGTGTGATCCACGCTGCGAGGTCACCCATCGGATTCTCGTCCACAGCCGGCACGACTGCCGTCACCGCGGCGACGGCGTTGACATAGCCGTGACCGTAAATGGCGTTCGGAAGGGTTTCACCCTGCACAGGGCTGGCGGTGCGGATGATCCGGTTGATGACATTCGCGGCATCCATGTCCGGGTAGCGGGCCCGGACGAGGGCGGCGACACCGGCGACGATCGGGGATGCCCCGCTGGTACCCGCCCACTGCACGTAACTGCCGTCGGGTGAGACCCCGACAAGTTCCTCACTCGGAGCGGCAACCGACAGGGTGATGCCCTTGCTCGAAGCGTCGTAGCTTGCCTTCCCTGCCGAGTCGACGCCTGCAACGACTAGAACGCCCGGGATCGTCGCTGGAGCGCCCACCTCCTCGGTGCCGCTGCCGCGGTTTCCTGCCGCCGCGACGACGATGACGTCGTTTTCGTGCGCGTAGGTGAATGCTTCGTCCCAGCTTTCGGGCCAGTCCTTGGTGTTGGTCGTCAGCGACATGTTGATGACATCGGCGCCGTTGTCGACGGCGAAACGGATGGCGTCAGCGATCTGGTCGGCGAAGGAAATGGTGGATCCGCTCGAGCCGAAGCCGACGGAAATCGAGATGAGGCTGGCATCAGGCGCCGCGCCGATGACCCCGTTGCCTTCGCCGTTGCCTCGGCCGGCAGCGAGTGACGCGACCCAGCTGCCGTGGGGGTTCTCACCCGCCCCTCCGACCGGAGTCCGGCCGTTGGCGCTGCCGACGCCTGAGGCGTCATGACCGGCGACGACCGCGCCGGCGAATTCGGCCGGCCCCTCCGAGATCCCGGTGTCGATGATCGCGATCGTCGTGCCTGCGCCCGTGCTGTGCTGCCAGGCATCGGCGATGCCGTAGTTCGCGAGCCAGTACTGGGCGTCACGGACGGGGTCGGCGTGCGCCGGCGTCACGCCAGCTGTCACCGTCCCGAGAACGAAGAGTGTCGCCAGTCCGCCCGCGAAGATCCCCCGATGCTTCTGCATTCCCTGCTCACTCCCCCGCCGAAACGGCCTCGTCGTCGTCCACGACACACTGGCACACGGTGGGAGACCACGTGGCCCGCTCCAGCGCTCGATCCCCGATCGGGTTGACTCCGGGACCGGCGGCGAGAGCGTGGCCGACAAGAGCGTGCAGGCACTTCACCCGGACCGGCATCCCCCCTGCTGAGATGTTCGCGAGTTCCGGCACCACCGCGATGCTCTCGCGATCGGCGAGATAAGCCTCGTGAGCTGCCGCGTAGGCCGCGCGGAGCTTCTCGTCGGAGGCGAGGTCGTCGTTGTACTCGTTCATCACCTGGGTGGCTTCGAGTGTCGAAACGGCAGCCGTCGCCGCCGGGTGCGTGAGGTAGTAAAAGGTCGGGAACGGTGTTCCGTCATCGAGCCGCGGAGCCGTGGAGACGACCGTCGGCGCCCCGCAGATGCAGCGCGCCGCGATTCCGACGACATTGCGGGCTGGCCGGCCCAGTTGGGCGGAGACGGCCCGGATATCGTCGGCCGTCACGGTCTCGAATGGCGGTGTCGTCATGCATCCATTATCCCTGCTCAGGGAGTCGGCTCCGGCGTCGGTGCCGGCGTTGGCACCGGAGGGTTCGACGGGACTGTCGAGACCTCCGCCAGTCCTGCGGTGACGAGCGACGCCAGCATCGACTCGGCCCAGTTCACCTTCGTGGCCGTCAGTTCGGTGCTGACCGGTTCCTCCTCCTCACCCAGCAGCGCCGCATCGACGTCGTTCAGGACGATGAAGCTGACCTCCCCTGGATTGACGTAAAAGAGTCTGTCGCGCGCCTGGGTCATCACGTAGGTGCTGTCGTTCCACCGTTCGCGTTCGGCACTCAGCCGCTCGATCTCGGCCTCGCTGGCGGTGACGGATGCCTGCAGCTCCGCGATCTGCTGACGCTGTTCGATGTACGCCTTGAGATTGGGTGCGATGACGACGATGCCCAGCACCAGCAGCGCCATCATCAGGAGCCCGAAACCCGAGAAACGGATGCCGCGGATCCAGCTCCCTGCCTCAGCCTCCGGCGCTGATGCTCCGGTGCGGTCGGCCCATCTCGCTGCGGTGGCAGAGCGTCGAGTCGACGTCGAGCGGTTTTTTCCTGGTCGTCTGGCCACGCGCCGCTCCCCTTCGATCTCCACTGCTACCAAGCACAACTCCCGGCAGGCGCCGACGTTCGACGCATACCGGGAGTTGTGTCAGACGGTTACGCCGAGAACCTCGGGAAGGCGCTGCGACCCGCGTAAACCGCGGATTCGCCCAGCTCTTCTTCGATCCTCAACAGCTGATTGTACTTCGCGACCCGCTCGGACCGGGCAGGCGCACCGGTCTTGATCTGGCCGGCGTTCGTCGCGACAGCGAGGTCAGCGATGGTGGTGTCCTCGGTCTCACCTGAGCGGTGCGAGAGGATCGCCGTGTAGCTCGAGCGCTGCGCCAGGGCGACGGCGTCGAGTGTTTCGGTGAGGGTACCGATCTGGTTGACCTTGACCAGGATCGAGTTCGCAACGCCGAGGCCGATGCCCCTGCCGAGACGCTCGGGGTTGGTGACGAAGAGGTCGTCGCCGACGATCTGGACCTTGTCGCCGAGTTCGGCGGTGAGGTGCTGGTAGCCTTCCCAGTCCTCCTCTTCGAGCGGGTCTTCGATGGAAACGAGCGGGTACGCCTCGACCAGTTCGGCGTAGTACGCGCTCAGGTCCTGCGCCGAGAGCTGCTTGCCTTCGAAGTGGTACGCGCCGTCCTTGAAGAATTCGGTCGCTGCGACGTCGAGCGCGAGCGCGATGTCCTTCCCAGGGGTGTACCCGGCGTTGGTGATCGCTTCGACGATGAGGTCGAGTGCGGCACGGTTGCTCGGCAGGTTCGGCGCGAAGCCGCCCTCGTCGCCGAGACCGGTCGCGAGGCCCTTCGACTTCAGCAGCGCCTTGAGCGCGTGGTAGGTTTCGACGCCCCAGCGCAGGCCCTCCGAGAAGCTGTCGGCGCCGAGCGGAACGATCATGAATTCCTGAATGTCGACGTCGTTGTCCGCGTGCGACCCACCGTTGATGATGTTCAGGAGCGGAACGGGAAGGACGTGGGCGTTCGGGCCGCCGAGGTAGCGGTAGAGCGGAAGGTTCGCTGCCTGAGCGGCGGCCTTCGCAACGGCGAGGCTCACGCCGAGGATGGCGTTGGCGCCCAGGCGCTCCTTGTTGTCGGTTCCATCGAGGTCGATGAGCGTCTTGTCGAGCAGTCGCTGGTCGTCGGCTTCGAGGCCTTCGACGGCGTCGCCGATTTCGTCGAGGACCGCGTCGACGGCTTTAAGCACGCCCTTGCCCTGGTAGCGGTCGGCGTCGCCGTCGCGAAGTTCGTAGGCTTCGAACGCGCCGGTGGATGCGCCAGATGGAACGGCAGCGCGCTCCACCGTGCCGTCGTCGAGAAGAACCTCGACCTCAACGGTCGGGTTCCCGCGGGAATCCAGAATTTCGCGAGCGCCTACAGCATCAATGAGTGCCACAGTTTTTCTCCTGTTCGAGGTGGTGCCGGTGGATTGTGTGGAGCGACGTTGACCCGCGCTCAGTCTAGCCAACCGGCTTCGGCACGTTACGAGCGCGTTTCGGCGCCCACCCCTCGAATGGCCGGAATTTCGACGCTGGCACACAAAGCCCCTCGACGGATCACCGGCGCGCATCATGCCGACGCCGCGCAGGCATTGCAGGAGATCGCACGTTTCGCAGGAGAAATCTGGTGAAAGCGTCCTGATAATCGTGTGATCTCCTGCTTTACGTGCGAGCAGCACGAGACAAGGAAAACAGCGCCAGACAAGGAGCGGAACCGCCGACCCATCCTTGCCTGAGGGCTATTCCGTATCTGGTGCCGACGATCCACTCAGACGGGGCGACGGCATCCTGTGCCGAGGGAGTGGCCGGGCGCCCATGGGCGCCGGCGCATCTCGCCGTCGCTCCACCGTTGCACTGTTCAGCCCAGCGGCTTGAGGTCCAGCTCAGCAGCGGATGCCGTCGAAGCAGTCACGAACGCGAACGCCGTGAACCCTTCACCGGTGACCCGGTCGAGCAGTGCCTTGAGGTTCTTCACCCGCTTCTCCAGCCGCACCCGCTTGCCCGAGGTGATGAGTTCGGACTTGAGCCCGACCAGGGCGGCCGGGGCGACGTCGCGGTCGTAGACCAGCACCAGCGAGTCGCTGCTGGCATCCTCTGTCAGTTCGAGCAGGTCGACAACGCGCTCGAAGCCGATCGAGAACCCCGTCGCCGGAACGTCCTGGCCGAGGAATCGCCCGATCATTCCGTCGTAGCGTCCACCACCTCCGAGCGAATAGCCAAGCCCCGGGTGCTCGATTTCGAAGATGGGACCGGTGTAGTAACCCATCCCCCGCACGAGGAACGGGTCGAAGATGACAGGGGTCGAATCGGCGTGGGCCGCGGCCGCGCCGATCATCGTCAGTTCCGCGATGACGGAGTCGTCGACGCCGAGCGGTAGCTGGGACCGGATCTGGGCTTCGCCGAAGAGCTGGTCCTCCGGCGTGGGGCGCGCGAAGAACTCCTCGAGCCTGTTCACCGCCTCGGGTGTCGCCTCGCGCTCACGAAGTTCGGCGAGGACGCCGGCCGTTCCGATCTTGTCGAGCTTGTCAACGGTGATGAGGACACCCGGGTGTTCGGCGGGCACGAAACCGAATGCGTCGAGCATCCCGGTGAGCAGACGGCGGTCGTTGATTCGCACGCGGCATCCGGTCAGTCCCAGTGCTGAGAGAGCCGCGGATGTCGCGCTGATCAGCTCGATCTCGGCGAGAGGCCCGGCCTCGCCGATGATGTCGATGTCGCATTGCATGAACTGGCGGTAACGGCCCTTCTGCGGGCGCTCCGCACGCCAGACCGGCGCGATCTGGACGGCCCGGAAGACGGGAGGCAACTCGGCGCGGTGAGTGGCGTAGAACCGGGCGAGAGGCACGGTCAGGTCGAAGCGCAGACCCAGGTCGGCGAGCGAGTCCAGGCTGCCGGATTCGGCGGCGCTGACGGCATCCTCGGGGGTCAGCCCGCGCTTGAGCACGTTGAAGGCAAGCTTCTCGTTGTCGCCGCCGAGGCCAGAGTGCAACCGGGCGAAATCCTCGACGACGGGCGTTTCGATTTCATCGAATCCGAAACGGGAATACACCGACCGGATGATGCCAAGGGCATGCTCTCGTCTGGCCTTGTCCCGTGGAAGGAAATCGCGCATGCCGCGGGGCGGGGTAACAGGAGAGGCCATGGCTCAATTCTGGCATGGTGCCACCGCCCGCCTGGTTCAGGCGACCCCGCTCCCGGCTTCCTGCTCCCGTATCCCGTCCTGCAGCTCGCGGAGCGCGGAGCGGAGTGCCCGTTCCGCATCGAGCCCCTGCGACCGGGCCGCCGCCGAGATGTCGAGGAGGAGCCGACCCAATTCGGCCTCGGTCGAGAATTGCGGCTCAGCTCGATGTGCACCTTCAGGGTCGGCCAGGCCGGCGCGCTCCGCCCGGGTGAGCACCTTCTCAGCAAGTGCGAGCGCGGGCATGCTCTGCGGGATGCCGTCCAGGGCGCTTGTCCGCGTGGATTTCTCCGCAGCCTTCGCCGCACTCCAGACCCGCCACACCTCATCGACGGTGAGGGCGGTCTCGTCCCCGAAGACATGCGGATGGCGCCGGATCATCTTCTCGTTGGCGGCTCGGGCGATGTCGTCGAGCGAGAACCGTTCAGCGGGGGTACGACGGGCGATTTCGGCGTGGAAGACCACCTGGAGCAGCACATCGCCCAGCTCCTCGAGCATGACGTCGCGGTCATCCGCTTCAACTGCGTCGATCAGTTCATAGCTTTCCTCGATGAGGTAGGTGACGAGCGACGCGTGCGTCATCGTCTGGCTCCAGACGCAGTTGTCGAGCACCGTGCGCATGGACGCGGCGAGCGCATCCATGTTCGGCAGAGCCGGATCCGTCATCGCTCGGACCGCCGGATGCCGGTGCGGGCGACAAAACGACGGATGAAAGCGTCCCGTGAGGCGGAAAACGGCGGGTAGATGAACTTCAGGGTGTCCGGCCTGGTCGGTTTGCTCAGCACCGCTTTGCTGTGACTGAAGGTGTCGATCGAGAACTCGCCGTGGTACCGGCCGATTCCGCTCTCCCCCACCCCGCCGAACGGCAGGCCGGGTACGAGCAGGTGGGCCGCGGGGATGCTGACACCGAACGCCCCCGAGGATGTGTCACGAAGGAACCGGCGGACGAGCGTGCGGGATTCGGTGAAAAGGTAGAGCGCGAGCGGTTTCTCCCGAGCCGAGATGACCGCGATCGCCTGGTCAGCGCCGGACACATGGACGATCGGGAGGATCGGCCCGAAGATCTCTTCCTGCATCAACCGGGAGTCCAGGCTGACGCCATCGAGGATCGTCGGGGCGATGTACCGAGTGGTCGGATTCGTTTGACCCCCGATGTCGGCTCGCACGCCGTCGAGCAGTCCGGTGAGTCGGGCGAACTGGCGGTCGTTGACGATCCGCCCGAAGTCCGGGCTTGCCTCCGGGTGGGCCCCATACAGCCGGGTGAGCGCATCTCGCAGGTGCGGAAGCAGCCGCCCTGCTGTTTCCTGGGTCGCCAGGACGTAGTCGGGCGCCACACAGGTCTGCCCGGCGTTCAGGAACTTGCCGAAGACGAGGCGGTCCGCGGTCGAGACCAGGTCAGCGTCGTCGTGCACGAAGACCGGTGATTTGCCGCCGAGTTCGAGTGTCACGGGGGTGAGGTGCTCGGCGGCGGCCCTGGCCACGATCCGCCCCACCCGCGCGTCGCCGGTGAAGAAAATGTGATCAAATTTCTCGATCAGGAGTTCGGTTGTTTCTTCGGCGCCGCCCTCGATCACGGCGACGGCCGACCGGTCGAGGTACTCGGGAAGAAGCCGGGCGAGCAGAGCGGATGTCGCCGGCGCGAGTTCGCTCGGTTTCAGGACCACGGCGTTGCCGGCGGCGAGCGCGCCGGCCAGCGGCACGAGGGCGAGCTGGACGGGGTAGTTCCACGGCCCGATGACGAGCACCACCCCGAGCGGTTCGCGGACGACGCGCGCCGCGGCGGGCGCGACGGCAAGGGGAATGGACACCCGTTTGGGCCGCAGCCAGCGGCGCAGGTGGCGGACGGTGTTGTCGATCTCGCCGACGACCACGCCGATCTCGCTCATCTGCGACTCGGTCGGGCTCTTGGCCAGGTCCGTTGCGAGAGCATCCTCCAGCGCGGCACCCTGCTCGACGAGCATCCGTCTCAGCGCCACGAGCTGCCGCAACCGCCACGCGAGCGGTTTGGTGGTTCCGGCCCGGAAGGCATCCCTGACCGCGCCGACGCGGGCGGTGGTCGCGGGGGTGAGGAGATCGGTCACGAGCGTTCCCCCTCACGCATCGGCTCCGGCGCTCGCTGGGTGCCTCCGTGACCGGTGAAGTTCTCCATGCTCGAGTAGACCGAGAAAACGCGGTCGGCGACGACGTCCCAGGCGCGCTGCGGCAGGACCCCCTTGAGTGCGCTCGCGAGCCCGACGGTCCACGGCGTTCTCCGCATCGGCTTTCCGGCGAGCATCGCCTGCCAGGCCCGGGCGACGGCGATGTCAGGGGGTAGGACTGGTGTCATCAGCGGCCCTCGCGCGCCCTCGAACATGCCGGTGGCGACGTAGGACGGGCAGAAGGTCGTGATGCGGACGTGCGCGTTGCCTGAACGTTCCAGCTCGAGCCGGACGGAGTCGCTCCAGCCGATTAACGCCCACTTCGACGCTGCGTACACGCTCATCCGCGGGTTCGCGAGCGTTCCCGCAGCGGATGCCACATTGAGGATGCGTTTCTCCCGCGGGGCGTCGGTGATCATGGCCGGCAGGAACTCCCGGGTGATGTGCATCGGAGCGATCGCGTTGATCCGCATTGTCGGCTCGGTGTCGCGCTCGGAGTCGGTGTTCCAGAAGTACTCGTTGCCGCGGACGATGCCGGCGTTGTTGATGAGCACATCGGGCACCCGGCCCTCGTCGAGTTCGTGCGTTGCGGCGTCCCGCACGTCGGCGAGCCGTGACACGTCGACGACGCGCGTGTGGATGACCGTCCCATGACCGGAGAGGGCGCTCGCCGTGGCATCAAGGGTGAGAGCGTCGATGTCCCAGAGGGTGACCGACGCCGCCTGCTCCTGAACGGCACGCTGGGCGTACAGACGCCCCATTCCGGACGCTCCGCCTGTGACCAGGACTCGAGCGTTTGCGACGGTAAAAGCCACGGGAACCTCCATCGGATGCTCCCACACTATTCCATCCGCTCCGGCAGAAACCCGGGGATGCTACGACGCGGCCTGCGCTTCCTTCGGCGGCAGCGGGAAGAGGGCGTCGAGGAACTGGCCGACCCAGGCGATGAGATCGGCGTCGGTGAGTTTCTCGCCGTGCTTCTCGGGCATCGGCACGATCAGGGCGTTCGCCTGGGCGAGGTACTTCCCGCCGGGGTACATCCGCCGCAGCCGGGCCTGCAGTGAGTCGGGAAGGTTGGCCGGGGCGGCGCGAAGATTGCTGCCCATCGCGACGAGTTCGCTGAGACCGACGCGCTGCGCCCGCTGGCGTAAGCGGGACACGGTGATGAGGTTCTGCACCTGCGCTGGCGGTTCGCCGTAGCGGTCGGTGAGTTCGTCGATGACAAGGCCGATCTGGTCGTCTGCCGCCGCAGGGCCGGACGCGGCGGACAGCTTCTGGTAGGCCTCGAGCCGGAGCCGCTCGCTGTCCACATAGTCCTCGGGGATGTGCGCGTCGACGGGCAGTTCGAGCCGGAGTTCGGTCTGGCCCTCGGCAACGTCTCCGCGGAAGTCGGAGACGGCCTCACCGATCATCCGCAGGTAGAGGTCGAAGCCGACGCCGGCGATGTGGCCGGCCTGCTCCCCGCCGAGCAGGTTGCCCGCGCCGCGGATCTCGAGGTCCTTGAGCGCGACCTGTATACCGCTGCCGAGTTCGTTGTTGGCGGCAATCGTTGACAGCCGGTCGTGGGCGGTCTCCGACAGCGGCTTGTTCTCGTCGTACAGGAAATAGGCGTATGCACGTTCTCGGCCTCGGCCCACCCGGCCGCGCAACTGGTGCAGTTGGCTGAGGCCGTACTTGTCGGCACGATCGATGATGATCGTGTTGGCGTTCTGGATGTCGAGGCCGGTCTCGATGATGGTCGTGCAGACGAGCACGTCGAACTTGCGCTCCCAGAAGTCGACCACGACCCGCTCGAGCACGTTTTCGGACAGCTGACCGTGAGCGACGGCGATCCGCGCCTCCGGCACGATTTCGGCCAGCTGGGCGGCGATCCGGTTGATGCTCGACACCCGGTTGTGAACGAAGAAGATCTGCCCTTCCCGGAGCAACTCCCTCCGGATGGCCGCCCCGACCTGCTTCTCGCTGTACGGCCCGACGAAGCTGAGGATCGGATGCCGTTCCTCAGGTGGAGTCGCGAGGGTCGACATCTCGCGGATGCCGGTGACGGCCATCTCGAGGGTGCGGGGAATCGGCGTCGCACTCATCGCGAGGATGTCGACGTTCGTCTTGAGCTTCTTAAGTTTGTCCTTGTGCTCGACTCCGAATCGTTGCTCCTCGTCGATGATGACGAGCCCGAGGTCTTTGAAGGTCATGTCTTCACTGAGGAGCCGGTGGGTACCGATCACCACGTCGATGGTGCCACGCTCCAGCCCGTCACGGGTTTCCTTTGCCTCTTTGACGCTCTGGAACCGGCTGAGCGCGCGCAGGTGGACCGGGAATCCGGCGAAACGCTCGGCGAAGGTCTCGAAGTGCTGCTTGACGAGCAGGGTCGTCGGTACGAGCATGGCGACCTGTTTGCCGTCCTGGACCGCCTTGAACGCCGCACGGATGGCGACCTCGGTCTTGCCGAACCCGACATCGCCGGAGAGCAGCCGGTCCATCGGGATGGGGCGTTCCATGTCCGCCTTGACCTCGTCGATCGTCGTCAGCTGGTCGGGCGTCTCAGCAAAGGGGAACGCTTCCTCGAGCTCGCGCTGCCAGGGGGTGTCCTTACTGAACGCAAACCCCTTCGATGCCATCCGGGCGGAATACAGCTTGACGAGTTCGACGGCGATGTCGCGAACCGCTTTCCGGGCACGTCCCTTCGCCTGCGACCAGTCGCTGCCGCCCATCTTCGACAGTGCGGGCGCTTCGCCGCCGACGTATCGGCTGAGCAGGTCGAGCTGGTCGGTGGGGACGAGGAGTTTGTCGCCGGGATAGCCGCGCTTGGACGGTGCATACTCGAGCGTCAGGTACTCACGCCGGGTTTTCGTCGGGTGTCGGCCTCCGCTGGATACCTCCCGCTGGCTGAGTTCGACGAAACGCCCGATGCCGTGGGTCTGGTGAACGACGTAGTCCCCTGCTTTCAGCTGCAGCGGGTCGACGACGTTTTTGCGCCTCGAAGCCAGCTTTTTGACCTGGCGCGAGTCGTAACCGATGGTCCGGCCGTAGAATTCGTTCTCGCTGATCAGGGCAAGCTTGGCTTCCGTGAGTTCGAATCCGCTCTCAGCTGTGGCCTGGAGCAGGTAGGCGATCCCGGGCTCGGGGTCGGCCGGGAACTCCGGCACGATCCGCGCGGGGACTTCGTGCTCGCCGAGGACGTCGCGGGCCCGTTCCACCAACCCGGTTCCGCGTGCCGCGATACCGACGATCCAGCCGTCGCGGAGCCGGGAGGCGACATGCTCGATCGCTCCGTCGACGTTGCCGGCGAAGCTCGGTACCGGATCCGCGGCGACCCGGACGGTCAGCAGCTCATCCATTTCCCGTTCCTCGGGAAGCACATTTTCTGGCCCCTGCTGGAAGGTGCTGAACGTCCACCACGGGTGATCTGCGACCGGTTGGCCAGGGGCAGAGAAGCGCGTGGCGTCGCGGAGGTCTTCGAGGGTGATGAACTCGCCGCTCGCGAGGTCGATCGGGGCCTGTGCCCCGGCGGTTGCCGCATGCCAGGCCGCAGCGAGGAACTCGCGGTTGGTCTCGGAGAGGCTGATCGCGCGGGTCGCAACCCGCTCGGGCGAGATGACCGCGACGGCCGCACCGGCCGGGAAGTAGTGGCTCACCGGCACGAGCCGCTCCAGGAGGGCAGGGGCGAGCGATTCCATTCCTTCGACAGGGATGCCCTGGGCGATTTTCTCGAGCATCCCCGACATGTTCGGGAACTCGTGCTGCATCTCGGCCGCGCGCTGTCGGACGGCGTCGGTCAGCAGCATCTCGCGGCTGGGCGGCAACGAAATGCTGGGCACGGCATCCGGGATCGAACGCTGGTCGGCAACGGAGAACTCACGGATCTGCTCCACTTCGTCTCCGAAGAACTCCACCCGGTACGGATGCTCCGCCACGGGCGGGAAGACGTCGAGGATGCCGCCGCGCACAGCGAACTCTCCACGACGGGACACCATGTCGACCCGGACATAGGCAAGCTCGACGAGCTGGGTGGAGAGGCGTTGCAGGTCGTGACCGCGGGCGCCGGCGTCGAGGCGAATCGGTTCGACCGCGGTGAGGTTGTCAGCGAGCGGCTGAAGGGCGGCACGGACAGAGGCGACGACGATGAGCGGTGCGCTCGTGTCCCAGTCGGTCATGACCCGGAGTGCGGCGAGTCTCTTACCGACGATCTCGGCGCTCGGGCTGAGCCGCTCGTGCGGAAGCGTCTCCCAGGCCGGAAAGTCGATGATGCGGGCCTCGGGGACGACGCTCTCGAGCGCTGCACGCAGGGACTCGGAGTCCCGGCCGGTCGGGGTGACGACGAACAGCGCTGGCGGCTTCCCCGCTGTGCGGCGTGCCTCGAGAAGCCCGGCCAGCAGCGGGGCGCGAAGCCCCTCGGTGACGGAGAAATCCGCGTTCCGAGTGGCGTAGCCGAGGGCATTGTCAAACGTGGAGGCGCGCGAAAGCGCTTCGATTAAGCCCGAAAGGATCACCGGGACAGTCTACGCGGCCCGTGCGACAGCGCCGTGGCTGACCTGGGCGGCGGGCTCAGGAGGGCGAATGCACCTTCAGCTGGGCAGCCTGCAAGCCGTCCGTCGCGAGGAGCGTGACAGCGTCCGCTGCGTCTCCCACCAGGTTGGGCAGGACGTCGCGTTCTGCGCCGGCGAAGTCCTTGAGCACGAAGTCTGCGGCGTCCTGGCGGCCGGGCGGGCGGCCGATGCCCACGCGGACGCGGAGGAAATCGGCACTGTCGGCGGCCTTGGCGATGTCGCGCAGTCCATTGTGGCCGCCATGGCCGCCACCCTGCTTGAGCTTGACGGTGTCGAACGGGAGGTCGAGCTCGTCGTGCACGACGATGAGCCGTGTCACGTCAAGTGAATAGAAACGGAGCAGCGCCGCGACCGGGCCGCCGGACACGTTCATGTAGCTGTTCAGTTTCGCGAGCACGAGTTTCGGTCCCCCTGGCGCGGCGAAGCCCTCGGCGACGACAGCCGGTGTCTTGTGCTTGCGAAACCCGGCACTCATCCGGCTCGCGAGTTCGTCGACGACCATGTGCCCGACGTTGTGTCGATTGCGCGCGTAGGCAGGCCCGGGGTTGCCGAGGCCGACGACGAGCCAGGTGTTCTCAGCCACGATCGGCTCCGTCTTCTCTCTGCGCCACCACATGATTCTCCTTGATAAGCCGACGAGCCCGCCGGTTCGCAACCGGTGAGGTCGCGAACCGGGCAGGCTCGGGGTGTGAGACCGAGGTTACTCGGCCGGTGCTTCGGCGGTTTCGCCTTCGGCTGCTGCTTCTACTTCTTCCTCTTCCGGCTCCGCGATGGCGACGACGAGCAGGTCGGGGTCGCTCAGCAGGGTGGAACCGGTGGGCAGCGGAACGTCCTTCGCGAGGATGTGCGCGCCGGCCTCGAGGCCCTCGATGGAAACGACAAGGTTCTCGGGGATGTGGGTCGCCTCGGCCTCGATCGACAGGGTGGTGGCGTCGCGGTTGGTGACGGTGCCCGGAGCGGACTCGCCCTCGATGTGGACGGGGATGTCAACGGTAACCTTCTCACCCTTGATGACGACGATGAGGTCGAGGTGCTCGATGATGCGGAGCACGGGGTCCTTCTGCACGTCCTTGACGAGGGCGAGGCTCTGCACGCCGTCGATCTCGAGCTCGAGCACCGCATTCGACTTGCGAATGATCAGGCCGATCTGGTGCGCGGGCAGCGCGACGTGCTTCGGCTCGGTGCCGCGGCCGTACATGACGGCCGGAATCTTGCCTGAGGCACGAAGCTTGCGCGCCGCACCCTTGCCGAATGAGGTGCGGGTTTCTGCGACTACCTTGTTGCTGTCGTCAGCCATGGTGTTCTCCTTGGGTGAGCCGGGGCTCTTAGCGTGAACCGGAGCGCGCTCCGGATGGTCTGGGAGGAGTCCGGGAATGCCCGGCTCCGTGTCAACTCGAACGCATGTCAGCGTGAGGAAAAGCCGGTTCCGGTACGAAACCATGGGTGCCTTGCCCACCGCGTCGATTACGGATGCCGCTGCGTCGTGCCACGCAGCATCCCTCGCCGAAGTTCAGTGGCCAAGTCTACCCCATGCCCGAACGACCGCACACGACCGCCCTCACCGCTCCCCCGCCGGTCGGTGTGTCGCCCCTACAGTGGGAAGATCACGAGCGCACGAAGGACAAAAGATGACCACAGAGTCCAGCCGGCCCCTCTCCACGACCGACGCAGGTCAGGCGTCGTCCGGACCCGTCGTCACGATCGGCGAGACGATGGTGCTGATGTCCACTCCAGAGTTCGGACCACTGCAGCACAACTCGTCGCTCGCTCTCGGGATCGGCGGCTCGGAGAGCAACGTGGCGATCGGCCTTCGCCGGCTCGGAACGCCCACCACCTGGATCGGAAAGGTGGGCGCCGATTCACTCGGCGATCTGGTGGAACGGGAGATCCGCGCCGAAGGGGTGTCGGTCGTCGCGGTTCGCGACCTCACAGCACCGACCGCGCTCATGATCAAGGAACGCCGCACGAGCTCGGACACCCGCGTCTGGTACTACCGGTCGAATTATGCCGGATCGCGACTGGCGATCGAAGACATCGATTTCGACCTCGTCCGGACGGCGTCGCTCGTGCACCTGACCGGAATCTCACTGGCACTCTCACCTGGCCTGGCCGATGTGATCATCGAAGCGGCACGTGTTGCCGGGGAAGCAGGCGTGCCTGTCTCGTTCGACCTGAACTTCCGATCGAAGCTATGGTCCATCGACACAGCAAGGGAGGCGTACCGGAAGATGTTGCCCCTGGTCGACATCGTCTTCGCCGGAGACGATGAGGCCGCGATCGCGGCCGGGACAGCTGGATCCCCGCTGGAGCTCGCCCACCGGATGCTCAAGCTTGGGGCGGGCGAGGCGATCATCAAGCTCGGCGCTCGCGGCGCTGTGGCCGTTGCCGACGGTCGCGAGTACTCGCAGGCAGCCGTACCGATCGTCCCGATCGACACGGTCGGCGCAGGGGATGCCTTCGTTGCCGGTTACCTTTCGGAACGCCTGGCGGGCGCGAGCGTCGACACCCGCCTCAGGACGGCCGTCGCCGTCGGGGCGTACGTGTGCCTGTCGCCTGGGGATTGGGAGGGACTCCCCCGGCGGGACGAGCTCGAAACGCTCGGGAGGCTCGAGCCCGTTCGGAGGTGAGGCGCCCGCTGGGCTCAGGGACGGGCAGTGTTCCGGAGCGCGGTGGTGGCCTCCGCGACGATCGCCGTCACCGACTGGTCGATGTCGACCACGATTCCGGGCTCGTCGTCCTCGAGAGGTTCGAGAGTCGCGAGCTGGGAGTCGAGAAGCGCTGGCGGCATGAAGTGGTCACTGCGTCCCTCGACGCGCGAGGCGAGGACCTCACGGGATCCTGACAGGTGGACGAAGCGGGTGCCTGGAGCGGTTGTGCGGATGGCATCCCGGTAGACGCGCCGAAGAGCGGAGCAGGCGATGACCATCCCCGTGCCCTGCCGGGCGGCATCCGCCAGTGTGCTGCCGACGGTTGCGAGCCATGGCCAGCGATCGTCGTCGTTGAGAGGGTGACCACCGGCCATCTTCTCAACATTGGATTGCGGGTGAAGCGAGTCACCATCGACGAACGGAACCCCGAGGGAGCCGGCGATGAGCGCCCCGATCGTGCTTTTGCCCGATCCGGAAACTCCCATCACGATGATCTGGATTCCCTCGGGTGTTCCGTCGTCAGTAGTCATTCGTAGATTCTTTCAGTTACCAGTCGTGGACGGTGCCGTCGGCGAGCCGGTTGTACGGCAGGTAGGCGGTTGCGTACGGGTACTTGCCGGCCTCGTCGACGTTCAGTTCGACACCGAGCCCCGGCTTGTTCCCCGGGTGCAGCATGCCGTCGTTCCAGGTGAAGGACTGCTCGAAGACGCTGTTCGTCTTCTCACCGTGCTGCATGTACTCCTGGATACCGAAGTTGTGGATCGCCATTCCGAGGTGCATCGCAGCGGCCATGCCGACCGGCGAGATGTCGGTGGGTCCGTGCATTCCCGACTTGATCTGGTACTGCGCGGCGTAGTCGAGCACTTTTTTAAGGTGCGAGATGCCCCCGGTGTGAGTCACGGCGCTGCGCACGTAGTCGATGAGCTGCTCGCGGATGATCTGCTGGTAGTCCCACACGGTGTTGAAGATCTCACCGATGGCAAGCGGAGTCGTGGTGTGCTGGCGCACGAGGCGCAGCGCCTCCGGGTTTTCCGCCGGGGTGCAGTCCTCGAGCCAGAACAGGTCGTACGGCTCGAGCGACTTGCCGAGTTTTGCAGCCTGGATCGGCGTCATCCGGTGGTGGCCGTCGTGAAGCAGCGGAATCTCGGGACCGAACTCGTTACGGACAGCCTCGAAGACGGTCGGGACGTGGCGCAGGTAGCTGCGCGTGTCCCAGTCCTCCTCGTTGGGCAGCGCTCCGCGCTGTGCGGGCTCGTGGTCGTAACGGACGCCCGTGTTGGCTTCGAACGTCGCGTTGGACGCGATGCCGTAGATCGACTTCAGCCCGGGAACGCCGGTCTGGATGCGGATGGACTTGTAGCCCTGCTCCTGGTGCTCGCGCACGCTGTCGAACAGTTCGGGGAGCGTCTTGCCCGAGGCGTGGCCGTAAGCCATGAGGCCCGTGCGGGAGGCCCCGCCGAGAAGCTGGTACAGCGGCATCCCAGCCGCTTTGGCCTTGATGTCCCAGAGGGCGACGTCGACGGCGGCGATGGCCGCCATGGTCACCGGTCCACGGCGCCAGTAAGCGCTGCGGTAGAGGAACTGCCAGGTGTCCTCGATGTTGTGGGCGTCGCGGCCGATCAGAAGCGGGACGACGTGCTCGTTGAGGTACGCAACGACGGCGAGTTCGCGGCCGTTCAGGGTTGCGTCACCGAGACCGGTGATCCCGTCCTCGGTGGTGAGCTTCAACGTGACGAAGTTCCGGTCGGGACTCGTGACGATGACTTCTGCCTTATCGATCTTCATACTTGCTCCTGGGTCGTGAGTGGGCGGATGCTTACTTGTTTTTGTCCGTGGTGTCGGTCGGAGGGACCGGCGTCACAGGCGGACGCTGGGCCGTGAACGCGGCGGTGGACAAAGCTGGGTCGATCTGCTCGGTGTCCTGCCCGGCCTTCTGGCGACGATCGGCGATCTCGAGGACGATCTCCTTGTGTCGCTTGTCGGTCAGCGGGTAGAAGAGCATCACGACGATGGCGAGGATGCTCGCGGCGAGGGGAATGAGGCCGGCACCGGCACGGATGCCCCACTCGGCCTGCACGGACTGCGCCTCTGCGCCGGCGACATACCCGCCCCAGGCGAGCGCATAGGCGGCAAGCGCACCGCCGACGGCCTGACCGGTCTTGCGGGTGAAGGAGAACAGCGCGTAGATGATGCCCTCAGCGCGGACTCCGGTCTTCCACTCACCGTATTCGACCGTGTCGGCCTCGAGGGCCCAGACGAGCATGTTCACGAGAGTGAGGCCGAACTGGCAGATGACGAGTCCGAGGAACCCGAGCCAGACCATGCTGGGCGGCGCGAGGAAGACGACGATCCCGCCGACGCCCATGATGCCTGCACCGACCATGTAGGCGGCGCGCTTTCCGAAGGTGCGCACAATCCGGGGAACGAATCCGGCCAGTCCGAAGACGATCACGAGCTGGAGGATTGAGAACGCGGCGTAGAGCGGAAGCGCATGGAGGACGTCGCGCAGGTAGTAGAGCTGCACGGTGCTGAGCGCGAGCATCCCCGTGAGGAAGACGAACGAGCTGATGCACAGCAGCATCAGTGGCTTGTTGCTCTTGAGGATCGCGAAGCTCTGCTTCATGGTGACCTTCGGCACATCGCGCTTGACGCGTTCCTTCGCAGTGAACGCTGTGAAGAAGTACAGTGCGGTTCCGACGACGACGAATCCGAGGGTCATGAAAGTGAAGATCGACTGCAGGTCGTTTTCCGGAGTGATCAGCGGAGCGACGAAGATTCCGAGCCCGGCGCCGACGATCATGGCGCCAATCGTCCGGGCGCTGGCCAGCTTGGCGCGCTCCCCTGGATCCTGCGTCATCGCACCGGCGAGCGAACCGTAGGGGATGTTGACGAGGCTGTATGCCAGGCCGAGGGCCGCGTAGGTGAGGTAGGCGTAGATGAGCACGCCTGTCTCGCCGATCTGCGGGATCGAGAATGTCGCAACGCTGAGGAGCAGCAGGGGAACCGAGCCGAACATCAGGAACGGACGGAACTTGCCGAACCGTTTGCTGTACGTTTTGTCGACGATCCGGCCGGCGAGAAGATCAGCGAAGGCGTCGAAGACGCGAACGACGAGCAGGAGCGTACCGGCAGCGGCAGCGGAGATGCCCGCGACATCCGTGTAGTAGATGAGGAGGAACATCGTGGCGGTCGTGAAGGCCAGGTTGTTGGCTGCATCGCCCGCGCCGTACCCGACGATGCTGAGTTTCGACAGTTTGCCGGTTTGCTCCGCCGGTGGCTTCGTGATGGACGGGGTTGAACTCAAGGGAGGCTCCTTTGCCGAGCTGCCGCGAACGGCTAGACGTTACGTACGCTTCGCGAGCGAAGCAAGGTGATGCGGGCAGCGCGGGTGACTGCGGGCATTCTGATGGGGTCGGCAACCTCGCCGGTCGTGGTGCTCGCCAGGATGGCGAGGTTGCCGAGCAGAGCGGAATCGCACCGATTCCGGATCGCTGCGAAGCGCGTACGATCAGCGGAACGCCGGAGGGTCTGGCGGAAGACGTGTGCCGACATGGACCCTCCTTCTCGCTTCGCTGCGGGGACGCGTCCTCGCGAAAATTTCTTCTGAATCGGGCGAGACGCCCGATTGCTGGTTAACAGTGAATCACGGATCGAACCGTTTGGCAAACGGTTGCCAAAATCGCCGGGAAAACGCTGTTCCGGGGCCAAATCGAACTAGGCGGCTGCCGTCGTCGACTCGGCCGCCACGGCCCGGATGGCCGCGATCAACTCCGGGTCCTCGACCAGGCGGTCATCGACGAGCCTGAGAAGTGCTTCGTCCGCCTGGTCGCCTGAGGCCAGCGCCGCCTCGATCTGCGAAGCGTGCGCATCGGGAAGCGACGCCCCCGACAGCACGAGCGCCAACCAGGAACCGATGGCGCGGATGCCTGCGGCACCCTCACGCCCGCCCGCTCGCTCGGCAAGAAGAACCGGGACGAAACGCACCCGAAGCTTGGTGACGCCCTCCATCCCGATCTGAGCCAGCTTGTGTTCGATTCGCGCGTTCGTGAATCGCTCGAGCAGTGAGGCCCGATAGGCGTCGAGGTCGAGACCGTCCGGGAGATTGCGAGCAGCATCGTCCCAGAACGAGTTCACCCAGGCCAGGCAGGTCTCATCCGCGATGGCCGATGCCACGGTTTCGTGCCCGCGGAGACGCCCCGCGTAGGCGAGAAGGCTGTGCGCACCGTTGAGCAGCCACAGCTTGCGGCGTTCGAACGGTTCGATCTCCTCGACGAATCGGGCCCCTGCGCGCTCCCACGCCGGACGCCCCGCGGGGAAGTTCCCGGAGAGAACCCAGTCGCGGAAAGGCGCGGTGACGACAGGGGCCGCGTCGAGCCACCCGGACAGCCGCGACGCCGACTCGATGTCGGCGGCGGTGGTCTTCGGGGTGATCCGGTCGACCGAGGTGGACACGAACGAGACGTTGTCGGCGATCCACGCGGCGGTCTCGGGGTTGGCCAGGGCCGCGAGGGCGGTCAGGCCCTTCGCGACGAAGTCGCCGTTGTCCGGCATGTTGTCGCACGGCACGACGGCCAGCGGCCCGCTGCCCGCGAGGCGGCGGGCGTGCAGCCCGAGAACGAGCCTGCCGAGCGTGGTCGTCGGCCCACCGTCGAAGGCCGTCGGCGCCGCGTCGGTGAGATTGCTCGAGAGCCAGTCGACATCGGCTCGAACCGCGTCATCGTCGAGGTTCGGTTGCGCATCTGCGGTGAGCCGGTAGCCCGGTTCGGTGATGGTGGTGGTCACGATTGCGGTCGATGTCGCTGCGAGGAGCTCGACGAATCTGCGCAGGTCACTTCCGTCGACGGCTTCGACGATGCTGGGGATGACGGATGCGACGTCCCCGTCCGCGGATCGTTCGATTAGGGTGTAAAGGCCACCCTGCGGGGCGAGTTCGTTGGCCGCGGTGGCGTTCCGGCCGGTGAACGCGGCAATACCCCACTCCCCCGCTTCATCGGCCTGGGCGGTGTACCACGCCTGGTGGGCGCGGTGGAACGCGCCAAGGCCGATGTGCACGATCCGCACCGGCGGGATCGCAATCGGTGCGCCCTCGCGCTCGGCGAAGGCTTCGCGGGTCAGCGGAAGGGCGGGAATGGGCGGGATGCTCACAGTTTGAAAACCTTTCGGGGCATGGCGTCGACGAGGTCGACGGCGATGCGTTCGGCGGCCACCTGGTCGACCCGCCCCTCGCGCACGAGTCGCGCGAGGAAGGCAGAGTCGAGCCGGCGAGCCATGTCGTGGCGTGCGGGAATGGAGAGGAAGGCGCGCGTGTCGTCGATGAATCCGGAGCTGCGGTAGAAGCCGGCGGTTTCGGTGACGGCGGAACGGAACCGTGTGACGGCATCCGGGGCGTCGAGGAACCACCACGGTGCCCCGATGTAGACGCTCGGGTAGAAGCCGGCGAGCGGGGCGACCTCGCGCGAGTAGACCGTCTCGTCAACGCTGAAGAGCACGAGGTGGAAGTCCTTCTCGTTGCCGTACTTCTCGAGGAGCGGGCGGATGTTCTCCACGTAGGTTGTGGTGACCGGGATGTCGTGGCCGGTGTCCGGGCCGAAAGCCTGGAACGTCTCACTGGAGTGGTTGCGGTAGACGCCGGGGTGGACGGTCATGACCAGGCCGTCCTCGACGCTCATACGAGCGCTTTCGAGGAGCATGTGGCCGGTGAAGACCCGGGCCTCGTCCACGCTGAGCGTGCCGGTGAGGCCCTTCTCGAACAGGGCGGCGGCGTCGGAGGCCGGCAGGTCGACGGTGAAGGGTTCGAGCACACCGTGGTCGGCGGAGACGGCGCCGTTCTCGACGAAGAACCGGCGGCGGCCGGCGAGGGCCTCGAGATAGCCGGAGTAACTGGAGACGGACGTGCCGTTCCACTCGGCGAGGCGACCTACGTTCGCGGCCCAGTTCGGTGTTGCCGGGTTGAGGTAGGCATCCGGGCGGAAGGTGGGAAGGACTCGTCCGCGGAACGCCGGGTCCGCTGCGAGCGCGCGGTGCGGCGCGAGGTCGTCCATCGGGTCGTCGGTGGTGGCCATGACCTCGATGCCGAAGCGCTCGAACAGGGCGCGCGGGCGGAATTCGGGGGTCGCGAGTGACTCCTGGATGCGGTCGAAGACGGCATCCGCGTTGTCGGCGTCCGGGTGGACGTCAAGACCGAATTGCTGGCTGAAGGTGCTCTGCAGCCAGTAGCCGGACGCCGTTCCGGCGTACAGGTGCCAGTTCTCGCTGAAGGTGCGCCAGATGTCGCGGGGCGAGGCGACGGTGCCAGGGGTACCGCGGTCGGGGATGCCGAGCGCATCCAGGCTGACCCCGGACGCGTGCATGAGCCGCGTGACGTAGTGGTCGAACCGGATGAACAGTTCTGCCGGGTTGGGGAACGGCTGATCGTCGACGAGAAGCGCCGGATCGACATGACCGTGCGGCGAGATGATGGGCAGGTCCTTGACCTGTTCGTACAGCGCCCGAGCCACGTCACGCGTGGACGGGTCGGCGGGGAACAGACGGTCTGGATCGAGTTGCAGCTTCATTGACACTCCTTCATTCAACCTGCACCCTACTCTTACTGTCAACCGGTTGCCATTTCTTGCCGCCCCGTGACAGACTGAACCGCATCGAGGGGACCAGTGTCGGTCCGAATACGGTGTCAACCGGCTTCCATCACCGGCGGCCGCGAATCCAACGGAGGAATTCACAGTGGCGAAAATCGGCGTTCAGGCCATGATGCTCAAGGACAGCTTTGCTGAGGTCGGAGCGTTCGAAACGCTTCGGAAGATCAGCGAGATCGGCTACTCGGCGGTTGAGATCTCCCAGATCCCCATGACCGAAGAGAACGTCGCCGAGCTGGCGCGTGCACGGGACGAGCTCGGCATGGACATCGCTTCGCTCTCAGCCAACCTCACGATCGCACCGGGCATGCCGGGCGAGTCTCTCACCACCGGTTTCGACAAAATTGTCGCAGACGCCACGGCCCTCGACGTCTCGATGATCCGGATCGGCATGCTGCCGTTCGACGCGATGGGATCGCTCGATAAGGTGCTCGAGTTCTGCGACGCGACCAACGACGCTGCCGCCCGCCTCGCCGAGCACGGCATCAGCCTCTACTACCACAACCACCACATCGAGTTCGCGAAGTACGACGGCAAGCACCTGCTCGACATCATCGCCGACCGCGCTCCCCTGCTCGGCCTCGAACTCGACGTCCACTGGATTCAGCGCGGCGGGCTGGACCCGGTATCGACGATCGCGAAGTACAGCGACCGCGTCGCCATGGTCCACCTCAAGGACTACCGGATCGGGTCGATGCCCGCTTCAGCGTTCGAGTCACTCGCCGCCGGCGACTTCCCCGCCTTCATGACCGCGTTCACCGGTGTCGTGCAGTTCGCCGAGGTGGGCGAGGGCAACCTTGACTTCCGCGGCATCATCGAGCAGAGCCTCGCGAGCGACGCGAAGTATCTGCTGGTGGAGCAGGACGACCTCTACGGCCGCGACGTCTTCGACTGCCTGGCCACGTCACGCGCCAACCTCATCGCGCTCGGCTACGAGAACCTGTTCTAAAGCTGGCGCAACGATGATCGACCGGTCCCACAGGGCTGTTCCCGCGAATGACGGGTCCCAAAGTGCTGTTCCCGCGAATGAGGGGTCCCAAAGTGCTGTTCGAAGTGCCACCGTGCAACCTTTCGGGCCCCCTCAATCGCGCCATGGCCCGATCTGCACACCAGGGTGGTGATTCCCACGCTCTGGCGCGGACCGCCGGTCCAACGGATCGATCGGCCCCAAAGGGCTGTTCCCTAGATTGAGGGGTCCCACAGTGCTGTTCCCGGTGCCACCGTGCAACCCTTTGGGCACGTTCGATCGAAGCCCTCCGGATGCCGACATCCGGAGGGCTTCGTCGTACTCGGTTCAGCCGTCGCTCGGCCCCGTCGAACCGCGGACGACAAGCGACGTGACGATCGCCTCGTCATCGCCCGGCGCTGGAGCGTCGTCTGCGCCGAGCATCTCGAGCGCGAGCCGGACGGCGCGCTCGCCGGCGCGCGCCAGCGGGGTGCGGACCGTCGTCAGCGCCGGGGAGGTGAAGTCCGAGCCGAAGATTTCGTCGAAGCCGCTCACGCTCAGCCGGCTCGGGACGTCAATGCCCTGCTCCGCTGCCGCCCGGAGAAGGCCGATGGCCATGAGGTCGTTGTACGCGACGACAGCGGTGACGCCTGCGGCGATCACCCGG
>NZ_JBKJWH010000126.1:0-9931 GCF_046716805.1 Mycetocola sp. | reverse complement strand
ATTGCCCGCTCCGGAATTGTGCGAGCGCCAGTTCTATCCGCCCGTAAACCGACAGCTCGGGCCGGCCGTGGTCGGCAAGTGTGAGGCCGGCCTCAAGATCGGCGATGGCCTCGGTCAGCCGGCGCTGCTGGCGATGCAGGTAGCCCCGGGTGAGTAACAGGATCGCGTGCCGGGGCAGGAGCGTGCTGCTCTGGGCTTCGGCGATGAGTTCGTTGAGTCGGGCCTGGCCGGTGTCCGCCTGCCCCGCCTGCCATCCGGCCAGTGCCCGCATCGACACCGCGAATGTTTCCAGCTCGTCGACGTCGATGCTCACGGTGCCGGCTGGATCGGTGCTGAGGCGCAGCCCGGTCAGAACATCGAGCACCGCTGTTGAGTGCTGGAAGCCCACATCGAATTTGTCGCCCATCAGCGCCATCTCAGCGAGACCCTGATGTGCCAAAGCGCTCATCATGCGCGCCCGGGCGGGCCCGGTCCTGCGCGACTCGGTGGCCAGCTCCAGGTGTTGGGAAGCGGATGAGACGTCGCCGGCTGCGAGCGCGGCCATCCCCAGAAGAACGTCCCGCTCAGGTCCCCTGCTGAGATTCTCGAACTCAGGTAGCGCCGTTACCAGCAGGTCGTGCCTACGCGCGATGATGGCGTGGATGCCGGCGTCGATGGTTCGCCGTTCCTTATCAGCCGGGGTACTGCTGAGCTGGGCGGACCATCGGGCATAGCGGAAGGCGCGGTCCGTCTGGTGCTCGACCGCGGCCAGCCCTGCCGCTGTTTCCAGCTCCGCCGCCAGGCTGTCGTCCGGCCCTGCTGCGGCATGCGCCCGGTGATCGAGTCCCCGGTGACCGCCGAGAACAGCGCCGGCCGCGGCGTGGATTCCCTGCTTGGACTGCAGTGCGAGACGTGCGACGATGACGGCGCGGACTCGTTCATGCGGCATCCGCACGGCTGAGTCCTCATCGGCGAGAACCACGAACCCTGTCGCACACGCCTCGTCGATGTCTCTTCCGGTCAGTTCGTGCCCGCAGAAGCGTCGAGTGATCGCCGCCAGATCTGCAATTGCCGTGGTGTCGTGAATCACGGCCACGATCTTAAGGACGGCGCGGGCGGGCGGGCTGAGACCCTCGAGGGTCCGCTGCGTGACCCTCCGGAAACCCGGCGCGGCCGGCGGAGTACCCCGCAGCATCCGGTCGAGGGAATCGAGGGGATCAGGTCCGGTCATGGCCTGGTTCAGAAGAGTCTGGAGGTGGAGGGGATTGCCGTCGGTCGCCGCCACCAGCCTGGAGGCCAGACGGCGAGGAGGTGAGAACCCTGTTCGGCGTTTCAGGAGTATTGCCACCTGCTCGACGTTCAGTCCGCTCGCCTGGAGACGGACGCCTCGTTCCTCGTCCGCAACCAGCAATCGCATCCGTTCGAGGAACGGTGTCTCGTCTGGCCGGGCGGCGATGAGGACGAGCAGCCGGTCACGGAAGGAGCGGCGGCCGGCGAACCACAGGGCGTCGGCCGACCGCTGGTCCAGCCACTGGGCGTCGTCGATGGTGATGCACGTGGCTCCCTCGCTGCCGTCGATGAGATTCAGCAGTGCGGCCCCGGCGACCATCGCGGGTATGTCCGGGGCGATTCCGCCGCTGAGGAGCGGTTCCACGTCGCCATCGTCCTCGACCTGCCTGAGCAATTGATTGAGGACGCCGTACGGCAGTTCGGCTTCGTTCTCGTCTGCGATGGCCGAGCGGGTCGGCCACAGGGCAACGGAGGCTGCAGCCGCGCGGAGCAGGGCGGACTTGCCGAATCCGGACTCTCCTTCGATCAGCACGAACTGCGCACTTCCGGCGCGCACACCCGCGACCGCCTGGGCGACAGCACTCAGCTGCCGATCCCGCCCGAGAAGGGAAGAGGAAACGGCAGGCACATCCGGGGGCAGTCGGGAGGCTGACATGTGACCCCTAAGCGTATTGATCCGCAGCGACCGGCGGCTATCCCTTTCGCGGGGTTGACTGGACAGCGACGAACTCGATACGGCTACACATCCGGCCCCGGCGCGGCCACCGGGTACCAGCGCCCGCCATCGCGGACGGTCACTGCCCACGCAGCAGGCTCGGCGACGCTAGCGAGCTGGTGCACGACCTCGGAGCCAACCCGCCACCCCGCACCCACGTCGTCCGCGGTGTAGCGGACAAGTACGCGTGCGGCGCCACGGACGACAGCGAGGTCGGATGCCTCCACCACGGCGCTTCGAGCGGCGGCGGCCGCCGCGAAGGGCAGCACCGACTCGGGGTCAACCCCAGGGCGGAGCGCCCCGACCGTCACGGTCACACGAAAGGAAGGCATCCAGCAAGAGTACGGCGGCTTCCGGCATGCGAGCCGACGCCTACAGTTATACGGTGTCGTCACCTTCACCACGTACCGCCCGCGCGGACACACCCTTTTCCCCCACAGTCCGGCAAACGCTTCGGAGCCCGAAGGCGTTCAGTATCGAGGTGCTCGCAGGCGTCGTCACGACCCTCGCTCTGATCCCCGAGGTCATTTCCTTCTCGGTGATCGCCGGCGTGGATCCCAAGGTGAGCCTGGTGGCATCCGTCGTCCTGGCGATCTCGATGTCCATCCTCGGCGGCCGGCCCGCGATGATCACCGCTGCGGCGGGCGCCGTGGCCCTGGTCGTCGCACCGCTCGTCAAGGAGGAGGGCGTCGAATACCTGCTGCCGGCTGTGATCCTCGCTGGCATCATCCAGATCCTGTTCGGTGTGACCGGACTCGCCCGCCTGATGCGGTTCATCCCCCGCTCGGTGATGATCGGCTTCGTGAACGCGCTCGGCATCCTGATCTTCACCGCGCAGGTTCCTCACCTGCTGGGGGTGCCCTGGCTGGTCTACCCGTTGTTCGCACTGACGGTACTGATCGTTCTCGTCCTTCCGCGCCTCACCAGCGCGGTGCCTGCCCCTCTTGTCGCCATCGTCGTCGTCACGGCCATCACGATGATCGCGCACCTGTCCGTTCCCACTGTCGGCGACGAGGGAGACATCGCCGGCGGGCTTCCCGGCCTCACACCGCTCCTCGTGCCGCTCAATCTCGAGACCCTGAACATCATTCTGCCGACGGCGTTGAGCGTCGCCTTCGTCGGCCTCATGGAAACCCTCCTCACCGCGAAGCTCGTCGATGACATCACCGAGACCCGGTCCGCGAAGGGCCGCGAATCGTGGGCGCTCGGAGTTGCGAACATCCTCGCCGGTTTCTACGGCGGCATCGCCGGTTGCGCCATGATCGGGCAGACCGTCGTCAACGTGAAGCTCGGCCGGGCCCGCACCCGCATTTCCACCTTCGTTGCCGGCATCTTCCTGCTGCTCCTGGTCACCGTGCTCAGCGACGTGATGGAGCAGATTCCGATGGTCGCACTCGCCGCCGTGATGATGATCGTCGCCGTCACCACCGTCAACTGGCACAGTGTGGCGCCGGCCACCCTCAAACGGATGCCGCTGGCCGAGACGATCGTCATGGTCACCACGGTCGCGGTCGTCGTGGTCACGAACAATCTGGCGATCGGGGTCGCCGGCGGCGTTCTCCTCGCGATGGTGCTCTTCGCCCGGCGGGTCGCTCACGTCGCGCGGGTGGACCGCGAACCCTCCGCCGACGGCAGATCGGTCCGGTACACGGTACGCGGCCCCCTGTTCTTCGGCTCGAGCAACGACCTCGTCGAGCAGTTCTCGTACGGGGTCGACCCGGCAGACGTCACCGTGGACTTCACGGCGGCGCAGATCTGGGACGCCTCAACGGTCGCGGTGCTGGACTCGGTGGAGTCCAAATACGCCGCCCACGGTGCAACCGTCACCTTCGTCGGGCTGGATGAGCGGTCGACGGTCCTCCACGGCCGGCTCACCGGCAAGCTGGAATAGGCGTCAGCCGCTCACGGTGAACGTTGCACCGATGCCGAAGGTCAGGCGCAGCGGAGCGGACGACGCCAGCCACAGGTTGGCAAGATTCTCCGTGCTGAGGGCGTGACTGCGCAGCTGCACGTTCGTTGACCGGTCGCCGAGCGGCACGGCGAGCACGGGGTTCTGCTGCACCACGGCACGGGCCGTCCCGTACGCGCGGTGACTGACGGCATCCGCGTCTGACGTGTCGCCGGGGTACGCACTGAGCAGATAGAACAACTCGGCGATGTTGTGGGTGGTTCCGGGCTGTTCATGACCGTCGCGGTAGCCGGTGAGGTCATCGCGGTAGAGGAACAGGTTGACGGATGCCCCCGAGATGCCGTCGCGGGCGGCATCGAGGGTTCGCGCGGTCACCTGCAGCTTCGCGGGAGCGGCAGAGAGCAACTGTTGCAGGGCGAGCGTGGTCGACGCGATCGCCTGCCCGTAGGAGGAAAGGGTCGGCATTCAAACTCCGATGTCCGGGGCGGCAAACCGCCTGTCGTATTGAAGCTACTCCGAACCGTCGTCAGCCGAAAGGCATCGTCGCATCAGGAGGAGTCTTTGAGGGGAAGCTCCGCTCCACCGGTCTGGCAGGTGGGGCAGTACTGGGCGGTGGTGCTCGCGAACGAGAAGTCGCGGATGATGTCCCTGCACACCGGGCATGGTTCGCCCGCCTTGCCGTGCACGCGCATCGCCGACACCTTCGCGGCTTTCAGTTCCGAGATCGGGATGCCGCGGCGAGCGTCGATCGCTTGTGTGAGAGTGCCCACCGTGGCCTCGAAGAGCCGGTCGAGTTCGACCGCTGACAGGGTCCCGGCGTGGGCGAGCGGAGAGATTTTCGCCGCGTGCAGGATCTCATCCGAGTACGCGTTGCCGATACCCGCGAGTGATTCCTGCTCCTGCAGGATCGCCTTGATCTGCTTGCGACGCCCGACCACCGCACGATCGAAATCCGCCCGGGAGAAGCCGGGGTCGGCGGGGTCAGGGCCGAGCTTGGCGATCGCCGGCACCTCCACCGGATCGCCGACGATCCAGCAGCCAAGCGACACCCAGTCTCCGGCATCGGTGAACTCGAGAACGGCTCCGTCGTCGAGGGTGAACGCGATCAGAGCCGGCGGGGCCTCGACCCCGGTGGCTTCCGTCGTCGAAACGTCAGCGCCGTCGTCACGGTACCGCGCCCATCCGTGCCGGCCGAGCGAGATGACCAGGTGCTGCGCGTCGTCGCCGACGAGAAGATCCACGTGCTTGCCGCGCCGGGTTGCATCCCGCACCCGCTCGCCCACGAGAGACGACGGTGGATGCGCGCGCGTCTTGGTGACTCGGAACTCTGCGACGTCGACGTCGACGATCTCGCGGCCGGTCAGCCGTGCGCCGAGATCCTCGACGAGCGCCTGCACTTCTGGCGACTCGGGCATGACTCCAGCCTCGCACGCCACCCCGGCGCCCGGGAAGCGCCGTCGCCGGTGCGTGCGCTAATCGGACGAGAAGTCGAGCATCGAGTCATCGACAGCGACGACCGACCAGACGCCTCCATTGGCGTCGGTGAATTCGTAGGCGGGAAGCACCAGGACGCTTCCGTCTGGCTGCCACTGGCTTGCGAGACCCAGGCGGGCGCTGACGATCTGTACTTCATTCACCGGCCAGGACAGCGACGCGCCGGCCCGCGGTGTCGCCGGCGGCTCCGTTGGAGGTACCCACTCATCCGGTGCATCCGCCGACTCGCGACTGTTCATCGGAAGAATCGTCATCGCGCCGCCGAACCGGGGGTCTGAGAGTCGTTCGAACGCCTCTTGTTCACTGACCACGGGGTACTCCCCCAGTTTGATGACGTCGGCAACGGCACCGTTTGCGCTGAAGACGCCGGCTTCGGCGACCTCCACCGACCAGGCCTGATCCAGGCGCTGCCCGTCGACCACCGGCCTGGCCTCCGCTGTCCGAGTTGGCGACCCCTCCCACACGTGCGAGGTGAACTCGTACATCCCGGGGTCCCGGCCCGCAGCGACGAGGATCGAGCGCAGCGCTCCGATCGCAGCATCCTCGCTGGGTGCCTGGCCCGTCGGCTGGCAGGCTTCGGCGCCATCGGCACACAACCACGGGTTCGTCTGCGGGTTCTGGTAGTAGAAGGAGAGCATCCCGTCAAGACTGACCGTCACGCTCGGAGCGCTGCCGTCGGGTGGGCCAGCGGTCCAGCCGCCGTCCCCCAGCTCCGCTGGTGAAACGATGCCGAGCGCCGCAGCTAGCGGTGCCACCCTGTCAGGAATCGGAGCGGCATTCGGATCGAAGGCGTAGGCCTGGGCCGCGGCCCCAGCGCTGCCGAGACCGGACGCGGTGAAGAAATTCCGGCCGAACCCAGAGGGGTAGATCGAGTCCGAGACCTTCTGGTCAGCGGTGCCCGCACCGACGCCCGGCTCGCGACCGCCCTCCACCATGTTCTCGGGGCTCGCACCGGTCTGCAGCGAGATGGGTGGAGAAGCCGCGCCTGCGAGGTTCGCTGCCCCGCTCGTCGCTCCGAGGGCGTACCCGGCGGCGCCGATGATCAGAACTGACGCAGCGACGGCGGCGATCGACTGCCAGCGGCGACGATGGGACCGCGCCGCTGCGATGTCGGCGACGGGCCGGGACCCGGCAGGCCGTTCAGCCTCAGGGGCGGTCACGCGGGCGATGATCTCGTCGGCGAAGTCGGGGCGGGGTTCGACATCGCCCGCTGGGTCTGCGGCACGCAGCCGGTCGACCGGGTCGAATTCGTCGTCGTGGTTCATGTCGATCAGCCTCCGTGAGATGCGCTACTTCTCTGGATATGTTCCGGGCCCCCCGAATCTTGCAGGAGCCTAGAACGACATCCGTTCGCCCCAGGCTTCGCGCAGTCGCTTGCGGGCTCGGGAGAGCGCAGCGTCGGCGCCGGACCGGGAGATGCCGAACACCTCAGCGAGCTCGGCCCCGTCGAGGCCCTCCCACGCATGCAGAAGCAGGATCTGCCGGTCGCGCTCGCCCACGCTGTTGAGCGCACCACGGAGTTCCGCGTCGAACAAGGCGCTCAGCTCGGGATCGGTGCCGACACGGACCACGCCCGATTCGGGCACGTCGTCGACGGGCAGGTCGAGGTGCTTCCGCCGGTGGTTCGCGAGGGTGAACCCCGCCGTCCGGTAGAGCCACGGCAGCACGGCCTCGCGCGGCACGTCATCGCGGCGGCGCCACGCGATGGCGAAAACGTCGGCAGTGAGATCCTCGGCGTCCTGGCGCGGCCCGCGGCGGGCGAAGTAGCGTACGAGGGCGGTCGAGTGCTCATGGACGACCGCCGTGAACCAGGCGGCGGCGCTGTCCACGTGGGGGTCGGCGCTGTCGGGCATCGCCACTCCCTTGCTCGCGTCGGCGGCTGCTGTGGTGCTGGCGATCCTCACCCCATGAATGTGTCGCGTTTGCCGCGAGTCTTGCACGAGTGTCGTGAATTCCTACCCGACATCACGGGAACCTCGACCCGACGCTACTCCGAACGGGCGGCCGCCGAAAGCCGTCGCCATTCTTTTGCGACGTGCGTATCGTCGCCTGCACGAGAACGAAAGGAATCCCGCATGGAACAGCAACACCCAACCGAGAACGGCAACGACACAACTCCTTCTCTGCCGGACTGGGGTCCGCGCGACGGTAGCTACGAGCAGGCGAAGAACGAGGGCACGGCCGATCAGTCCTCGCTCGAAGACCCGCCAGACGACGGCACGACCGCTGAATCGGCTTCGTCGGGCTCGGATGCCTCGGTGGACGGTGCCGACGACGCCGGTGGCACGAAAGCGTCAGGCCAGACCGGTAACTACAGCGACGCCGGCACGGACGCCGTCGACGAGACGGTGCCCGTCCAGGATTGAGCATGGGAAACATCCGCCGCCGGGTGCTCGTCCGCGGGCGGGTTCAGGGTGTCGGTTTCCGATACTGGGCCCGCAGCAAAGCCGAGCACTTCGGTGTGCATGGCTGGGTACGGAACCGCTCGGATGGATCCGTCGAAGCCGAGGTCGAGGGCGAACCGGGCGCTGTATCCGAAATGATCAAAGCCATCGGCCGTGGCCCGGCAGGCGCTGTCGTCTCCGACGTCGAGGTTTCCGACCTTCCGCCGGACGGCGAGGTGGGCTTCCACATCCGCCCGGGCGATCGGAGCGGGATGTCGGGATGGTTTCGGCGAGGTTGACGCGTCGTCCTGCCCGCTGACAGAGCTCGGCCAGCGGCGTAGCATTCGAGAAAACACCCGATTCTTATGAAAGGACACGACCATGAACATGGCGATGCAAATGATGGAGTCTCACCAGAAGGACATGCCCGTTGCGGGCATGGACATGGCAATGATGCAGGACTGTATTGAGGCCTGCTCGGCATGCGAGCAGGCGTGCACGATGTGCTCGAGCACCATGATGGGCGACGGCATGTCGATGTGCATGAACATGTGCATGAACACCGCTGACATGTGCAACACGATGATGCGGATGATGATGCGTCCAGCCGGCATGCACAGGGAGAGCATGATGGCGATGCTGCAGGCCACGATGACGATGTGCATGGCGTGCGCCGACGAGTGCATGAGCCACAAGGACATGCACGCCGATTGCGCCATGTGCGCTGAGGCCTGCCGTCAGTGCGCCATGGCCTGCCAGAAGATGATGGACTCGATGAGCGGGGCGATGCCGAAGGCCTGAACCGAAACCGCGGTCAGAGGGCCGCAGCAATCAGGACGCTGAGCCGCTCAGGACCGAACGCCAGCGTCGAGTACAGCGTGTGCAGAGCGACCGGCTGGCCGGGGGCCAGGCTGGCAGGGATGCTGTGCGTCCACACCCAGGCTGTGTCACCGGAGTTCACGAGTGTCACACCGATCCAGCCGCCCGAAACCGAAGAAACGATTCCATCGCTCCACTTGCTCGCGGTGGCAGCGGCGATGCGCTCCTGGAGCGGTCGGAGAACGTGACCGGGGCCGTTCTTGTCGCAGGAGCCGCCGGAGGCGCTCGAGCACTGCATGACCTGATCTACTCCTGGTTTGAGACTCGACATCCTGACCTCCTGCCCGCTTCCCGGCCGGACGCTTTCCGGCACTGCAATCAACGGTAGGTCGGCTCCCGGATGCTGTCACCTGCGACCGTCACACAGCGCAACATTCGAGCGACGCTCACCTTCGCCAGTTCACCCGTTGCGGTCGGGAACACCCGGCACGCCGGATGGTTCCGTCAGGAACGGATGATTTGGTGACATCCGTTCGGCGGCGTCAGCTGCCGGTGGCGTCCTCGTCGGGGAAGACCCGCTTGTATGACCGACCGTCGGGCAGTTCGATCGTTTCCGCCCGGAGAGTGCCGCGCGTGACACGGAGGTAGATCGCCTGGGCGCTGACGCCGAGCTGAGCGGCGGCTTCGGCGACGGACAGCCCGGGAAGGTCGGTCGGAACGCTGCTCGGCCGCGCCGACCGCTTGCGGCCCGCCTCGTGACGTTCGGCTATCTCGGCGTCGGTCCCCTGCCAACGCCATTTCGCCGCGGCCGGTTTCAGCCCGGCCGCCGCCGCGATCTCGTCCCAGCCCGTCCCGCCTCCGAGTGCCTCGCGCACTGCTTGCAGGGTAGCCGGGTCCTGGTCGAGGGCGACGAGAAGGGCGCGGATGTCCCGCAAACGCTGGAGGGCATCCGTCCCGTCATCGAGATCACCCGCGAGAACGCGCTCGAGGGCGGCGCGGGAAGAGGCTGACAGGTACGGCACGCGCCCATGCTACTGCGCGGTTGAGATGCTTTGACCCGCTTCGCAACCCCCTGTGTTCGCGAGGGTATCTGCGAAAAGATGGGTGATGAAGCTGGACGGACACCGGGAGCGCCTGATAACGCCCTGAACCCTGTTCCGGACCGTCCGCGGGTTTCGCGGTACCTGCCCTCCCCTGTGGCGGGCGCCGCGGCGCATGCTTACCGTCTGAAGATGGCAGATCCCGAACAACCGAAAGGAAAACAATGCCCGATTCGAATGAACGTGCTGGCGAGAACATCACCGCCGCTGCGACGGCTGCCCCCCCGGCCGGCGCCACTGC
>NZ_JBKJWH010000125.1:0-4228 GCF_046716805.1 Mycetocola sp. | reverse complement strand
TCGCTCCGGAGGCTACTGCTGCGGCTCCCTGCGCTATCCATGCGCCGATGATCTGGTAGCTGGTGACGACGTACATGAAGCCGGTCTTGACTGCCCCGGCTCCGCTGGTCGCCCATGCGGCCACCTGTGCGGCGGCGGAGATTGTTGCTGCGACGCCTAGCCGGATCAGGACTGGGAGCATGACTGCGCCGATGACCGCTGCGATGGCGATGATGACGTCGGTGTTCTGGGTCATCCACTCGAACATGGACTGGAGGGCTGGGATAAGTCCGTCGAGCGCGGCCTTGGCGGAGTCGAGTGCTCCGCTGGCGGCGGTCTTGATGCTCTCCCATGCGGCGGTCCAGAACTCGCGGAACTCGCTGCTGGTGTCCCAAAGGTGCTTGATGACGGCGGCTATCGCCATGACGGCCACGATGAGGATGCCGATGCCTACGCCCTTGAGCGCGTTCTGGAAAAGGTAGGTGGCGAGGGTGCCGAGGGCTGCGGCAACCTCATAGACCTTCATGGCGGCTACTACGGCGAGGACGGCAAGGGCTGCCCCTCCGAGAATCATGCCCCACTGCAGGACGGCGTCGCTGTTCGCGGCTGCCCACTGGGAAGCCTCCGCGAGGGCCTGCGCGAGCTGCGTCATGAGGGGGAGGAGGGCTACGCCGATGGCTGCCTGCGCGTCCTCGAACTTGGCATTGGCGCGCTGCATGGCCCCGGCTGCAGTGTCCGCCTCGCGTCCGAAGTTGCCGGTGGCGTCGGCGGTCTGCTGGTTGAGGATGGCAAGCTTCGCCTGTAGCTGGGCGTTCTTCTCTGCTGGCCCGGTCAGGCCGGTCAGTCCCATGGCTAGCATCTGGGCCTCGACGGCGGCTTGGTTGATGCTGACGCCGTAACGCTCGATGGGGTCCGTCTCGCCTCGGAGCATGCTTGAGATTGCCTCAATGGCTTCGGAGGTCGTGCCGCCGAACATGGAGGCGAGGTCCGCGCCCTTCTTGATGAGGTTGTCCGTGCCGCTCGCGACGTCGCTCAGTGGGACGCCCATGTTCTTGAGCTGGGAGCCTACGATGCTGCTGAACTGCTGGTAGGCGCTGCTGCTGATGCCGACGCTGGTGGCTGCCTGCGCGGAGGCGTCCTTGACCGTCTGGGCGTATTCCTTGAAGACCGAATCGACGGCTCCAACGTTCTGCTCCGCCTCGGATGCGAGCGTGGCGAACTGCTTGGCTGCGAAGGCCACGCCGCCTGCGATGACGGTGGCCGGGACGGCGATCTTGCCGAGGGCCTCGTTGGCTTGCTCGCCGCTGATCTTGGCGCTCTTGGCTGTGGACTCCGCTGCCGCCTTGGCTTGGTTGAACGCGCCGATCATAGAGGAGGCGTTGCCGGTCAGCTTGGCCATTACTTCAATGACTGTTGCCATACCGGCACCGCCTCTTCTACTTGGTTATCTGGTCTTGGAGCTGGCCCGCTCCTGCTCGCGCTCGTGGGGTTCCACGATTTCGATCAGGGCGCGCCACTGGGTGAACTCCTGCGAACTCATCGGATTGCAATTGGGGCCTCCGTTGAATAGTTCGTCGAGCGTCCGCCCGGTGCGTTCTGCTACTAGGAAGCTGAGACGGAGGTTTCCGTCTCTGAGGATTTTCCCGCTTCTTCGTCCTTGGCGTCATCGGTCATGCCTGACAGCTTCAGGGCGGGCTTGGCGAGCTTGTCACCGGAGCCTGCGTCGAGGCCGTTAATGAAGGCGAGGTCGTCGTCAGAGAAGACTCGCTCGCCGGTCTCCGGGTCAAAGGAGGTCCGGATAATCAGCTCCGGATACAGGCGCTTGACGTCAGCTTCCTTGGTCTCCGGGTCGATGACGCTTGCGAGCATCTCGTTGCGGAGGCCGAGGGAGATGGAGCGAACTTCGATCTTGACGTCCCACAGCGGGAAGTCCACGACCTCGGATGCGTATGGGCGGGCGGCGGCAATGCGGTCTCGAATGGAGGGGCGCAGCGCGCCTCCTGCTGCCCTGTGGCCGTCCGTCTCGCCCGGGGTGGGGTGTGTCTGCGTCTGGGCTGCTGCGGGGGTCTCAGCGGGGCTTGTGGCGGCTGCTGCTTCTGCGTTGTACTCGGTCACTGTGGACACTCTCTCTCGTGGGTGGTGCTGATGGTGAAGTAGTCCCCTCCGGTGACCGCTCTTGCTGCGGTCAACCGGAGGGGGGTTCTAGGGGGTATTAGGCGACGGTGCGGACGGTCGGGCCGGTGCGCTGGCCTTCGAGCTTGAAGCTGATCGGGTCGCCGACGCCGCCTGCGGTGGAGTAGGCCGTCCAGATAACTTCGAGGGTGAACTTCGGCTTGGTCGCCGAAACGGGCAGGCCCGCTGGGCTGTACTCCACCGTGGCCGACGCGAGGGAGCCGCCGATAATGGCGTCGAAGGCTGCGGACAGGGTCGCGTCCACCGCCGGGTCGTACAGACCGGAGATGGAAACCGTGCCGTCGTTGAGGCCGACGATGTATTCCTTGGCGCTCGTGCCGAAGTGGCTGGTGTCCGCCGTCTCGACGGAGCGCGGCAGGTCAACCGCGTTGGTGACGAGGCTGATGTCGGTGAGTACGCCAGATGCGTTGTCCACCTTGATGACGCTGTTTTTGCCATGAACAAATGCCATGTTGTGCTCCTCTTATGCTCGGGCAAACGCCACGATGATCGTTGCTGATCCTGTGCCAGCTACGGGGGTGATGAGCGCCCGGACGTAGCGCAGGTTGGTGCCCGTTGTGGCGACCCGAACGCCTGTGCGGTTGCCCGCTGCGACGTTGACGGTGGCCGAATCGACCCAGACAGAGTTGTCCGCGCTCTGCTGAATCTTGACTTCGGTATTGGTCGAGCGGGTGTTGTCGATGGGGTGGACGTGCGCCCAGCCGCCCGTTGATGTCAGCCAGTCCACCGTGCCGTAATCCGAAGCTGCTCCGGTTACCAGAGCAGTGATCGGAGCCTTGGCGTTCAGGCACTTGCCGTACTTGACGCCGCCGTTCACGGTAAGGTCCGCCTTGGCCGATACGACGTCCGAGGTTGGGCTGGTGATGTTGTAGCTGGTGTTGTAGACGCTGCCCATCCTGCAGGCTCGCCCTACTGCCACGCCGCCATCTTGGAAGAGGCTGGCGGGGAACTCGGCGTCGCTGTCGCGGAGGCCCTGCAGGAGCTCTTCGGCTCCGGTGCCTGCGACGTTGCTGTCGTAGAAGCCCGAGAGGCTAATGGTGCCGTCTGCCATGCCTGCGATGTACTGCTTGGCCTCGGACTCGAAGGGGGTGGCGTCGTGGGTTTCGACTGTCCTGCCTACGTCCGCGCTGTTGAAGTACGGGGAGCAGTTCTGACCGGCGAGATAGACGCCGGTGGCTTTACCGTGGCGAAAGGGCATTACTTAGTCACCTGCTTGATGGCTCCGACTTCGAGCAGCAGGGCCTTGCTGCCGTAGGGCAGATCGGTTACGACGTCCCCCGGCTCAGCCCGCTTGTTTGGCGGGTAGTTGATGCCGATTAGGACCTCGTACTCGACCGGCTCGTCGCTCGTGCTGGCGGTGGTCTTGCCTGCCATGCTGCTCCTCCGAGGGGGGTTGTGCGGGGGGCTTCTCCTCTGGAGCGTAGGGCACCCCTCCGTGGCCCCCTCGGCGTGACACGCCCGGGCATGCAAAAGGACCCCCTCGCCGTGGTGGCGAGGGGTCCTAGGTGGAGGTCAATCCTTGGGTCGATGGGCGGGGCAGAAGTAGTCGCGGTCTATGTCGGCGATCCACCCCTTCTGCTTGCAAGGCTTGCCCCTGTTGGTGGTGGCGGCGCACCATTGATATCCGCCGTAGTCCGGTTCAAGCAATGAGCGCTGCCGGAATGTGCGCTGCTACGAAGGCGACGATTATTACGACGGCCCACACGGCTCCCTTGGCGATGTCCCGGAGGAGCTGCTTCTCCAGCGCGCTCACTTAAGCCTCGCCCCACTGCCGAGCAGGAGGATTGCTGCCATGACGAGGCAGGGGAGCATCAGGATGTACTGGCTCATGCGCTCTTCTCCGCTGCCTCGATGATGGCCGCTGCGATGGCTGCGGCGTCTTCCTTGCGGTACTCGACGGCCATGCTGCGGATGTTGCCGCCGTGGGTCCGCCAGTCGATCTGGATGGCGGGGTTTGTGGTGGTGCTGGGAATGGCAGGCCAGACGGTGAGGTCAACGTCTTCCTTGTCCGCCGAGTGGACTTTGATCGTGGGCTTGAGGCTCATGGTGGTTCTCC
>NZ_JBKJWH010000124.1:0-69328 GCF_046716805.1 Mycetocola sp. | reverse complement strand
TCCGAACGCCGTGCAGCCCCGCACCCACTTCGACGCTGACCACCTCGCCGAACTTGTGCACAGCATCCGTGAAGTCGGTGTGCTTCAACCGATCGTCGTGCGCCAGCACGGCACCGAAAAGGGCAAGTACGAGCTCATCATGGGTGAGCGCCGGCTGCGGGCGACGAAGGAAGTTGGGCTCGACAGCATCCCCGCGGTCATCAAGGACACCGCCAACGAAGACATGCTTCGCGATGCGCTGCTCGAGAACCTGCACCGCTCCAACCTCAACCCACTTGAGGAGGCATCCGCCTACCAGCAGCTGCTCTCAGATTTCGGCATCACGCAGGACCAGCTCGCACAGAGAATTGGCCGGTCACGGCCGCAAATCACGAACACGATCCGGCTTTTAAAACTGCCGGAAGCCGTACAGAAGCGCGTCGCAGCCGGCGTGCTCACGGCCGGGCATGCCCGCGCCGTCCTCTCCGTTGGGAACCCCGAGGGGATGCAGCGACTCGCCGACAAGATCGTCAACGAGGACCTCTCGGTGCGCGCCGCCGAAGCCGCCGCCGCCCAGGGCCTCGCTCCCAAGAAGCCGAAGCCGGCGCAGGGTCACCGTCACGGCCACCTCGACGAGATCGGTGAACGCCTCGGGGACCGCCTCAACACCCGCGTCAAGGTGACACTGGGGGCCAAGAAAGGCCAGGTCACAATTGATTTTGCTACCATCGGTGACCTGAACAGGATTCTCGGTGAGATCGGCGAGCCGGTCTACGGAGCCTGAGCTCAAGCGAGCGGCCGGGAGTTACTCCCCGGCCGCTGCGACAGCCAGCGCGCTGTACGCGGACGCGAGGGTGAGCCCAGCGGCCTCGATCGCCTGGGGCACGAGTGACGTCTCGGTCAGACCCGGAAGCATGTTCGCCTCGAGGAACCACACCACTCCCTCGGCGTCGACGATCACGTCGATGCGGGAGATGTGGCGAAGACCGAGCAGGGCATGCACCCGTACCGCGACCTCAGCCGCACGCTCGGCGATCTCATCCGAGAGCCGTGCCGGAGCGTAGAACGTCGTCTCCCCGGCGTTGTAGCGCGCCTCGAAGCTGTACACGCCCGACAGTGGCTGAATCTCGACGGCCGGAAGCGCCACGGGTCCGTGTCCCGAGTCCATCACCGTGATGGCGAGCTCCGTGCCCTCGATCTTCTTCTCGATCAGGGCGACATCCGAGTAGGTGTAGGCGTCGACCATTGCCCGGGGCAGGTCGGTGGCATCCGTCACGATCGTCACACCCTGGGCGGAGCCGCCCTGCGCCGGCTTCACGACAGCGGCGTCGCCTATGCCGTAGAGCACTTCGGCCAGAACGCCGGTGGCGCCCAGCTCCCGGAAGGTGCCGTCGGGCAGGGTCAACCAGTCCGGCGTTGCAATCCCGGCACGAGAAACCAGCACCTTGGCGGTCGGCTTGAACCAGGCCAGGCCTGCCCCCTCGGGATGAGACCCGACATAACGGATGCCGCGGGCGCGCAGCAGCGCCTGGAGCGCTCCGTCCTCGCCGCTGGCTCCGTGCAGAGCAGGCCAGACGACATCCGGAGCGTTCTCGGTCAGCGCCGACAGCAGGGAGGCATCCGGGTCGCGCAGCGTGACGGAGTGCCCAGCGGCCTGCAGTTCCTCGGCCACCCGGCGCCCAGAGCGCAGGGACACATCACGTTCGTGGGAGATCCCGCCAGCGAGCACCACAATATTGAGCTTTTTGAATGTAGTCATGATCAGGCCTTTTCTCTGGTCTGTGGTGGCTGGGCGTCAGGACATGTTTGGGGGTGGCCCCGCGAACTGGCCGCGCGACTGCGAACGTGTCAGTCGGCCCGTTCCCGCGAAAGTGTTGAGCAAGTCGAGCTCCCCATTGATGACGGTGGCAAGGCGGCGGATGCCCACGCGGATGCTCTCCGGTGTCGGGTAGCAGAACGACAAACGCATGTTCCGACGGCCGTCCCCGTCGGCGAAGAACGCCGTCCCAGGCGTGTACGCGACCAGTTCCTTGACCGCACGCGGCAGCATGGCCTTGGAGTCAAGGCTCTCAGGCAGGGTGAGCCAGACGTAGAAGCCGCCGGTCGGGTTTGTCCAGGTGAGGTCGGGCAAATACTCCCCGAGTGCGGAGAGCATTGTTTCCTTCCGCTCCTTGTACACGTCGCGGAAGGTGTTGATCTGGCCCTTCCAGTCGGCCTGGTCGAGATACTGCGAGATCACGAGCTGGCTGAAGGAGGACGGGCAGAGGATTGCTGCCTCATTGGCCAGGATGAGCTTTTCGCGGATGGCGTGCGGGGCAAGGGCCCAGCCCACCCGGAACCCGGGCGCGAGGGTCTTCGAGAACGTGCCCAGGTAGACGACGCCATCCGATTCAAGCGATCGCAGCGCAGCTGGAGGCTTCTGGTCGAAGTAGAGCAGGCCGTACGGGTTGTCCTCGAGCACGAGGATGTCATTCTCCCGGGCAATCTCAAGAATTTCGCTGCGCCGTGCCTCGGACAGGGTGACCCCGGCCGGGTTGTGGAAGGTCGGGATCGTGTAGAGGAACTTGATTCTTTTGCCGGCAGCCTTGAGACTCGCGATGTGTTCGCGCAGCGCCTCGGGAATCAGTCCGTCCTGGTCCATCGGGACGTGGTCGACCTCGGCCTGGTAGCTCTTGAAGATCACCATCGCCGTAACGTAGCTCGGCCCTTCGGCGATGACGACGTCACCCGGGTCGATGAAGAGCTTGCTGAACAGCTCGAGCGCGTGCTGGCTTCCTGTCGTGATGACGACATCGGAGGCGCTGCCCTGGATGCCCTCGAGAGCCATGACCTCGAGGGTCTGCTCGCGGAGCTTCTCGACACCCTGCCCTGAGCCGTACTGCAGCGCGACGGGACCCTGTTCGCGCATGACGCGACTCATGGCATCCGTCACCAGGTCCTCGGGGAGGGCGGACACGAACGGCATCCCCCCGGCCAGCGAGACGACCTCTGGGCGGCTCGCGACGGCGAACAGTGCACGGACCTCGCTGGCGGCCAACCCGGCCGTGCGGGCGGCGTAGGCGCCGTACCACGGGTCGAGATTGTTTCCGGATGCTTGGCGGTGGACTGGTTCTGACACTGTTCTTCCGTTCCTGGTTCCTACTTGATGTTATCTGGCATGGGTGCGCTTGGTTCGCGGGGCAGAAGCATCCCTCCTCGGGAAAATGAAAAACGACCCGCCCGGCGTGTGCCGGACGGGTCGATTTCGAGGGTCGTCGGGCTACGCCAGGAAGGCGGCCAGGTCGGCCTCGAGGGCTGCTTTGGGCTTTGCTCCGATGATGGTCTGCGCCACCTCGCCGCCCTTGAACACCTTGAGTGCAGGGATGGAGGTGATCTGGTACTGCATGGCCAGGCCCGGGTTCTCGTCGACGTTCACCTTGACGATGTCGAGCTTGTCGATGTTCTCAGAGGCGATCTGGTCGAGGATCGGCGACACCATGCGGCAGGGGCCACACCATTCGGCCCAGAAGTCCACGAGGACCGGGCGGGCGCTCTGCAGAACCTCTTTGTCGAAGGTGCTTTCGGATACGGCGCGTGCTGACATAGGTTATCTCCTTTGTGGATGGATCGAAGCTAGACGGATGCCGCGACAGCTGCCGCGATCTCCGGGTTGTAGTCGGCTTCCTGCTCGAGGCTCGCGAGGAAGTGTTCTGCGTCCAGGGCGGCGACGGTTCCGGATGCCGCGGCGGTCACGGCCTGACGGTAGGTCGGATCGATGACGTCACCAGCGGCGAAAACGCCCGGCAGGTTCGTGCGGGATGAGCGACCGTCGACGGCAATGGTGCCGTCCTTGGTGAGCTCGAGCTGGCCGTGGAACAGGTGGGTACGCGGGTCGTTGCCGATCGCCACGAACAGGCCGCCGAGTTCGAGGTGGCTTTCGGTTCCGTCGACAGTGGACTTCAGGGTGACACCGTCGACGGCGTTTTCACCGGAGATGCCGACGACCTCGGAGTTCCAGAGAAACTCGATCTTGTCGTTGGCGAAGGCACGCTCCTGCATGATCTTCGACGCCCGGAGGGTGTCCTTGCGGTGGATGACATAAACCTTCGACGCAAACCGGGTGAGGAAGGTCGCCTCTTCCATGGCCGAGTCGCCGCCGCCGACCACAGCAATCGTCTTCTGCTTGAAGAAGAAGCCGTCGCAGGTGGCGCACCACGAGATTCCGCGCCCGGAGAGGCGCTCCTCGTCGGCAAGGCCGAGCTTGCGGTACGCGCTGCCGGTCGCGACGATGACGGATGAGGCCTCGAAGTCGCCGGAGTACCCGGTTTTCACCGTCTTGACGTCGCCCTCGAGCGAAACCTCGGTGACGTCGTCGAGGATGACCTCGGTTCCGAAGCGTTCCGCCTGCTCCTGGAACTTGGTCATGAGTTCGGGGCCCTGGATTCCCTCGGGGAAACCGGGGTAGTTCTCGACCTCGGTCGTATTCATCAATTCACCACCGGCTTCGACGCTCGAGGCGAGAAGCAGCGGGTTGAGGTTCGCCCGTGCCGCGTAAATGGCGGCGGTGTAGCCGGCCGGACCGGACCCGATGATGATGACGTTGCGCACAGAAGCTCCTTGGAAAGATGGCATCGCTGAGTGGAACACATCTTAGTTCGACGATATTCCGGGCCGCTGACTGCCGCGCCTGCTGTGGCGCGCAGCGGTCCCTCGCGCGGGTGAAAGGGGTGGGAGCGGGTGTGGCTGCACCCGCGTGCAGCTCAACGACCCGCGTCAGCCCTTTAGAGCGTCGGGGAGGCGCTAACCGCGGCGCAGGCGACGCATGATCGGGGCGATCGCTTCGCGCAGCTCCGGTGAGCGCATGGCGATCAGGGCGCCGACATAGACGACAGACATGACGGCGGCGACAAGAGCCATGGTGACGAGGGCGCCGAGAACGGATGCCAGCGCCCAGCCGCCGGTGTAGCCGCCGAGGAGCCAGACGAGGCCGGCGCCGACGAGGACAGCGGGGATCGCAGCGGCCGAGTAGATGGTGAGGCTCCGCACGATGCGGGGAATCTCCAGGCCGGAGATCTGCCTGCGCAGAAGGATGCCCGCGATCACCATCTGGACGATGATCGAGATCGACATCGAGATGGCGAGCCCGATTCCGATGAACCGCAGGGGAAGCATCGAGCACAACAGCGCCAGGGCGATGTAGACGGTGACCTGAACGAGAGTGAAGAAGAAGGGCGTGCGGGTGTCGCCGAGGGCATAGAACGTGCGCTGGAAGACGAACAGCACGGCGAACGGGACGAGGCCGACCAGGTAGGCGATGAGCACGAACCCCATCGCGGCCGTGTCGGCGAACGCCGCAGTGAACAGACCGGCGAACGGGAATGCCAGGACGATGAGACCCGCGGTGGCCAGCACGATGATCAAAGTGATTTGGCGGATCGCGGTGGAGACATCCGTTTTCAGCTCTTCGGTGCGGTTCTCGCGAACGTGTTCAGCGAGCCGGGTGAAGTAGGCGGTGGCGACCGAGAGGGTGATGACGGAGTGCGGCAGCATGAAGATGAGCCAGGCGTTCTGCAGGGTTGCCGTGGACGGCCCGTTTCCGGATGCGATGAGGGCGACGTTGCTCTGGACGAGCCCGGCGAGCGTCGTCAGCGCGAGCATCGCGAAGGACCAGCCGGCCAGTTTGCCTGTGGCGCGCAGGCCGATGCCCCGCCAGCGGAAGTCGGGGCGGTAGCTGAGTCCGATCCGGCGCCAGAAGAAGAACAGCACGAGCGCTTGCATCGCCACACCGAGCGTCGCGGTGCCGGCCAGCAGGGTGATCATGTCCGGCGTCCACGCGGTGACAAGCCGTTCGCCGTTGGGGTCGGCGCCGAAGAAGACGATGAAGAGCACGAGCCCGGCCATCGCAACGACGTTGTTGATCACCGGCGCCCAGGTGAACGGACCGAAAAGTTTGTGCGCGTTGAGGATCTCCCCGAGCACCGTGTACAGCCCGTAGAAGAAGATCTGCGGCAGGCACCAGTACGCGAAGGCGATCGCGAGCGCACGAGCCTCCGGGTCGAGCTGGACGGAGTAGATGTGCACGAGGAACGGGGCGAGCGCGACCGCGAGCGCCGTCGCCGCAAACAGTACGACGAGCGTGATGGTCAGCAGTTTGTTGACGTAGGAACGACCGCCATCGGCGTGCACGATCGAGCGCACGATCGACGGCACGAGGATCGCGCTGAGCACGCCCCCGGCGATGATGACGTAAAGGGTGTTCGGCAGCTGGTTCGCCACCCCGAACGCGTCAGCGCTTTTGCTGCTGACGAGACCGATCGTCGCGGCGAGCAGCATGGCCTTCACGAAACCGAGGATGCGAGACACCATCGTTCCGGATGCCAGGAAGACGCTGGCCCGTCCGATACTGCCGCTTTCGGTCGTTTTGGTCATCGCTCCCCCGCGTCCACGCTGTCTGTTGCTGTGGCATCCGTGTCGGTCGCGCCAGCCGTGTTCGCCGGATGGCGTCTTTCGGCCCGGCGCTTGTGCACGGTGCGGATGAGGCCACCGATGAACAGAAGGGCGATGAAGACAACGAGCGCGGCGGCGCCGATGCCCTCCCAGTCCGCTCGCACGGTGACGGGAACGAGCGAGCTTTCCCCGATCACGGCGCTTTGGGGCGAATAGAGCTGCAGGCGCACGGTGACGTCGCCGTTGCCGAGCCGGGCCTCGACCGGTACCCGTACTGATTCCCGAGCGTGCGGCGCGATCTTCTGGGTGACACTCGAGTCGACGCTGAGCTTCAGGCTTGAACTGGACGCCTGCAAGACCACGGTGACGGGCAGGTCGTATTCGTTTCGCACCGAGAACGGCAGTGAGGACTGATTGCTGACCATGAGGATCGGACTGGTCGCTGTGATGGAGACGGACTGGAGGGTGCTCGTGGTCGCGGTGTCGTGGGCGGTCACGGCGCTTGTCCAGCCGGAGTCCGAGCGCCAGCCGACTGCAAGCAAGGAGAGAATCTCAGCGCGTTCGCGGCCGGTGAGCAGCGCCGGCTCGTCGAGCATCGTGGAGAACTCGGCCAGGCTCGCTTCCCGGGTGTGCAGGCGTTTCACGAGGGCGATGCGATCGGGTGACTGCGGTGCGTCGTTGATCGACACGGCCGTGGCCTCTTGCGCCACCGCTGCACTCAGCACCGCGGCTGAGACGGTGGGCATGGCCATCAACCCGGTGATCGCGTCACTCAGGCGAGACCCGGACAGCGGCCAACCACGGTCGAGGGTGAGCAGCACCGTGCGCTGCGGGGCGTCCTCCTCCGCAGCGATCACCATCAGCTGGCTGGCGAGGTTCGTCAGGGCGTTCAACTGTTCGTCGGTGGTGACGGCGGTCGCGGCCTCTCGCAACGCGTCGGATGCGGCGGCATCCGAAACGAGGACTGACGCGTCACCCGCTGTACCCGCCGCCCCCGCCGTGTAACCGTCTTCGGTGGTTACATTCGCGGATGACACGACGGTGGTGGTGGCGCCGGACGCCGAGAACACCGCAAGGTCCGCGGCCTGGACGGTGCCGTCGTCCGGCCAGACGATGCCCGTCGTCGTGTATGGCCACTCCGTCAATTCAGCGAGCGTGGGCAATGTCGGCTCGCCGGGGCTCGGTGACGGCGTAGTCGACGGGTCGGTGGTGGGAGCGGGTTCCGCGGGGGCCGGGTTGTTGGGGTCGTCTGGCTCGGAATCAGGAGCGCGCTCGACGAAGTTCTCCGGGTCGAGGCTGTACCGAAGCGAGGTGGGGTTCAGCAGACCGGGCAGGCCGGCCTGCGCCTGGACCGACGCGTCGGCATCCGAGAACTGGAGCGGGAAGGTTTCATTGGTGGCGCGGCTGAGCCGGTCGAGCCAGTTCACGGCCGACGCAGGGGCTGCGCTGCCGAGGGCACGGATCGACGCGATGATCATCGGATCGATGCCGAGTGCGACCGGGCGGTCGATGAGCCCGTCCAGCTGGCGGGTAAGCACCCCGGTCGGTGACGTGTAGAGCGCCAGGGCGTCGCCACCGAGGAGTCCCGTAGTTCCAGGTGGCGCGGTGATCGGAGCGGCAACCGCGACGCCGAGAGGGCGGTTCGTTGCATCCGGCGTGTGGACGATCGTTTCCGTGGCGCCGACGACCGCGTCGGCGCTGGTGTAGCTCGCGTCGAGCGGATAAGCGCCCGCTGCGGCGGGCAGGCCGAGCAGTTCGGCGTTGACCGTGATGGGTGTCATGGTGTGGCGCGCGCCCGGCTCGAGAACCGGGATGGGCACGCTCGTCAGTGGGCGATCGCTCGCGAGCTTGCCCGTTCCGGACAGCCAGTCGGCCAGCGCTTCGCGCGACTCGATCGGTTCGGTGCCCGATTCAAGAACGAGTGTGCCGGCGGGCAGAGCGGCCGCCGTCGAGTTGTCGATGGTCACTGTCACCGTCATTGCTTCATCCGCGCTGAGGAAGCTGGCCGATGAACTGATCTCGACGGTGATGTCTTCGATGGGAGCGGCCGCCGGCGCGAGAGCCGGGACCGCCTGGTTCGCCGTCGCGGGGATTGAGGGGGTGTTGAGCGCTGCCGCCCCTGTCCCGACGCCAAGGGACACCAAGCCGACTGCGGTGGCAACGAGCACACGCAGCGTCTTCGGAAATCTGTTCTTGGTCATAGGCTCTCGCTGGCTCCGGGCCTCGCCAGCATGAGACCTGATTCTACGCGGGGACGCTGGACGGATGCCGCCAGCCACTCCGCTCGGCCGCTTGTCCGTTGGGTCGTAGCCCGCTTGCTCGTTCGCACCCAGCCGGGCGACAGACTCGAACCGACTCCGGCGGGTCGCGTCCGCACGGCCCTCCCGCGATCAGCCGGTCCTTCTTCCACCGGGTCCAGCCGTGGATCTCGCGTTCGCGGTAGTACGCCTCGTCGATCCGGTCGAAGTGCTCGAAGTAGACGAGTGTGAGCGGCCGGCGAGACGTAGACGTCGCGCCCGAACCCGGGTCGTGCTGATCCATCCGATGCGAAAGGTCCCAGGTGCTGCCTGTGTACAGCGTCCCGTCGGAGCAGCGGAGGATGTACATGTACGGCATGGATCGAGGATGCCGCGAGAGAGTCGCTGGTCGGTGTGCAATCGGCGATCAGTGGAAGAGGAATCCTCACCGGCCGCATGGGGAGGGCTGGCTGCTTCCAGCCAGAGTGGCGCTACAGGCCGATCTCGCCGATCATCGTCCACACCGTGCGCGTGAGGTCCGGGTGCTCGAGCGCTATTTCGCGGAGCAGGTCGTACTCGAGCCGGGCGACGTTGTGGCGGTGGGTGTCGGCATCCGGTCGGTTGCTCCGAGCGGCATACCGGGCCATCGTGTACTGGGTGGTGAGGCCCCGCGCGTCGAGGGCATCGGCCCGCAGTTCATGAACGACGAGCTCGTCGACCGTCGGGAGGTCGTGGATGAAGTCGTACGGGTCTTCGCCGGCGCGGCAGCGGTGCTCGATGATCACATCGAGTTCGTCGCGGGCGTAGCGGCGCAGGCGATCGAGGTCGAATGGCATTGTGGTCATGTCGGCCCCTTCCAGATCGCGTCTGATGCCCGTTAAAGGGTACGCCTTCTCCTGCAGACGGGGGCAGACCGGGCAGCGCGCCTGCACAAATCAGGGAAAAAGGCCACCCGCGTGCAACGATGAGTTATGGAACACTCACGGTTGAGCAAGGCAGCTTTGGAGCATTTCCGCGCGGTCCTCGAAGAGCAACGTGCCGAGCTGGTGCGCCAGCGGGACAATCACGAGGTCTCGCTGGCCGAGGTCCGAGTGGCACGCGACGGCGAGTCCGACGACGAGCACGACCCCGAAGGCCCCACGATCGCCTCAGAATGGTCCCGGCTGACCGGCCTCCAGGAGGAGGCCGCTCGACAGCTCATCGTCCTCGACAAGGCACTCGCCCGCGTCGAGGACGGCAGCTTCGGGTTGTGCTCCCGCTGCGGCAAGCCGATCGGTCGCGCTCGGCTCGATGCCCGGCCGGCCGCTGAACTCTGCATCGATTGCGCGCGGCTCGCTGAGAAGCGCTGAGCCCAGCGCGCCGTTCGCAGCTTCGGAGATTCCGTGCCCGATGACCACTTTCAGGCGGATAGCGTCACCCGTGGGGCACATCTGGCGAAGTTACGAACGGTGGAACCGAACAACCCACCCCTCGCCGAACGCTCCCGTCGATCCAGGCGCGTACGCTCGGCGTATGACCACCGCGCTTCCCGACCTTCCCGAGGTCTGCGTCTGCTACATCCTGCGCGAAACCGGTTCAGGAGGTTACGAGGTCCTCCTCGGGGAAAAGAAGAAGGGGCTCGGCCTCGGAAAGATGGTCGGACCGGGGGGAAAGCTCGAGCCCGGTGAGTCCCCGGCGCAGGCCGTCGTACGTGAAGTGCTCGAGGAATCCGGTCTCCAGGTTCTCGAGGAGGACCTGACGCCCCTGGGACGCATCCGTTACGAATTCCCGGATCGGCCCGCCTGGAGCCAGGTCTCGTGGGTGTTTGCGACGTATGCCTGGCGGGGTGAGATCGTCGAATCCGACGAGCTCCTCCTGCGCTGGCACCGGGTCGACGACATCCCGTTCGACCGCATGTGGGACGACGCGAAGCACTGGCTTCCCGCAGCGCTCGACGGCGAATACTCTGAGCGCCGCTTCGTGTTCGGGCCCGACCTGTCGACGGTGGTGGCCGGCGACCTGCCCGCTACGCCTGCACGGCGAGGCTGAACGGCAGTACAGCGGATGCGCCGGCGCCGCGAAGCAGACGGCCGGCGACGGTGATCGTCCAGCGGCTGTCGACCAGATCGTCGACCAGCAGAACGGGGCGAGAACGGTAACCCTCGAGAGCGGTTACCAGCGCTGGGTCGAGGCCGAACCGGTCCCAGACGCTGGCCAGTCGGTAGGCACTGTTGCCGCCGGGCTCGCCCGAAGGGCCGCCGTTCTGGAGGCTCAACGCACCGAGGTACGGCAACCGGCCGACGTCCGAGAGGGCGCGGGCGACCGAGTCGACCAGCTGGGGTCGGCGCCTCGATGGGATGCTCACGACAGCGGCCGGCCGTTCCTCCCAACCCCACTCGGCGAGCACCCGGATGCAGGCCTGAACGAGAGCGGGGCTCGCCGGGGCATCCGGTGTGCCGGGCGAGAACAGGTCGCGGAGTGTTCCGCCCCAGCCGAGGTCGGTGAGTCGGGCGAGGGCTCGCCCCGCTTCGACGCGGTCCGCGGGCGCGATCTTGCCCTTCACGGGCACGCTGAGCTTGTCGGCGCCGGTGGGCCACTGCGCCCGGGGTTCGATGGCGACCCCGACCCGGCTCAGTGACTTCTGCGCCTGGCCGGATGCTTCCTCCCGCACATCGCTCGGGTACCAGGCCGGCTGCCCGGCTGCCGCTGCACAGTTGTCGCAGCGACCACACGGCACGGCGGTGTCGTCATCGAGGGCGCGCTGGAGGAATTCCATCCGGCATCCGGTGGTGCGTTCGTATTCGAGCATCGAGTTCTGCTCCTGCACGCGAGCGGCGGCGATGCGTTCGTAACGCTCGGCGTCGTACACCCACGGTTTGCCGGTCGCGACCCAACCGCCGGTGACCCGCTGCACGGCGCCATCGACGTCGAGCACCTTGAGCAACAGTTCGAGCGGCGTGCGTTTGAGGTTGACCCGCGCCTCGAGAGCCGGGGTCGACAGCGGCGCCCCCTCGAAGGCCAGCTCGTCGATCACCGCGAGGGCTTTCTGCTCGTTCGGCATCGAGGAGGTGGCGAAGTACTGCCAGATCGCTTCGTCCTCGGTGCCGGGGAGGAGCAGCACATCCGCGCTGGCCACCTTGCCGGCGATTCTCGCGGCCCGGCCGGCCCGGCCCACCTGCTGGTAGTAGGCGACAGGGGATGACGGCGCCCCGAGGTGGATCACGAAACCGAGGTCGGGCTTGTCGAAGCCCATGCCGAGCGCGCTCGTCGCGACAAGCGCCTTGACCTGGTTGTTCTTGAGCGCCTGTTCCAGTCCTTCCCGGTCGCCGGCATCCGTTCGCCCGGTGTACGCCTGCACTTCGTGACCCGCCTCGCGCAGCAGCCGAGCGGTGTCTTCGGCGGCTGAGACGGTGAGCGCATAGATGATGCCGGAGCCGGTCAGGTCGCCGAGGTGGCTGAGCAGCCAGCCGAGGCGTGCGCCGGCATCGGGCAGGCGCAGCACGCCGAGTCTGAGGGATGCTCGCGCCAACGGCCCGCGGATCGTCACGACCGGTTCGCCGCCGGCCTGTTCCAGTTGCTCGGCGACATCGATGACGACGCGGGAGTTCGCGGTGGCGGTCGTCGCGAGAACCGGAACGCCGTGCGGCATCTCGGCGATGAGGTCGCGGAGGCGGCGGTAGTCCGGGCGGAAGTCGTGGCCCCAGTCCGAGATGCAGTGTGCTTCGTCGACGACGAGCAGGCCCGTGCGCGGGATGAGCTTCGGCAGTTGCTCCTCGCGGAACCGCGGGTTGTTGAGCCGCTCGGGCGAGACGAGGAGAACGTCGACCTCGTCTGCGTCGAGCTTCTGCAGCACGTCGCCCCACTCGTGGGGGTTGGCGGAGTTGATCGCGACGGCGCGAACGCCGGCACGGGCGGCGGCTTCGACCTGGTCGCGCATGAGAGCGAGGAGCGGTGAGACGAGCAACGTCGGACCGGCGCCCTGGCGGCGCAGCAGCAGAGTGGCGACGAAGTAGACCGCTGACTTGCCCCAGCCGGTGCGCTGGACGACGAGCGCGCGCTGACGGTCGGCGACGAGCGTCTCGATCGCCTCGAACTGGCCCTCGTGGAAGTCGGCGTCTGGTGAACCCACGAGGGTCCGCAGGATCTCGAGGGCGTTCGCGCGGGTGTCGGTGGCGGTGTTCGTCATGCGTCCAGCTTCGCAGGTGCTGCTGACAGGCGGGCCCTGCGGCATCCGCCGGATCGGTGGCGCGGGTCGAATCGCTCCGGGCGGGTGCCGCTTCACCCGCCCGCTGCAAAAAGACCCGCGCGAACGTGACAGCGCCCCCGATGGGGCCAGCCCGCGGCATCCGTCAGTTGTCGACGATCTGCTTTCCAAGAGGGAGGAGTGCGAGGGGGACCATCTTGAAGTTCGCCCAGCCGAAGGGGATGCCGATGATCGTTACGCAGAGGAGCGCGCCGACGACGATGTGTTCGAGGGCGATCCACCAGCCGGCGAGGATGAGCCAGATCACGTTGCCGATCGCCGAGCCGACACCGGCGGTCGGCCGATCGACGACCTCTTTGCCGAACGGCCAGAGCGCGTACACACCGATCCGGGCGGCCGCGATGCCCCACGGGATGGTGACGATGAGGATGCACATGATGGCCGCGGCGAGCATGTAGCCGAGAAACAGCCAGAATCCTGACAGAACCACCCAGATGATGTTCAACAGAGTCTTCATGATGCGACCAGTCTCGCACTCGCGGCTGTGGGTCAGGCGGTTCGTGCGCACAATTCCGCCAATCGAGTCGGGAACGGCCAGTCCGGGGGCACATGCAGCACAACCGGCGCGGTTTGGCGGAGTCATGAGCACTGCCACACGGTGCCAGACTGGGGACCGTGATTTCAGAGCTCGTGCACCGCCTCCGATCCGACCTCGACTCCGCCCGGTTCACGGTGACGACGCTCACCGCCCTGTGGGGCGACGAAGCGGATGCCGCGCTGCACCGCAACGAGAGGGTCCCGGCTTTGCGTGCCCTCGCGCGACGCGAGGAGACGGGAGTCGACGCATCCGCGACGCTCGCCCGGCTGTTCGTGCTCGGCCTGCCGGTCGGACCGGACGAGCTGAACGCGGCCCTGCCGACTCTCGGCGTCGCCGGCGCGACCGAACTCGGACTCGTCGCTTCGGACGGCGCCGACGTTCGACCGCTCCTCGACCTGCGCCCGTACAGCTTCGTCGACGCAGCCGGTGCCGGCAGCTGGTGGATCGTGTCAGACCTCGGCGAGCTCGCCCTCGGCCGCCCGCTCGGCGAGGAGCACGTGCTCGGTGTCGGCGGCGCGTCCATGACGCTGAGCGGCCTGATGATGCAGACTCCGGTGGGCAGCGTCCTTGACCTCGGTACCGGATGCGGCATCCAGGCGATGCACGCGGCCCGGCATGCCGTCTCGGTCGTCGCCACGGACATCTCCGAGCGTGCCCTCGTGCTCGCGCGAATCAATGCGGAACTCAACGGTATCTCCAACATCGAATTCCGGCACGGCGACCTGTTCGAGCCGGTGCGCGGAGAACGCTTCGACCAGATCGTCTCCAATCCGCCGTTCGTCATCACGCCGCGGATGGAGGGTGTTCCCGCCTACGAGTACCGCGACGGCGGCATGGAGGGTGACGCGCTCGTCGAAGCAGTGATCCGCGGCGCCGCGGCACACCTGCACCCCGGTGGGGTCGCCCAACTGCTCGGCAACTGGGAGTACCGCGTCGGCCAGGACGCCTTCCGCCGCGTCGGCGGCTGGGTCGACGGCACAGGCCTCGACGCCTGGATCATCGAACGCGACGTTCAGGACCCAGCCCAATACGCCGAAACCTGGATCCGCGACGGCGGCACCCGCTCCGGCACCCCCGAGTTCGAACGCCTCTACACAGCGTGGCTCGACGACTTCGCCGCCCGCCGCGTCACCTCGGTCGGCTTCGGTTACATCACACTCCGGATGCCGCTGGCCGGCCCCCCGACACTGCGTCGCCTCGAGCGACTGCACGGTTCCCTCGGCTCCAACGAAACGGGCCTTGGCGTGCACCTCGCCGCCGCTCTCGCCGGCCATGACTGGCAGGCGGTCCGATCGAACGAGGAACTCGGCCTCGCCCAGCTCACCGTCGCCCCGGACGTCACCGAGGAACGCCACTATTGGCCGGGCGCCGAGCATCCGACCGCCATGGTGCTGCGCCAGGGCGGCGGCTTCGGCCGCACCGTCCGCATGGACACGGGACTCTCGGCCCTGGTCGGTGCGAGCGACGGCGACCTCTCGGTTGCGGCGGTGGTCGGCGCGATCGCCCAGTTGCTCGACGCCGACTACCTCGAACTGCTCGACGAACTGCTGCCGCGGGTGCGGGCGCTCGTCGAGGACGGATTCCTGCTGCCACCCCATTAAGAACAGTGGGAGCGCGCACGCTCAACCGGGCGGAACGGCGGCGTTACACACCCAGCAGTAGGAATTGGGCATTTCTGGGCACCGTTTCCTGTTGCGTGCGCTCCTAAGCCACGCTGCGCATCGCCGAACTCGGCGTTGCGCGTGCCCATGAGCTCGGAGTCGAACGCAGTTCCCGGATCGTCCTCCAGGCGAACGCCATCGACCCGCTGATCGCCCTCGGCGATTGGGAGCGCGCTGACCGCCTCATCGACCGGGCGCTCACGCTCCTGCCTCCCCCTGCCTTCGATGCCTACCTGCAGCGGGCGCGACTGTTCCTAATGATCTGGTGAGGAGACGTCGACGGGGCGACGAAGGCCTACCGCAGCATGCGTGCCGGGTTTCTCGCACTGGCCGACGTCGAATTGCAGGTGAAACTCGGCCATGCACGCACAGCAGCCGAACTGGCCCTGGCCAGGCACGACCCGAAGCAGGCCTGGACCGACGTCTCCGTTCTGTTCGAACCGGATCGCCGCCCGTACCCCGGATACGACCTGCCGCTCCTCGCCACGGCAGCCCGCGCCCTTGCCGGGCTCCGCGCCGCTCGCCGAAGCCGACGATGTCGCCGCCGAAGCACACATCCGGGCCCTGACCGCGGGACTGGCTTTCTGGCCGACCAGCCGGCTGTGGGAATCCGTGATCGATGCCGAACTCTCCGGCCCGGCCGCGGCCGGCAACGATCCCGACGCCTGGCAGCGCGCCGTCGCCCAGGCTGCCGACAGCGCCGCGCCCGCGCATCTCCGCCCGTATCTGCTGCTCCGCCTCGGCCGCGCCCAGGCAGAATCAGGCAACCGCTCGGCTGCAGCAACTTCCCTCGTGGACTCGATCGCTGAAGCCGACCTCCTCGGTGCCGGCTTCGTCCGGGCCGAGGCGGAGGTGGTGGCGTCGCGCGCAGGCATCCCCCTCGACGACAGCGCCGCGCGAACGGATGCCACGGAGCTCACGGCCCGCGAACGGCAGGTCCTCGAGCTCATCGCCCAGGGGCTCAGCAACCGGCAGATCGGAGAGCAGCTGTTCATCAGTTCGAAGACGGCGAGTGTGCATGTCTCCGCCATCCTCCGCAAGCTCGGGGCGTCCACCCGGACGGAGGCTGCTTTCCTTGCCAGGCAGCTCGTTTAGAACGCCCGGCTGACCTACCATGAAGGTTCAGGCCCGTTGCCCCCAGGGGAGGTTGCCATGGTTCAGGTTCGTATCGTCGGCGTCGCGCTGGACTCCCGCGGCCAGCCTCTCATCCTCCTGAAACCGCTGACCGAGGCCGACGGCGAACGGATGCTTCCCATTTGGATCGGCGCGCAGGAGGCGACATCCATCCTCATCGCCGTGGAGGGTGCTGAGGCGCCCCGCCCGCTCTCTCACGACCTCATGAAGACTCTGCTGGAGGCGGTCGGTGCCACCGTCGAACGCGTGGATGTCACGAAGATCGAGGACGGCACGTTCTATGCGGAGATCACGCTCCGCACAAGAGAGGGGGCACTGGCCATCGATTCCCGCCCCTCGGATGCGATAGCCATCGCTGCCCGGGTGGACGCGCCCATCTGGGTGAACGACGAGGTTCTCGAAGAGGCAGGCATCGTCGACGAGGGCGACAGGACCGACCCGGAGGAGCAGGAGGAGCGGCTCGACGAGTTCCGGAAGTTCCTGGACGAGGTCGACCCGGAAGACTTCCAGGGCTGAGCGCACGCGACCGTTTCCGAAACGAGATACGCCGAGAAGTGGCGCTCGTCGAGGCATCCGGAAGCCGGCCAACACCGAGCGCTTCTCCGTGGTCGGTGAACGCGGTTCGCTGACGAGCGACGGCGTGAGCCTCAGCTACACCCTCCGCGGTTCGGACCCGGTGGTGGTCGACTTCTCACCGGTGCACGAGTTCGAGGCGGAGATTGCGCACTTCGCCGACAGCATCCGCTTGGGGACGCGCCCGATCCACAACCACGAAGACGGCATCGACGTACTCGGGATCATCCTCGCCGCTTACGAATCCGCTCGCACACGGTCAGTCGCCTGCGTGCTGACCGCCGGGAAGCTTCGCTCCGGCGCGCATCTGGCGACGCAGTGCTGAATCGGAAGGAATCCGATCAGAACTGTCGCGGACCGGCGGTTGAGCCGCGCGGACGGATCTGAGAATCGAGCACGACGGTCACGGCGTCGGCGCTCGGTTGTTCGATGCGTTCGAGCAGGCGATCCATCGCGGTACCGCCGAGCGCGACGGCGTCCTGCGACACAGCGGTGATACCCGGGGTGACCATGCTCATCCACTGCGCATCGTCGAACGACACGAGGCTGAAGTCTTCGGGGATGCGGAGTCCCAGGTCGCTTGCCGCACGCCACACACCCTCGGCGAGCACGTTGTTCGCCGCGAAGACCGCCGTCGGGTGATCGCGCCGGGCGAGCATGTTCACCGAAGCCTTTCGCGCGTCGTCGACCCCCCAGCCGGCCGACACGACCAGTGCCGGGTCGGCGGGGATCCCGGATTCCTGGAGCGAACGCTGGTAGCCGGCGAACCGTTCAGCTCCGGTCGTCCAGCTCGTTTCGTCGATGAGGAGTGCAATACGGGTGTGGCCCAGGTCGAGCAGGTGGTCGGTCATCCGTTTCGCGATGTCAGCGTTGTCGATGATGACTCCGTCGCATCGGCCGGCGGAGAATTGACGATTGACCTCCACGACCGGGATGTTCTGCTTGAGGAGATAGGTGGAGACGACGGCAGACAGCGGCGTTACGATCACTCCCGCCGCCCGGGTCGCGACGAACGCTTCGGCGGCGCCGAGTTCCACGTCCGCGAGGCCCTCATCGTCGACGAGCATCATCGTGTAACCCTGGCTTCGGGCCCGGCTCGCAATTCCTGCCGCGAGGTCGGCGTAGAACGTGTTGCGAAGGTCGGAGACCAGCACGCCGATCGAACGATTGACCTGCTTGCGGAGGCTGCGTGCCATCGCGTGTGGAACATAGCCAAGGTCGTCGGCGGCCGCGAGGACCCGCCGGCGGACAGCCTCGGCGACGTAACCTTCACCGCTCATCGCCCGCGACGTCGTCGACTGCGACACCCCGGCCATGCGAGCGACGTCCTTCAACGTCGCGCGGTGAGCCGGCGTTGCTGCCCCGGATCCAGCCATGAACGTTCCTCTCGGTATCGGTCGGCGCGGCGGGAACAGAACCGGCCGACGAGCCACAGGATAGCCCGCTGGCGAACCGCATAATAGCCGGTTCGCGACTCTTGCCAAGGTCTTGTGGCTCCACCGCGCCAGTTTTATAGTCCGTCTGTGGCAACGATGCCACATCTCGGCCGCTCAGCTTCTCCTGGGAAGCGAACCTTGGACAAGGGGAATGCGATGAAACACAGCGATGTCCGTGATTTGGGCTTCAACCCCGGGGGAACTCGATGACTACCGAAGTTCGCCGTGACAGCCCAGCCCCGGCGCCGATGTCGAAGCGTGCGAAAAGGAACGCGGCGTTCAAGTCGAAGTACAACCGGCGCGAGTCCATCGCCGGGTACCTGTTCATCGCCCCATGGATCACCGGCTTTCTTGTCTTCACCCTCGGAGCGATGGTCTACAGCCTCATCATCTCGTTCAGCGATTACAACCTCGCCAGAAACACGGCCACACCGGTCGGCTTCGCCAACTATGCGCAACTCTTCGAGGACCCCAAGGTCGGTCTCTCACTGATGAACACCCTCGTTTACGCGCTGATGGCCGTCCCTCTCGAGCTCGCTTTCGCGTTGTTCCTGGCCATGCTGCTCGCTCGGGTCGGCAAGGGAGCCAGCTTCTTCCGCACCGTCTACTACCTGCCGAAAATGACGCCGACCGTCGCGACGGCATCCGTTTTTCTCTTGCTGTTGAACGGAAACTCCGGTGCCATCAACCGGGGTCTCGCAGTGATCGGGATCGAGGGACCGCAGTGGCTGGTCGACCCGGCCTGGGTGAAGCCGTCGATCGTCATCATGACCCTGTGGACGGTCAGCGGCACGATGGTCATCTTCCTGGCGGCGCTCAAGAACGTGCCACGGGATCTGTATGAGGTGGCCGCGCTCGACGGGGCGGGACCCGTCCGGCAGTTCTTCACCATCACGATCCCGATGATCTCGAGTGCGATTTTCTTCAATCTGATCGTGCTCACGATCGCCGCGTTCCAGACATTCGACCAGGCGTATCTGTTGTTCTGGCGAGATCAATCGAACTCGTCACCTGAGTCGTCTTTGTTCTACGCGGTGTATCTGTTCCAGCAGGCGTTCCGGCAATTCGACTTCGGTTTCGCCGCCGCGATGGCGTGGTTGCTCTTCATGATCATCATGCTCATCACCTTCATCCAGATGAAGTTCGGGAACCGATTCGTGTACTACGAAGGGGATGATCACTGATGAGCCTCACCGAGTCTTCGCCGGAAGCTGTCCGCCTGCGGGGCCAGGTCATCGGCGAACAAGCCGTGACCGGACCGCCGCCGCGCGCGGACCTTCCGCAGCGCAAACCGGACCGCTGGTACAAGCCCAAGAGCGTGATCGGGAAGGTTTTCCTGTGGATCGCGCTCATCTTCTTTGCTCTGCTCTTCATGTACCCGTTCATGTGGCTGCTGGCAGCGAGCCTCAAGCCGCGCGGGCAGGTCTTCGACAATGCGCTCTGGCCACGAACGTTCCTGCCCGAGAACTACATCGAAGTGTGGGATCAGCTGCCGCTGACCAACTGGATGTTCAACAGCGTCGCCATCGCGCTGCTCGCGGCAACGGCGGTGGCCGTGGCGAGTTCCGTGGTCGCGTTCGGCTTCGCCTACTTCAAGTTCCCGGGCCGGAACCTGCTGTTCGGGCTTGTCCTCGCGACGATGATGCTGCCCGGGGCGGTGACGATGATCCCGCAGTACCTGATCTGGAAGGAGATCGGCCTCATCGGCACGTGGGTACCGCTGTGGGGAGCGAACCTGTTCGGTTCGGCGTTCTACATCTTTCTGCAGCGTCAGTTCTTCCTCGGATTGCCTCGGGAACTGTTCGAGGCTGCGCGCATCGACGGGGCGAGCTATTGGGGACTGTTCCGGCGGATCGCGATGCCGCTCTCGATCCCCTCGTTCATCATCGTGTTCGTGTTCGAGTTCCAGGCGAGCTGGAACAACCTGCAGGCGGCGCTGATCTACCTCAACGCCGGCACCGTCGAAGAGTTCACGGCTCCGCTCGGTATCGCGTACGCGATGACGAAGTACAGCCCGACGGCCGGTGGGCACGGCGACTACCAGTACGTCATGGTCGCGTCGCTGATCATCACCATTCCGATGCTGCTGATCTTCGCGTTCGGTCAGCGGTACTTCATCGAGGGTGTGGCCACCCAGGGTCGCAAGGGATAGCCTCCGCTGGAGGGCCCGGGCTGCAAGCCGGGGCCCTTCTGCGTGTGCGGATGCCACGGGTCGCGTTGTCACCCGTTGCGGACGGGCTCATGCGGTACGCCGGGTGTTCCGGTCCGGAGTGGGTGAAGCGGCGGGCGCAGAGGAGCGTTGCTGTCGACTACTCCTGCACCGCCTTGTCATAGGCCCGCATCGCAGCTTCCTGAGCGTCGGCGAGAGCTTCCTCCGACGTCTTGTCACCGAGGAGCGCTGAGGTCACGGCGTTCTTCAGTTCCGTTTGGATCTCCTGGCCGGCGGGTGATGCACCGTACGACTCGCCTTCACCGACGATCTCGTAGAAGGTCGCGATCGACTGGTCGAAGCCGTCGTTGCCGCTCTCCTTCACGAACTCGTCCCGGATGGCCTCGTCGGCGGCCGGTGACCCCGTGAAGAGGCCGGTGTTGATAGCGCCGGGCTCGTCCGCGATGGTCTTCGCCCGAGCCTCGCCCGCTGCCATCCAGGCATCCTCCGACGTGAGGTTCAGCGCCCACGCGCATGCAGCATCCGCGTTCTTCGCGCCGGCCGGGATAACGAAGGACGTTCCGCTGGCGACCGTGAAGGGTTCACCCTCGGCGTTCTTGAACGGCACCGTCTCGATGTCCACCTGGTCGACGTACGGCGTCAGCACATTGACGTACCATTGCTGCCTGATCTGAGCGCCCAACTGGTCGGCCACGTACGGGTTGTTGTCCCCAAACACGTCGAATGAGTCGGTGAGGCTCTTGTATTTCGCGTATCCGCCCTGCGCGTTGAAGAGCTGCTTGATGAGGTCGATGGCTTTAGCGTTGTTCGGGTCGTCGAGGGCAGGAACACCCTCGTCGTCCATCAGCCTGCCGCCCTGGCCGAGCATCCACAGGCCAGCCTGGTCGACGCCCTGCGATTCGAAGCCGAGGACACTCGGGTTGCCGCCCGATTCCTTGTACATCTTCGCGATGGCGTCGAGGAGCACGTCAGGCTTTGACGTGTCGATCTGGTCGGCTGTGACGCCGGCGGCGTCCATGACGCGCTTGTTGAGCATGATCGCCGGTGGCTGATAGAACTGCGGAACGGCCCACACCTTGTCATCCCAGGTGACATCGTCCATGACCGAGGGGTAGTACTGCTCGTCCGGGTCCACGCCATGTGCCGCGAAGCACTCATCGAGCGGGATGATGAGCCCCTGCGCCGCATACGTGCCAACGAACTGGCGGTCCATCTGCACGACATCCGGTACGTTGCCGCTGGCGACGCGAGTGGTGAACTTCTGCGCGTCGAATGCGGTCTGGTCGATCTTGATGTCGATGTCGCTGAGTTCTGCCTCAGCGTGGTCGAGCCGGGACGTGCCCACCTCGTCCGCGTTGTCGAACCCCCAGGCGGAGAGAGCGCCGGAAGGACTGTCACTGAACGATGTGTCCTCAGTCGTTCCAGCGCCGCCACCGCAGGCGGTCAGCGCGAGGACGGATGCCGTCGCTGTGAAGGCGAGAAGCACGTTCTGCCTCGTTTTCATGTGTTTTCCCTTCGATCAGAGATCAAGCTCGGCGTCATCGCCGGTCGATGTGAACGCGGTTTCCCGGAGAAGCTGGAATCCTTTCCACACGGTGCAAGCTAATGCAGCACCCTCCCTCAGACAAGGGGTTGCGGACGCTTCTGCGCCCGCCGTGGCCATACCGTTACCGCCCGGGATGGGCCGAGTGTGAGTACCCGGCCGCTCGGTCTGGGATCGTTCCCATGTCGGCGGGCGCACCGGGCACCCCAGCCGCAGAAGATCGGTTCGTTCCACCAGGCGGCGGCTGCCGGACCGTGCTCTCCGGCTGCGCCGGAAGCGACCAGGTCTCTGCGGTAATCTTCGAGCACCGACCAACCGGCCGGGGTCAGCGTCACCCACCACCCCGAGGAGGGCGGACGAGCGAGCCGGCCGCACCAGCTGGACGGGTTCCGTCGGAGCAGGGACGAGGACCCCGGCGAATCCGATCGACGACCGGAAGGTCCCGGTCGCACCGTTCGGCATCATCCCGACCCGAATGCGGTCAACTCGGTGATCCGTCCGGCCCTCAGGATCGCTGTCGAGAAAGCCTCGGCGAGGGCGGGGACGGTGTGCAGCAGTCCGACACGGGTCATGATTCGCTCCAGGGGTGTGCGTAACGGTCGACGATGGAGATGAGCTGTTCGAGTCGAGGGACGGCCTTGGCGCGAAGGGCTGCAGCCACGTCGTGGGCGCCGACGACATCGCTCCACAGGGCGCGTCCGGCGAGGAAGCCGCTCGCGCCGCCGTGGCAGGCGGCTTCGACGGCGGCTCGGAAGTTCCGCTGCTCCACGCCCTGCGACAGCACCACCCACGGCCCGGTGATGGAGCGGCCAAGACGGATGCTTGCCTCGCGCTGCTCGGCTGGGGTGCCGAAGCCCGCGAGGGGAACCTGCACCTTGTAGAGCGACTGGCCGACCACCGACAGCTCTTCAGCGCATTCGAGGATCGCTTCCTCACGGTCCCAGATCCCGGCATCCGCTTCGTCTCGCGTGGCCCGGACGACGGGTTCGAGCACCGACAGCAGCCCGCGCTCGGCGGCCGCGGTGGCGAAGTCATGCGCGAGCTGAACGCGCTCGTCGCGACGGACGTCTCGCCGCCAGATGATCAGCAGTTTCAACGCGACGACCCCGCCGAGGTCGAAGTCGGGCTCGAGGACCACGGGGTCGAGCCCGGTTTCCTCGACCGGTGCTCCGTGATCCTGGGTGAGCGCGTCGGCGGCGAGGATGAGCCCGGCCGTCGGCGCGAGTCGCGCGCGGATCTCGTCGAAACCGTACTCACGATCGAGCAGGAATCCGGATGCCAGCGGGCCGAGGACATCCGCGACGTTCCGTTTGAAATCGATGAGGATCCGGTCCGGCGGTCGACCGGCGCCGGCGGCGTCGAACATCGTGCGCAGGCTTTCGCGCTGGTCCATCGCGACCATCGCCAGGGCCCCGGACGGGCGGGCGATGCTGTCAAGCGTGGGCGGGGTCATCGCTGTCGGCTCTTGATGGGGACGGGCTGGTGGACGTCGCTGCCTCGATGAAGGCTGTGAGAAGCTCGTCCGCTCGCGGGTGAGGATGTGACGCAAACGGCAGAGAGGGAAGGGCAGCGTCCGGGAGTGCTGCGCCGATCCGGACGGCGGCGAGCAGGGCGGCACCGGAGGCGACCGGTTCGCGGGCCTCCACCACGGCGAGCGGGGGTTGCAGAAGCCGCGACTTCAATCGGTTCCAGGCGGCGTTGTGAGCCGCGGCGCCGCCGACGATCCGCAAGCCCGTCGGTGCGAAGCCGAGGATCCGGTTCTGGGTTTCGTCCATCCAGCGCAGGTGCAGGGTCAGGCCGAGGAGGACCGCACGAAGGTGCTCGGCCGTCGTCTCGGTTCGTCCGACGAGGAGTTCGCGAGGGGCCGGGTCGGGCTGCGGGGACTGGCGCCCGCGCGGGTACGGCAGCACGAAGGCGTCGCCGGGGCCTTCGAGTTCGAGAGCGCGGAACAGCACATCGGCATCCTTTTCGGGATGGGCGGCGATCCAGCGGGCGATCACCGTCCCGCCACTCGCTCCGGCGAGAAGGCATTCGAGATCGCCGGCGACTGTGCGGGTGACGCTCATTCCGTCGGCGAGGGCGGCGGAGCGGTCGATCGGACTTCCCACCACGCGGAGGAGTGCCTCGGTTGTGCCGAGTGAGTCGGCCGCCTGCCCGTGCTTCCGCACGCCGGCCGCCCACGCGGCAACCGCATGATCGTGGCCGGCGAGAAAAACCGGGGTGTCCGGTGCGAGCCCCGCGGCCTCCGCGGCGCCGGGGACGAGGGTCCCGACCGGCTCGCCGGGGGCCAGAATTCGCGGCATCCGCTCGGCCGACATCCCGGCGACGCCGAGCAGGTCGTCATCGAAGCCTTCGCCGACGGGGGTGCCGGCTGCGGGGAGCCGGTATCCCATGGTCCGGCCGGCCAGGGTGTGATCCGTTGCCAGTTCGCGAGTGAGCACGAGCCCGATGAAATCCGCCATGCCCGCCCACCGGGCCAGCTTGCGCCACCGGTCGGGTTCTGAGAACTGCAGCCGGTGCCAGGTCGCGAGCGGAACCTTCGGCGTCGCGGGCACACCGGTCGCGAGGCAGAGCTCCTCTCGCTCGGCCGATCCGAGCTCGTCGAACAGGCCGGGCGACGAGTCGGCGGACGTCCAGCGGACGATCGGGCCGACCGGTCGCCCGTCCCGGTCCAGCACGATCCCGCCTTCGGCCATCGAGGCGATGCCGACGGCGACCGGGTGTCCGTGCTGCGACGACGTCAGCCCGCGGATGGCGGCGAGCACGGCGCCACCGAGTTCGCCAGGCAGATCCGGGGTGCGAAAGGAGCGGATGCCGCGTTCACGGGGAACGCCCGAGCGATCCGCGATCTCGAGCAGCACCACTTTCGTGTTCGTGCTGCCGATGTCGACACCGATCGCGGTGACCGGGTTCCCGTTCCGGCCGCCGAGGGCTGGAGGAGCCGCGGTGCTCATGCGTCAATTCTGTCCGTTGCTGAACGAACGCGCCACTGGTCCGGGCCGCCGGGGCGACCGGGGAGAGCTGAGGCGCACACTCAACCGGATGCGCCACCCGAAAAGGCGCAGTTGCTCCTGTCGGGCGTCTATCGAGCCCAGTCCGCCCTGTTGAGTGTCGAGCAACCCCGCGCGCTGAGCGGCGTCAGTTCGCGGTCGCCCCACCTTCGGCGAGGAAGGCGAGCCGCTGAAGCGTCTCGGTGTTGCGGGCGTGGAGCATGAGCTGGCGAAGCGGCGCGGGGATGTAGCGCCCCGGACCGCGTACGGCATCCTCACCGATGCGGACGACGCATCCGTCCTTGCGCTCTTTCACATCGATGGTCACATAGGCCTCGCCGATGGGCCAGCCCCGCGCCTTGATCTTCATGTGGAAGGGAGGATCCCATTCGAGGACCGAAGTCGAGTCGTTGATGAGGAACGGCCAGACGCCGAACGAGTGGAAGATCTTCGAGCCCTCAGCCGGCCAGGCGTCATCGACGTCTCGCATGCGTGAAGCGCCGACGACCCAGCTGGGGTACAGCCAGCCGTTCGCGAGGACCGCGAACACGTCGTCGGGCGTGGCCTCGATGAAACGGTAGTTGACGGACATGGCTCTCCTACGGTTCGGGAACGGTGTCGGGCGCGAGCGAGGGCGGTGCGGTCATGCCGAAGACGTCGTGCAACGCGAGGAGGGCGGCGTTCCAGCCGGGCAGACCGTGCACGCCAGGGCCGGGCGGCGTCGACGATGAGCAGAGGTAGACGCCCTCGAGCGGAGTCCGCCACGGCTGCGCAGCCAGAACCGGGCGGGCGAGGAGCTGCATCAGATCGACGTCACCGGCGGAGATGTCACCTCCGATGTAGTTCGGGTTGTACTGCTCGTAGTCGACGGCGGTCTTCGACGCTGAAGCGAGGATGAGGTCGCGGAATCCGGGCGCGAACCGCTCGATCTGGCGGGTGATCGCTTCGGTACGGTCGATTCTCGACCCGCGAGGCACGTGCGTATACGCCCAGAGGGTGTGTTTGCCCTCCGGTGCACGAGTCGGGTCGAAACTCGACGGTTGCGAGACCAGCACGTACGGATTCTCCGGATGCCTGCCGCGTGCGACGTCCCGTTCGGCACGAGCGATCTCGGCACGGGTTCCGCCGAGGTGCAGGGTACCGGTATGCGCCAGCTCGGGATTCGTCCACGGCACCGGCCCGGACAGCGCGAAGTCGACCTTCGCGACGGCATTGCCGTAGCTGAACCGAGCGAGTCTGCGCCGGTAACCGGCCGGCAGGCGGTTCCCGGCGATGCGTTCGAGGCCGCGGGCACTCGTGTCGAACAGCACGGCCCGGCTCGGCGGCAGCTCGCGGAGACTCGTGACCTCGGAACCGGTGACGATTTCGCCGCCGTGCGCGACGACATCCGCCGCCATCACATCGACGATCCCCTGGCTCCCGCCCACCGGAATGGGCCAGCCGTAGGCGTGGGCGTAGCTGGCGAGAACGAGCCCGGCGGCCGTCGGTGCGAAACCGGGCAGTGGGCGGATGGTGTGTGCGAGCACACCGGTGAGTAGCGCAGGGGCGAGATCCTCGCGCCAGCGCGCGTTCCACAGCGGGCTGCCCTGCTCGAGGGCCCGCAAGCCGAACCGGGCGAGGGTGAACGGATGCTTCGGCACGCGGAACATGGACGACGCGGTGAACTGCGCCACGGCATCCGCGTGCTCAGACAGTGGGGCGAAGAGTTGGTGCCAGGCGCGGCCGTCGGTGCCGAGGCCCTCGACGGTGCGCTCGAGCGAGCGCCAGGCCAGGCCGGCGCGGCCGCCGTCGAGCGGGTGACCGTAGGCGAGCTCAGGAGTGACGAAGTCGAGGCGGTCGACGAGTCCGAACTGCTGGAAGAACGAGGAGGCATAGGCCATCGGGTGCACGGCGGAACAGATGTCGTGACGGAAGCCGGGGAGCGTCACTTCCGACGTCCTCGACCCTCCCCCGATCGTGTTCTCCCGCTCGTAGACGCGGACCGAAACTCCCGCGCGAGCGAGGGTGACGGCGGCGGCGAGGCCGTTCGGGCCTGACCCGATCACGATTGCGTCTGGCGAAGTCATCGGTCGTCAGTATGTCACCGGCGCCGTGCGCCGGGCGACCCCTTGACGGCCGTCGGCTGGCCCGAACCGGGGCACGGGTAACCGACCAGACGCGTGCCGTTCATGGATCGTTTGGAATTGTCTGCTCCAATGGGCTGTTAACGGAACTAAGGTGTTTTACGAAAGAGCACCACCGCCAAACCCGATTGGACGGATTGTGACCACGCGAACGGCTGAGTACCCCAGGCCGGATCACTTCATACTTCACATCAGCGACACGCACCTGCTGGCCGGAGGCCACAAGCTCTACGACCAGGTAGACAGCGAGACGCACCTCAGGCAGGTTTTCACCGAGCTTGAGGCTTCAGGGGGTCGCCCCGAAGCCATCGTCTTCACCGGAGACCTCGCCGATCGCGGCGAACCCGAGGCCTACGAACGCCTCCGCCGCATCGTCGACCCGGCCGCCAGGCGCCTCGGTGCTCGGGTGATCTGGGTGATGGGCAACCACGACGACCGCGAGGCCTTCCGGGCCGGGCTCTTCAACGAAGTGCCGACCCAACGCCCGGTCGACCGGGTGTACGAGGTCAACGGTCTTCGGATCATCACCCTCGACACCACCGTTCCCGGCCACCACTACGGCGAAGTCACCGGCGACCAGCTCGACTGGCTCGCCGAGGAACTCTCCGTTCCGGCACCGGATGGCACAATCCTCGCCATGCACCACCCGCCTGTGCCCAGCGTGCTCGACCTCGCCGCGAGCGTGGAGCTTCGGGACCAGAAGGACCTTGCCGAGGTGCTCGAGGGCACCGATGTGCGCAGCATCCTCGCCGGTCACCTGCACTATTCATCGACGGCGACGTTCGCCGGAATCCCGGTGTCCGTGGCATCCGCCACCTGCTACACCCAGGATCTGACGGTTCCGGTGGGTGGTACCCGCGGCCGCGACGGTGCCCGTGCCTTCAATCTCGTGCACGTCTACCCGAACACGGTGCTGCACTCGGTGGTGCCGCTGGGCAGCTTCCCGACGCTCGACTACATCGACGCGGACGAGAGCGCTCGTCGGCTCAGCGCCCTCGGAGTGCGGTTCGATGAGTCGAGCGGATTCGTGCAGCTCGACATCGACCCGCTGGTTCCGTCGCAGTCGCCGCCGACGGAGTCGATCCCTGTTCTGACCTGAGTCGCCACCCGCGGCGGATGTCTACTCACTCACTTTGGACGGATGCACCCGGCGTACCGGGTGCATCCGTCCGCTTCGCGTGAAAACGCCGCAGCGGGCCGAAGCGTCCTAGCCGGCATCCGTCGCTGAGGCGGCATCCGCCGAGTGCATCGCGACCTCGGTCTCCCACGGCGCGGGGAACGGGAAGTAGTGCTCGAGGAAGGTCGTGACCGCCTCGGTGCGCTGCTCAACCGAGATTTCGGGCTTCGAGCCGTCGTTGAGGCAGAACATGTCCTGGTCGCGGCGCTTGAGCAGCCGTTCCATCGACGGCAAAGCCGACTTGAGGGTCGTTTCGATGTACTTCACCCGCGCGTTCGTCTGCACGACGGCTCGCCCGGTCATCAGCGCGTAGTAGTGGTACAGCGAGTTCGTCACCGAGATGTCGGTCGCCGAGCGGAACCTGCTGGCCGCTGTGCGCGCGAAGTCCTCCGGGAACTCGCGCTCCATTTCGTGAAGGACGCTCTTGCGGATGGGCGCAGCCGAATGCTCGAGGTGCCTCGTGGTGACCTTGCCGAAACGCTCGCGAAGCAGGCGGCGGTTTACGCGGGCGGCGTTCTCGTATCCGCTTCGAGAGGGGTCGCTTTCGCCGAGGCCGATCCGGGTGGATGCTTCAACGAACTTGGTGATTCCGCCTGGCGAGAAGAACACCTCGGGTTTGATCGGCCGGCCGAAGAACATGTCATCGTTCGAGTAGAGGAAGTGCTCGGCGAGCCCGTCGATGTGGTGCAACTGCGCTTCGACGGCGTGTGAGTTGTGGATCGGCAGAACGCTCGTGTCGGCGAAATGGTCCTCGCTGCGAACGAGGGTGACCGACGGATGCTCTGCGAGCCATTCCGGCCGCGGCGAATCGGTCACGATGAAGATGCGGCGCACCCACGGGGCGAACATGTACACGCTGCGAAGCGCGTACTTCAGTTCGTTGATCTGGCGGAACCGGGCCTCGGAATCGTCGCCGTCGCCGACGACGTAGCTCTGCATGCGCTTGGCGCGGGCGCGCTGGAACTCGGCGCTGGAACCATCGACCCAGGAAAAGACCATGTCGATGTCGAAGCTGACGTCGCTGGCCAGCTCGGCGAACATGTTCTGAAGCGTCGGCCAGGTCTGACCGAACATCTCCACCGTGTCCTCGAGAGCCTCGGAGCGGGGCAGATTGCGGCGCATGAGCGCGTTCTCCACCGGGGCGACGATTTCGTCTTCATCGAACCGCCACAGTTCGAGTTGAACGGCGGTGTCCGGTCCGTACCGCAGCCGGCCGATCGGCTCGATGCGTGGGCGGTAGAGGCGGAAGACGGATGCCTTGCGGAACGTCGTGAGCGCACCGTCCGCGAGAAGCGCCGACGGGGCATCCGCTTTCTTGGAGCGTTTGCCGGAGCGGATCGCGGCGGGGTCGAGTTGCTTGGCGTAGAACGGTTCGTTGTCGTACGCGACGCCGAAGGCGGCGGTCAGTTGCTTGCGGCACTTGCGGTCAACGGCGAGGACGAGGTTGTCGGCGCTGCCTCGGACGAGCAGGTAGGGGATCTCGTGCCGTTCGAGCACTCCGCGCAGCGAGAGCAGGTCGGTGATCATCGACTCACGCGGAGTGAGGTGACCGTTGATCAGGGTGTATTCGCCCTTACGGAGCACGACGTCGTCGCGCGAGAAGCGGTTCGCGCGGATGCCGCTCGAAAGGAGGACGAGTTCGGGGGCGTCACTGATGATCGGCATTGATGCAGTGATCGGGTCGTCGCGGCGGAACGCGTCTGCTGACGCCTCGATTTTCGTTGCGTGATGTTTGTTAACTGAGGTCAAATCGCCACCCTTCCCGAATGGTCGCCCCTGGGCGAAGAATGCGCTGTCCTGGAGCGCTTGCGGCACGACGGAGATCACCGCTGCTTGCCCATTCTACGGGCGACCGCGCTCAGGGAGGGCGGGTTGCGCTTTCTGTGCGATGCCCCCGCGAAACCGAGGATGGCCTCGGTCCGCCGAAGCGGACCGAGGCCATCGATTGTTCGGCTCGTTGGGTTACTTGACGAGCGCGAAACCGGCGGTCCAGGAGATCTTCTCTCCGGCGGCGAGGGTCAGCTGCAGGAAGCCGAGGGCCTCGAGCTCGCGTGCGCGCTTGAGTGAACCGGCGTCGACGGCGTGCAGTCCGCCGCCTTCGATGATCGACGCGAAGGTGGCCTTGGCGTCGGCGTCCTCACCGGCGATGAGCACGGTGGTCTTGGCGTCGTCGCCGACCGAGCCGGTCGCGAGGGTGGCGGCGAAGTTCGTGTTGAGCGCCTTGAGGACGTGGGCGCCGGGCACGGTGGCAGCGAACTCGGCGGCAGCCGAGCTGTCAGCCGGGACGACGAGGTCGTCGAAGGTCGAGAAGTCGAGCGGGTTGGTCAGGTCGACGAGGACCTTGCCATCGAGCTGTCCGGCGTAGGTGTCGAGAACCTCGGCAACAGCCGGGTAAGGGAGGGCGAGGATGACGACGTCACCCGAGATTGCGTCGCCGACGATTCCGGCGGTCACTTGCGGGTTGACCTCAGCTTTGTCGGCCTCGCGGGCGAGAACCTGAACGCTGTTGCCGCCGGCGAGGGCGATCCCTGCGATGGCCGAGCCCATGTTGCCTGCTCCGATGATGGTGACGTTCGTCATGATGATCTCCTCAGTGGTCCGGGCGCCAGCCCGATTAGTTGTTGATACAAGTAACCATATCAATACTTGGTTGTAGCGTCAAGTATTTGATAGAGTATTTCTCATGAACGATGTGCGCTGGCTCAATACGGATGAACTTCGGGCGTGGAAGAAGTTCGTCGCCGTGGTCGAACTGCTCCCCGGCGTGCTCGATTCCCAATTGCAGCGTGACGCCGAACTCAGTCATTTCGAGTACTTCGTGATGGCGATGCTGTCCGAGGCGCCGGACCTCACCCTCCGGATGACCGGGCTGGCATCGGCAACCAACGCCACACTCCCCCGCCTCTCCCACGTCGTCTCGCGGCTGGAGAAGCGCGGGCTCGTCGAGCGCACCCCGTGTCTCGAGGACCGCCGCGCGACCAACGCGCGCCTGACGGATGTCGGCTTCGAGAAAGTCGTCGATACAGCTCCCGGTCACGTCGCCAATGTGCGCGAGAACGTCATCGATCCGCTCACCGCAGAGGATGTCGACGACCTCAACCGCATCATGGACCGCATCCTGGGCACCATCGACCCCGAGCACCGCTTCAACCCTGCGGCGCTCGGCGAGACCCAGCCGACCGCCTGAGCAAGGGGCTCTCGGGCGCCGGCCGACGGCATCCGCGCGGGTGTTCCGGCGTTGCGCTGCTGAACGTGCACCCGCGCACTGCAATTTCACCAGCGTGCCGGGTAGCCGGTGCCCGCGCCCGTCGTCAAGGCCGCGCGGTGCCTCCGCCGCCGCGCGTAACGTGGCCAGCCGGAAAGGAGCACCATGACGAACACACTCTCAGGCAAGAAGGTCGCCTTCCTCCTCACGGATGGTTTCGAAGACTCGGAGTTGACGAGCCCCTGGCAGGCGGTGACGGATGCCGGCGCCAGCGCCGTTCTCGTCGCCCCAAAGCTCGGCACGCTCACCGGTAAGAACGGTCACACGCAGGAGGTGGACGTTCGGGCCGCCGATGCCTCCTCGAGCCGGTTCGATGCGCTCGTTCTCCCCGGCGGAGTGGTGAACGCCGACCACCTGCGGATGGACCCGGATGCCGTGACGCTCGCTCGCTCGTTCTTCGAGGATCACAAACCCGTCGGGGTCATCTGCCACGGCGGCTGGCTGCTGGTCGAAGCGGATGTCGTCCGTGGCAGGGAACTGACGAGTTATCCGAGCCTCAAGACCGACCTGATCAACGCCGGCGCCAACTGGGTCGACGAGGAGGTCGTGGTCGACAGTGGCCTGGTTTCGAGCCGAACGCCCGACGACCTGCCCGCGTTCAACGCGAAACTCGTCGAGGAGATCGGCGAGGGCGAGCACGAGGGCCAGACCGCGTAGCGGTGCGGCATCCGTCGGAGGGGCTGCGGATGCCTCGCGCGGGTGTTTCGGCCACGCGCTGGCGAAGTTGCACCGGCGCGACGCAAGACCCACCCGCGCGACAGCATCCGGTCACGTTGATCTGCCAGGCGCTCCGCCGATCCGCGCGGGTCTTTTTGCCGCACGCTGGCGAAACTGAACCCGCGTGCGGCAATTTCGCCCGCGCGAACGCGAGGTGTCTCATCCAAGCGGACTTGTCCACAGGCATCCGTTTCTCCACAGAAGCGCGGATGCCGCCGCATGCGTCTGCCCGGGTCGTCACGCTGGTAGGCATGACAGAGATCAGCGCCGAAACGGCGAGAAAACTACCGCTCGTCTCCGACGAGCTCATTGAACGGCGCGTGCAGGCTCTCGTTGGGCGCGCATGCACACGGCAGGTGTGGATGCTGTTCCTCGACGACCGAAATGTCCAGCTGCCGTTGATTCTTCCGATGGCTGACTATCCGGAGTCCCCCGGTGGCGGCAACGCTCAGGCCCTCGCCGTCAGCGTAAAGGAGATCCTCGAGGTCGCGGAAGCCGCCCAGGTGATCTTCGTCTGGGAGCGCTACGCGAGCGACCGCCTCACCCCGGCGGACTGCGCCTGGGCAGAGCAACTGCACCGTGCTTGTGTCACCGCGGGAGTTTCGGTGCGGGCACAACTGCTCAGCCACAAGCGCGGCGTGCGGTGGATCGCCGCCGAAGATTACCTGGTGGCCTGAACGAATGGAGCGGTCTAGAGGTCCACCGCTTTGTTCCCGCCGACGTCCGGCTGAGTGTGGGTGACGACGGCTTTGGCGATCTTGAACGCGGTCACGACACCGGGTTCGTTCGAGGCCCAGTACTCGGCGGATTCGGCGCTGAGTCTGATGAGCGCGACCGTCGGGTCGTCCTTCCCCTCGGGGAACCACGCTTCGACGGCGGGTGTCCAGAGTTCGTCGATCTTCGCCTTGTCGTGGACGATGCTCGCGGTTCCCGCGACCGACAGGTAGCCCTTGCCCGACTCGAACGCCGCGTTGACCTGGTTGTTCTGACGGATGTCGTCGACCTTCGAACTCGGGTCCTGGGTGAAGAACCACAGGTCGCCGTCGAAGTCGATCTCCTGGGCGGCGAGCGGGCGGCTGTGCAGGTGCCCGCTCGCGGTGATCGTGGTGACGAGGGCGATCTTCGCGGACTTCACCAGGCCGGCGATCGTTCTCATGTCCTCGTCGTCGGCCGGGATGAAGGTTTCGGTCGGCACGGTCCTGGTGACCGGAGTTGCGATCTCGTCGTCGCTGAACGTCATGGGAGTCCTCCTCGATTTCTGGCGGATGCACGATCGAGCACGCCGCGCAGCACGGCGTCGATCTCGTGGTGCACGGTACGCCGCCGCAGCCGTGCCCCTCTACCCGTTGACAGCATCGCGCGGACCGCTCGTGGACGACCGGCGAGAATGGGGAGGTGACTTCCCTCCAACTCGGCAGCGACGCGTGGGTGCGGTGGGCGGACCCGGCTGCACTGGCCGGGCGGGAGGACGAAGCGCTGACGCTGTTGTCGTCTGAGGAACGGGCGCGGTTGGACGCCACGATTCCCTCGCTGGCCCGAGAACGGCTGCTCTGGGGGCGGATGCTGCTCCGCGAGCTGGTCGGCGGGCTGGCCGCAGTGAGTCCCCCGGCCGTGGAGATCGCCGCCCGGTGCATCGACTGTGGCGGCCCGCACGGACGACCGGTCGTCGTCGGCGGCACCGATCACGTCCGCGCATTGACGCTGAGCGTGTCGGCCTGCGCTGGGATGCTCGTTGTCGGGGCGGCGGACCGGATCTCGATCGGTGTGGATGTGGAGCCACGGGCAGGGACCGACGAGCGCGTTCGGGCGATTCGTCAGCTCACCGGGCACGAGGAGGATCCGCTCCGCCATTGGACCCAGGTCGAAGCCGTGCTCAAGGCGGACGGACGGGGACTCCGGGTGGATCCAGCGAACGTGCAGGTCGACGGGCGTCGGGCGGAGCTGGACGGGACTCTCTATCGCCTCGTGGATATCCCGGTGAACGGCGATTTCGTCGTCAGCGTCGCCCTCGGCCAGTCGATCCGACCGGGAGGAGAGGCAGAGCCGCGTTGAACACCCAGGCGGAGAAGAGGCCGTCGAGCGGGGCGGTACTGAACCGGGCGACGTGCGTCTGGAATCCGGCGGTGTCGACGACGCCGTGCCGGTGCGCGGAAACCCAATCGCGCAGCATGGCGAAGAACGCCTCATCGCCGAGCACGGCTCGCAGAGCGTGCAGGGTGAGCGCGCCGCGCTTGTAGATGCGGTCGTCGAACATGTCGGAGGGGCCCGGATCGCCGAGCACAATGTCCTGCGGAAGTGCTCGCAACACCGAGTGGAAGTTCCGGGCGAGAGAATCCGCCGACGGTCCGCCGCTGGCCTCTGACCAGAGCCATTCGGCGTAGCAGGCGAACCCTTCGTTCAACCAGATGTGCTGCCAGGAGCGAACCCCGACGCTGTTGCCGAACCACTGGTGGGCAAGTTCGTGGGCGACGAGTCGCTCCTCACCGCCCACGCCGTCGATGTGGTTGGCGCCGAAGATCGCCATCGACTGTGCTTCGAGCGGAATCTCGAGGTCATCAGCCGTGATCACCGCCGTGTAGCTGGCGAACGGGTACGGACCGAACGCGGCCTCGAAGCATCCCATCATCGCCGGGAGGTCAGCGAAATCCGCGTGCACGCGTGCCTGGAGCCGTCGCGGGTAGGCGAGCAGCCCCGGCACGTCTCCGAGCGCGATCTCCTCCATCGAATACCGCCCGATCTGCACCGTCGCCAGATACGTCGACGTCGGCTCGACCTGCTCGTACTGCCAGGTGCCCCGCCCGGCCGCCACCGTGTGGGCGGTGAGCACACCGTTGCAGAGCACCGTGTAGGCCTGTTCAGTGGTGACGCGGATGCTGTAGCTCGCCTTGTCGGCAGGGTGGTCGTTGCAGGGGAACCAGGTTGGCGACCCGGTCGGCTGCGATGCGACGATCACGCCGTCCTCGAGTTCTTCCCACCCGACGAGCCCCCACGGGCTGCGGCGGGGAGCGGGCGATCCGGAGTAGTCGATCACGACGGTGAACGTCGTTCCTGTGGCGATCGGCGTCGACGGGACGACTGCGAGTTTTCCGTTGGACTGGGTTTTGCCGGCCTTGCGGCCGTCCACCGTCACCTGGGAGGCCTGCAGCCGGCTCAGGTCGAGCGTGAACCGGCTGAGCTCCTGACTGCTGATCGCGGTGATCGTGGCCGTGGCATCCAGCCGGTTCGTCGCCGCCCGGTACCGCAGATCGAGCGCATAATGCGCCACCCGGTAGCCGCCATTGCCGCTCGCCGGCACGTAAGGGTCACCGGCGGTGCGGGATCCTGCCGTCGTCATCGTTGTCATCGGGTCGCGTCGACGTGGTAGTCGCGGACGGTCACCTCACGCCACGGGCCGATCGGGTTGCCGCTCCACCGGGATCCTTGCGGAACCACTTCACCCCGCATCACGAGCGACGCCGGGCCCACCGTGGCGTGCGCCGCGATCCGGGCGGCCGGGAGGATGACGCTGTGGGGACCGAGGGTGGCTCCCTCGTCGAGGGTGACGGTGTCCATGCTCATGATTCGATCATGAAAGAGGTGGGTCTGCACAACGCAGCCCCGGTTGACGGTGGCTCCGTCCTTGAGCGTGGCGAGGTCCGACTCGGGCAGCCAGTACGTCTCGATCCACACTCCGCGGCCGATCGTCGACCCCATGCTGCGCAGCCACCAGACGAGGGCGGGTGTGCCGGCGGCGGCGTTCGCGAACCACGGTGCCGCCAGCATTTCGATGAACACGTCGGAGACCTCGGTGCGCCAGACGAACGAGGACCAGAGCGGATGCTCTACAGCACGCATCCGGCCAACCAGCAGCCACTTCGCGGCGGTCGTGATGCCCGCGGCGACAGCACCGGCCACGATCATCACGACGCCGCTGAGGAGCACCGCCCACCACACCCCGGTGTACTCCACGAGCACAGCCATGGCGAGAAGAACGGCGAGACCGAGCGCCGCCGTGACCAAAACGGGCACGATCCGCCCGAGTTCCCAGAGCGACCGGGCCAACCGCAGCCGGGCGGGCGGGTTGAAGGTGAACGTGTCGTCCGCTGCGGCGACGGTGCGGCGCAAGCGCACCGCCGGCGAGCCCAGCCACGACGAGCCGGCCTTCGACTTGAGCGGTGCCGAGGACAGCACGGCGATGAGCCCGTCCTTCGGGACTTTGTGCCCGGCGGGCACGATCCCTGAGTTGCCGACGAACGCCCGTTTGCCGATGTCGATCTTGGCGATCCGCAGCCAACCGCCACCCAGCTCGTACGGCGCGATCATCGTGTCATCGGCGAGGAACGTGCCGTCGCGGACGGTCGTCATCGACGGGATGAGAAGCACCGTGGATGCCTCCACGTCACGCCCGACTTTCGCGCCAAGCATCCGCAACCAGACCGGGGTGAACAGGCTGGCGTAGAGCGGGAACAGCAGGGTGCGGCTGAGGTCGAGCAGGCGTTCGATGCTCCACACCTGCCAGCCGGTGCGGCTGCGCACCGGGTAGGTGCCCTCACGCACGCGGATGCCCAGAAGTCGCACCAGCACGACGACGAGACCGGCGAGCACAACGCCGGCGAGGAGGGTGGCCGGCACGAGAAGCGCGAACCCGCGAAGAGCGGCCTCGGCTAGCGACTCCGAGTAACGGATGCCGGCGGCGATCACGAGGGAACCGGCAAGCAGCGCGAGAACCGGCAGCGCGGCAACGCCGACCGAGCTCGCCGCATAGGCGCCGAGCCATCGGGTGTTGCGCGGAGGTCGCTCGTCGGGCCACCAGTTTCGCGCTTTACCGACCCGCTGCGCCGGTGATCCGGCCCACAGCTGGCCGGACGGAACCCGGCCGAAGACAGCGGATCCGGGTGCGATCTCGGAGTCCCGACCGATTTTGGTTCCGGGAAGAAGGGTGCTGCGTGCTCCGACTGTGCTGTGAGCGCCGATCCGGATTTCACCGATGCGCACGATGTCGCCGTCGATCCAGTAACCGGCGAGGTCCACCTCGGGTTCGACCGCTGCGCCGGCCCCGATCCGCAGCATCCCGGTCACCGGCGGGAGGGTGTGCAGGTCGACGTCCGGGCCGATCTTCGCACCGAGCGCGCGGGCGTAGTAGCTGATCCACGGAGCGCCGGAGATGCTGACGGCGCCGACCTGTTCGGCGATCTGCTCCGCCAGCCAGAGCCGCAGGTGCACACCGCTGCCACGCGGGTAGTCGCCGGGGCGGAGGCCGGCAAGCAGCAGCCGCGCCGCGACGACGGCGATGGCCATGCGGCCGAACGGCGTGGCGAAGAGAACCAACGCCGGAATCAGCAACCACAGGGATGCCGTCGGCAGCACCTCGAAGCCGCTGAACCAGCTCAGCACGGTGCCGGCGACGAGGATGTACAGCAGCCAGCGGATGCCGGCGAGCACCTGCAGCGGCGCAGACAGGACGGTCTGCAGCACCTGCATCCGTCGGGGGGTCGGAACCACCCGGTGGTACTCCCGCGGAACCGGAGGGATCTCCGGAATCCGGGATTCGAGTTCGTCGGCCATCGCGCCGAGCCGCGGGTGGGCGTAGATGTCGGCGACGGTGAACCCAGGATCGTCCTCGCGAATGGCGCTGACCAGTTGTGCGGCGGCGAGCGACCCACCGCCGAGGTCGAAGAAGTTCGCGTCGCTGTCGGGAACCGGGATGCCCAGCACCGCTTGCCAGCGGGTCGACAGGCGCGCCTGCATCGGGCTCAGTCCGGATGCTTCGGCATCGGCGAGGACGCCGGGAAGCGGCCAGGGCAGCGCGGCCTTGTCGATCTTGCCGGAGGTGCGGGTGGGCAGCGAGCCCACTTCGGCCAGCAGGGGCACCAGGGCGGCCGGTAGTTCTTCCCGCAGCCGCGCGAGGGCGCGTGTGCGGTCCAGGGCGACCCCGTCGGCCATCGCGAGGTATCCGACGAGGACCTGGTTGCCGGCATCCGTTCTCTGCACGACCACCGCGGAACCGGCGACGCCGTCGAGGGACTGCAGGGCCGCCTCGATCTCGCCGAGCTCGATCCGCCGCCCGCCGACCTTCACCTGGTCGTCGGCACGGCCCTGAAAGACGAGGCCGGCGCGCTCGAACCGCACCAGGTCCCCGCTGCGGTACGCCCGCTTCCAGCCGAGAACGTCGTGGGCCGCGTATTTCTCCGCGTCCTTCTCCGGGTCGAGGTAGCGACCAAGCCCGACACCGCCGATGATCAGCTCACCGACGTCGCCCTCGGCCACGGGCGATCCGTCCGGCGCGACGACGGCGAGGTCCCAGCCGTCGAGCGGCAGGCCGATGCGCACCGGGTCAGACCCGTCGAGCATCGCGGCGCAGGAGACGACGGCCGCTTCGGTCGGGCCGTAGGTGTTCCACACTTCGCGGCCGTCGACGGCCAGCCGGGCGGCGAGTTCCGGTGGGCAGGCTTCGCCGCCGAAGATCAGCAGGCGCACATTCTCGAGCGACTCCGCCGGCCAGAGCGCAGCCAGGGTCGGCACTGTGGACACGATGCTGATGCCGCGCGCCGTCAGCCAGGGGCCGAGGTCCATTCCGGTGCGCACGAGCGCGCGCGGGGCGGGCACAAGGCAGGCGCCGTGGGCCCAGGCCAGCCACATCTCTTCGCAGGAGGCGTCGAACGCGACGGAAAGCCCGGCAAGGACCCGGTCGCCTGGGCCGATGGGTTCCTCCTGGAGGAACAGGCGCGACTCCGCATCGACGAACGCCGCCGCTGAACGGTGCGAGACGGCGACGCCTTTCGGCCGGCCGGTCGACCCCGAGGTGAAGATGATCCACGCATCATCCTCCGGGCGCGGCGGAGCGGCGATCGGCAAATTGTGCGTGCTCGCATGGGGCGGAAGCGGATCGAACAACGGCTCGAGCGGTTGAGTCTCGCTCCCGCTCGCCACAAACCTGCCACCCGCGGTGATGACGCCGCAGACTCCGGCGTCGCCGAACACCATGTCGGCGCGTTCTTCGGGGTCATCCGCGTCGACAGGCACATACGCGGCGCCGGCGGCGAGCACCGCGAGGATCGAGATGTACAGGTCCGATGACCCGGACGGCATCCGGATGCCGACCCGATCGCCGCGCTGGACGCCGTCGGTGCGCAGGCGCGCAGCAACACGAACGACCCGGGCCATGAGTTCCCGGTAGCTGAGCGCGCCGTCCGCGTCTTCGATGGCCGACGCTTCCGGGTGCCGGAGAACGCTGTCCCGCAGGATGTCGAGCAGCGTACGCCCAGGAGTCGTTCGCGCGCCAGCCAGCAGCACCGTCTGTCCGGAATCGTCGCTCATAGATAATCCCGTTCAGTTTCTTCGGTGCCGCTCAGGCGCCATCCGCCCGCAAACCCCGCCTACCTTAGTGGGCCAGGGGAAACGGGAGGTTAACGAATCGAGGCGTCAGCGGGAGCCGAGGAGGTCCTGCAGCGCTGCCTTGTTCAATCCCGAGAACCCGGAGAGCCCTGCTGCCTTGGCCTGCTCGCGCAGCTGTGCAACCGTGGGTTCCGCCGACTTGCGCCGACCTCTCGTGGCGGCCGATGACGCCGCTGCCGAGGTGGCAGGCTTCGTCAGCGCGGCCGAGGTGCTCCTGGCTGTCTTCTCAGCTTTGGCCGTCTTCGCGACCCTGGTGCCTGGCTTCGCTTCTGTGGCCTTCTTCGCGGGCGACGTGTCGGCGGCCTTGCTCGACGTGGCGCTCGAGGTCTTCGTGGCGCCCTTGTCCTTCGTGGCGCCCTTGGCCGGCTTGGTGTCCTTGGCCGGCTTGGCTGTCTTGACCGTCTTGCTGCTGGTGCCCGGCTTCAGCACGGTGTTGCGCTTCGACGCCGGGAGGCCCTTCTTGAGTTCTGCCTGCAGCGCGGAGGCGTCCTTCCGAGCGCTCTTGTCCGACTTCTTGGCGGCCTTGATCGCTGCCTTGATCGCCTCGCGGGCGTCCTTGAGCGCATCCTTCGCGGCCTTCTGGTTCTTGCTCACCTGTGCCATGACGTGTCCCTTCTAGTCCGGCCGAAATGACCGATTCCGATCTGTCGATACTGGCACTGTTGTCTGGGCAGTGCAGAGAAACATCCGTGCTCTTGCATTTTGATCAGGCGTTCCTGCGCAGGCCGCCGCCCCGGCCTGTCTGTTTCAACCCGTTGAAGCGGAACCGCCACGGGTCTAACGTCGGCTTGTGGAGTGGTTCGCCGCCGAGGACTATGAGCTCGCCCGCCAGGTCCTCCAGCGTGGCATCGCGGCGCTGTACCTGATCGCATTCGTGTCGGCGGCCAACCAGTTTCCGGCGCTTCTGGGCGAGCGAGGACTGTTGCCGGCGCCGTGGTTCCTGCGCCGGGTCAGCTTCAGACAGTTCCCGAGCCTGTTCCACCGGGGCTACAGCGACGACCGTCTCCTCGCCGTTGCGGCGGGTGGCGCGGGAATCTCGGCGACGCTCGTCGTCGGCCTGCCGCAATCCGGGCCGGCGTGGCTCCCGATGATCTCGTTCCTCGTGGTGTGGGCGTTGTACCTCTCGATCGTGAACATCGGCCAGGCGTTCTACGGTTTCGGCTGGGAGAGCCTGCTGCTCGAGGCCGGGTTCGTCGTCGCGTTCCTCGGTTCGGACCAGGTCGCGCCACCGTTTCTCGTTCTGCTGTTCCTGCGTTGGCTGGTGTTCCGGCTCGAGTTCGGCGCTGGCATGATCAAGATGCGTGGCGGGCGGGAGTGGCGCGATTTCACCGCGCTGATGTACCACCACGAGACCCAGCCGATGCCGAACCCGGTCAGCTGGTTCGTGCACCACCTGCCGAAGTGGTTCCACCGTGGTGAGGTGCTCGGCAGTCACTTCGCGCAGCTCGTGGTGCCGTTCTTCCTGTTCGCACCGCAGCCGGTGGCATCCGTTGCGGCGACGATCATCATCCTCACCCAGTTGTGGCTCGTGTTCACCGGCAACTTCGCCTGGCTGAACTGGATAACGATCGTGCTCGCGTTCTGCGCCATCGACGATGGCACGATCCGGGCGGTGCTCTCCTTCGACGGCCTGGACACCGAGTTCCCGCCGACGCCGCTGTGGTTCGACGTGCTCGTGATCGCGGTCGTCGCGTTCCTGCTCGTGCTCAGCTGGCGGCCGCTGGCCAACCTGTTCGCCCGGCATCAGTTGATGAACGCGAGCTTCAACCGGTATCACCTCGTCAACGCGTACGGAGCGTTCGGCACGGTGACGAAGGAGCGCATCGAGATCATCGTCGAGGGATGCTCCGACGAGCGGCCGGGGCCCGCTTCGGAATGGATCCCTTACGAATTCAAGGGCAAACCGGGCAACGTGAAGCGGATGCCGCCGCAGGTCGCGCCGTACCACCTGCGGCTGGACTGGCTGATGTGGTTCCTCGCCCTCGGGTCGACGGACTCCCGGTGGTTCCAGATGCTGGTCGTGAAACTCCTTGAGGGCGACCGGCGCACCCTCCGGCTGATCGGAAAGAACCCGTTCCCGGATGCTCCGCCTCGCTGGATTCGCGCCCGCGCGTTCCGCTATCGATACTCGACGCCGGCCGAACACCGGGCCACGGGAGCCTGGTGGGTGCGCAGCCCGGTCGGATCGCTCCTCGACCCGGTGGCTTTGCCGCGGTGAGGCATCCGTTTCGCGGCTCGCGCGGGTCTTTGTGCGTCGCGCTGCTGCGATCGCACCCACGCGAACCCGGAACACCCGCGCGACCGGTCAGCGGCCGTCGCCCGCCGCATCCGTTCGCGCTCGCACCGCGTGTTCATTCGTTGCGGACGCACTCCCGCGGTGTGCCGTTGCAGTGGTCCGAACCGGGTGGGTAGGCGCCGCTACTGGTCCGGGCTGTCGTCCGATGACTGGCCCGCGTTCCCGTTGCCTTCGCCGAGGCCCGTGCCGTCGCCGATGCCCTGGTCGGCGCCGAAGCCGGCGTCGCCGATCGAGTCCCCAGCGTTCGAGAGCCCCTGCTCGCCGGGAGCGTCGGTGTCTCCGGCGTGATCGAGCGCCGTTCCGCCCGGCGCGACACCGCCGACCGAGCTGTCGGAGTCGTCTTCACCGGGGACGTGGGACTGCACACCGGGCACCGCGCTGTCCACGGTGTTGATGGGGTCGGCGCTGAGCGGGTTGTTTTCGCGGCCGAAGTCGCTTGCATCGTTGGAGGTCATGCGGCGAGGCTACGCCGCGGCAGCACGCCGAGCGAGGCCTTGACGGAGCGGCCGGCGGCGTGGCATCCGTCGTCTGCCGTTGCGCAGGCGCGGGTGTTTTCGCCCCGCGCTGCAGGAAGTGCACCGGCGCGCGACCAGAGCACCCGCGCGGCACGGGACACCCCCGCGAACGTCCGCGGCCGGAGCCCAAGCAGCATCCGCCTGCCCGCAGCGTCCGTTTTCGGCTGGCGCGCGGGTGTTTTCGCCCCGCGCTGCAGGAAGTGCACCGGCGCGCGACCAGAGCACCCGCGCCATCCGTCCCCGCCGGAACCCTCGGCATCCGCGGTGGCAACCAGGCAGCATCCGCATGCCCGCAGCGTCCGTTTTCGGCTGGCGCGCGGGTGTTTTCGCCCCGCGCTGCAGGAAGTGCACCGGCGCGCGACCAGAGCACCCGCGCCATCCGTCCCCGCCGCAACCCTCGGCATCCGCGGTGGCAACCAGGCAGCCCCGCGGTCGACAATGGGGGTATGACGAACATCGCCGAGGCCGGCCACCACTCCCAGAGCGAGATCGAGCGCAAGTATGACGTTGAGGAGGGCGCGAACGTTCCGGACCTCAGTGCCGTCGACGGGATCGCGTCGGTCGAAACCCGGGAGCCGGTCGATCTCGAGGCCGTGTACTACGACACCGACACCGTCGACCTCGCGGTGCGGCGCATCGTCGTTCGGCGGCGCACCGGCGGCGGGGACGCCGGCTGGCACATCAAGAAACCCGCGGCGGAGGGCCGCACCGAACTGCATTGGCCGCTCGGCGACGATACCGGGACGGTGCCGGATGCGATCCTCGAACCGATTCGCGCGTGGGTGCGTGACCGCGAACTCACTCCCCTCGCCCGCATCTCGACCAGGCGCACAGCGATTCACCTGCTGGATGCCGACGGCACCGGTGTCGTCGAGATCGCCGACGACGAGGTCACCGCCATCGACGCGCGCCATGGTGGCGAGCGGAGTTGGCGGGAGTGGGAGGTCGAGCTGCTTGACGGCGCCCCCGACACCGAGGACGGCCGCACAGCCCTCCTCGACCAGATCGAGGGTCTCATCGCCGAGGCCGGCGCTCACCCCTCGTCGAGCGTCGCGAAGATCGCCCGCGCGCTTGGAGCGGACTCTCTCACCGAAGTGCTTCCGGGTGTCGCGTTGAAAGCCGCCACGCCGGACGCGACGCGCCTGGCGGCCGGCGGCGACGCATCCGCTGTCATCGTCGGGGCGGTCGCAGACCTGGTGAACGCTCTCGAACAGGCCGACCCGGCCGCCCGCGCCGACGAGCCCGACGCCGTGCACCGCATGCGCACGATCGTGCGGCGCCTGCGCAGCGTGCTCGCTGCCTACCGAGGCCTGTTCGACAGAAGCGTCACCGAGAACCTGCGCGACCGCCTCAGCACCCTCGGTTCTGCGCTCGGCAACGCGCGCGACCTCGAGGTGCAGGCCCTTCGCGCCGAAGCGCTGCTCGACGAACTCGGTCAGCCCCAGGCGGACGCCCGGGCCCGGCTGGTCGACGGCTCTCGCGACCACTACGCGAAGGCCCACCGCCACCTCATGACGGTGGTTTCGTCGCCGGAGTACTTCCGGTTGCTCGATGACCTCGACGGGTTCGTCGCGAATCCTCCGCTGACCGATGACGCCGCTACGTCGGTGAAGAAGGTCGTCAATAAGGTGCTGGCGCGCGAGGTCCGGCGGGTGCAGAAACGAGCGGATGCCGCCACGACAGCGGGCGGGGACCTCGAGTCGCAGCTTCACGCGGTCCGCAGGGCCGGTCGTCGCCTGCGCTACGCGGCTGAAGCAGCCGAGGCCGCCGGCGTCGGCCGGTCGACGTCGATCGCTGAGGCCGGGGAGCGTGTGCAGGACACGCTGGGCGAACACCGCGACTGCGTCCTGTTCGGCAGCCACCTCGCGCGCACCGCCGGCAGTGCCGAAGCCGCCGGGGAGAAAACGGCGATCTACACGGCCCTGTCCGAGCTGAGCACGCGGAGCGGCACCGCGGCGCTCGCCGAATCGACGATCGCCCTGGAAGCCGTGCGCAACCTCCGCTGAGCCCGACCGGACGGCATCCGTTGCGTGCTTCGTTGGGACGACGCAAACGGCTGAGTTGTAGAGTGGATGCCGGTGAGCCGGGAAGTCTGGTCGGCACTGTTTTGTCGACCCGCGCAGCAAGGAGCCCCCGTGGCCAGCACCCCGCCGAAACCATCGCCCAGTTTCCTCGGCCGAGGCAGCTACTCCGAAGCCGTGCGCATCGGCGACATCCTCCGCAAGGAGACCGTCGGCGGACTGCTCCTCGTCGCCGCGGCCGTGATCGCCGTGATCTGGGCCAACTCGCCGGCATCCGACGCGTACTTCGCGATCCGCGACTTACGCGTCGGTTACGAACCGTGGCACCTCGAACTGAGCCTCGGCGCCTGGGCATCTGACGGGCTCCTCGCCATCTTCTTCTTCCTCGTCGGGCTCGAACTGAAGCGCGAGTTCGTCGCCGGCGACCTCAGCCAGTTCAGCAAGGCGGTCATCCCGGTCGCGGCGGCGGCGGGCGGGGTGATCGTTCCGGCCCTGATCTACGCGGCGATCAACCTCAACGACCCGGAGGCGATCCGCGGCTGGGCCATCCCGACCGCGACCGACATCGCGTTCGCCGTCGCGGTGCTCGCCATCATCGGATCCCACCTGCCGAGCGCCCTGCGGATCTTCCTGCTCACCCTCGCCGTGGGCGACGATCTGCTTGCCATCACGATCATCGCCGTGTTCTACACCAACCAGATCGCGCTGCTCCCGCTCGTCCTGTTCCTTCTCCCGGTCGCGGTGTACGCGTTCGTGGCGTACCGCTACCGTCGGTTCTTCCGGTTGCACCCGAGCGCCGCGTGGCTGATCCTGCTGCCGCTCGGGGTTCTCGCGTGGGGGCTGCTGCACGCTTCCGGAGTGCACGCCACCATCGCCGGCGTCGTGCTCGGATTTGCCGTACCTGTTTTCCGCAGCGCTGCCGGTGGGGGACCGGCTGCCGGCCCTGGCCTCGCCGAAACCTTCGAACGCCGGTTCCGCCCGATCTCCGCTGGTTTCGCTGTCCCGGTGTTCGCGTTCTTCGCCGCCGGCGTGTCGATCGGCGGCTGGGGAGGGCTCACCTCCGCCCTCACCGACCCGGTCACGATCGGGATCATCGTCGCTCTCGTGCTCGGCAAACCGATCGGCATTGTCGCGACGACCTGGCTGATGAGCCGGTTTACGCGCGCGAGGCTCGACACGTCCCTCGCCTGGATCGACCTCATCGGCATCGGGCTTCTCGCCGGCATCGGCTTCACCGTGTCGTTGCTCGTCGCCGAACTGAGCTTCGGCCTCGGCGGCGCGATGCAGAACGACCACGCCAAGGTCGGCATCCTGCTGGCGTCCGTGCTCGCCGCGGTGCTGGCATCCGTCGTTTTGGTCAGCCGCAACCGGCGCTACCGCCGGATCGAGGAGGACGAACGAGCGGATGCCGACAGCGACGGGATCCCGGACGTCTACCAGCGTGAGTCCTGACCGCTGTCAGCTGATGCCGGCGTTGCCTTCGAGGTCGATCTCGTCCGGGTCGACCTCGATGTCGCCGACATCGTCCGGTCCACCGGTGCCCGGCAGCAGGTTCACGTTGGCTGCATCGATGTCGCCGTCCTCGAACGCCTGAGAGTCCGGAGCGTCCTGCAGCTCCTCGGTCTCGCGGCCGCTCGACGGGCTGTACGACATGTCTTTGTCGGTCTGTTCCCGGTCGCTGAGGTTGCCGTCGGTCGGGGGGTTCTTGACCGGGTCGCCGCTGGGGACGGTGCCGGGAGGGTTCAGTGTCTCGTCGCTCATGGGTCCGAGGCTACGTCGGGGTATTTCGGCTGAGAACCCCCTTGCGTTTCGGCTCGCTGTGTTCGCAACTGCGGCGATTGTGGCTTCGAGAGCGCGCTTCGGCCTCAACCGGGGCTGATTTGCGAAAATCTCCGGCGTTACAAACGCGAGCAGGCCGGCGCAGCTCGGCATATCCCGCCTGAGCCTGCACAATGGGCCGAGCGCACGGCGCCCGGCCCCTCTGTTCGCGGAATTACTTGTCGTCGCCGTCATCCTCGTCGACGTGAACGACCACGAAGCCAGTGTCGAGTTCGACCTCGACCTCGGTGCCGTCTTCGCGCGTGATCTCGACCTCGAAAGCGGAGCCGTCGTCATCGCTGCGGTCGACCTCTGTCACGGTTCCTGGGGCAGCCGCGAGAGCCGCCGTCTCGGCACTGGCGCGCTCGTCGGCGGTCAGAGCGCCGTCGTCGTCGGAGCCCGTCGACGAGATGTCGTCGCCTCCGTTGTCGTCGGCCCCGTCGTCGTCGGCCCCGTTGTCACCATCGGAGCCGTTGTCATCATCCGAGTCGACGCGCACGACCGCGAAGGACTCGTTGAGCCACAGGTCGACCTGGCTGCCGTTGTCGAGGGTGACCTCGATCTCATAGCCGCCGTCCTCGGTCTCCGAGTCGGTCACGCGTCCTTCGCCGGTTTCGGCCAGTGCGGCCTTCGAGGCCTTCTCGAGCGTCGTTCCGGTGAGGGCTGTGTCGTCATCGGTCGAGCTGTTGGCGGCGACAGCGGCACCCGTTCCTCCGAGCAGGAGTGCAGCGGCGAGTGCGGATCCGATGATCACGGTTTTCTTCTTCACGAGAGCCTCCTTGTTGTGGTGTGATTCCACTGTGCCCGGCACCCGCTGAAGCCAGCCTGAAGCCTCCTGAAGACAATTTCAGGAAGGCGAATCGGATGCTGCAGGCATCCGCAATTCGAACCGGGCACCGCCCAGCGCACCCGCGGCCACAGCGACGGAACCGCCGTGCGCCAGCGCGATCTCCCGCACGATCGAGAGGCCGAGACCACTGCCGCCGGACTCGCGGGCACGGGCCTCGTCGAGCCGCACGAACCGTTCGAAGATCCGGTCCCTGGCGCCCTCGGGGATGCCGTTGCCGTCGTCGGCCACCGCAAGCAGCACCTGCCCGTCCGATTCGGAGAGCTCGAACCGCACCCGGCCGGCCGCGTGCCTGGCGGCGTTGTCGGCGAGGTTCCGGAGGGCCTGGCCGAGCAGGCCCACGTCGCCGAGAACCCGCGCAGGTCCGACGGACCCGGTATCGATGGAGAGCGACGTGGTGTCCTTGAGCCGGCGTGCTTCGGTGAGCACGAGGTCGTCGAGGTCGACGGCGGTGCGGCTTGCCGCGAGGGCGTTTTCATCAGCCCTGGCGAGCACGAGCATGCCCTGCACCAGCCGTTCCAGCCGAGCGCCCTCATCGAGCACGACATCGCTGAGTTCACCGACGCCGACCCGATCCGGGTGCGCCTGGGCGACTTCGGCGTATTGCCTCATCGACGCGAGCGGTGATTTCAGCTCGTGCGAGGCATCCGAGATGAAGCGCCGCTGGGTCTTCTGCGAGGCGTCGAGCCGGTCGAGCATCCGGTTCATGGTGGTGGCGAGGCGGCCGATCTCGTCGCGGGATCCCGGGTCGGCGATCCGGCGGTGCAGGTTCGCGGATGTCACCTCGTCGACTTCGCGTCGCATCCGCTCGACCGGTCGAAGGGCTCGGCCGACCACGAACCAGGTGGTGAAGGCCACGAACAGCAGCAGGATCGGCAGCGCAACGGTGAGCAACCGGGTGACGGTGGCGGTGGTCTCGCCGATCGCGGTGATGCTGCGGCCGGTGACGATCGAGAGGTCGCCGGACTCGGCGGCGACGGTGAGGAACTCGCCGCTCTCACCGGGCAGCGGCAGGGTGAGTGCCTCGCCGGCTGGCGGGGCCTGAATGGTTCCGATTCCTGTGGCGTTGTCGCTCGCGGCGACGACCGTGCCGTCGTCGTCGACCACCTGGAAGAATGCCTCGTCATCGTCGTAATTGGAGAGGAACTTCTCGGTGCTCTGGGTGACCGGGTCGTCGTTCGAATCGTCGTTGCCGCTGTCGTCGTCCGAGTCATCCTCGTCGTCGGGGACTTCGGCGTCATCGTCCGGGTCAGCGGGCGGAGCGGCATCCGTCGACACGGACTCGAGACCCGAAACCCCCACCCGGTCCACGAGGTCGTTGAGGCCCTGCTCAGCGGTCGCCTGCACGCCGTCGCGCAGTGATTCCTGCAGCAGCACGACGAATCCGACCGCACCGAGGAGGAGCGCGACGGCGACGACCGCGGTGGCGGCGAGCACGATCCGGGTCCGCAGCGAGATGCGGCGTCGAGCGCCCGGGTCGACGGAGGGTTCGTCAGCCACCGTTGGCTGCCAATCGGTATCCGGCACCGCGGAGGGTCTCGATCGCTTCGCGGCCGAACGGCCGGTCGAGTTTGTTGCGCAGGTGCCGCACGTACACCTCGACGATGTTCGGGTCGCCCTCGAAGTCGAAGTCCCAGACGTTGTCGAGCACCTCACGCTTCGATACGACGGCCCCGAGGTTTCGCATCAGGTACTCGAGCACCGCGAATTCACGGCTGGTCAGGTCGACCGGCGTCTCACCGCGCCACACCCTCCGCGCGGCAGGATCCACCCGGATGTCACCCGCCTCCAGCACCACGGGACGTTCGGCGGCACCGCGGCGCACCAGGGCGCGCACCCGGGCGAGCAGGATCGCGAACGAGAACGGCTTGGTGAGGTAGTCATCGGCGCCGGTGTCGAGGGCTTCGACCTGATCCCATTCGCCGTCCTTGGCGGTGAGCATGAGGATCGGCGTCCAGTTCTTCTCGGCACGCAGGGTTTCGCAGACGCGGTACCCGCTCATCCCGGGGAGCATGATGTCGAGCAGGATCGCCGCGTACTGATTCTCGCGGGCAAGCCAGAGTCCGTCGGTGCCGGTCGGCGCAACGTCGACAGCGAAGCCTTCGGCCTCGAGTCCGCGGCGCAGGCCATCGGCAAGCCGGACTTCGTCTTCGACCACGAGCAGCCGCATGCCGATCACCTCCCCGCTCATTCTGCCCGAGCCGCGCTGAAGCGGGGCTGAAGCTAAGTTCGAGGTCGTGGTTGCAACTTCGGAGATTCTGCTCCGATCGAGCCGGTCCAGATTCAAGAACGCCCCGTCTCAAAGAAATCTCCGAAGTTGCGGACGGCGTCCGGTCGAAGAACCGCCTCCCAGATTTCCTCGGTATCGTGAAGCTGCAGATTTCCCCACCCGAAAGCGAGCGGATGCCAGACAGCCCGATCTCCGCGACGCCTTACGAGGTCCTCGGCGTGAGCCCGACAGCCGGCCAGGACGAGCTGCGTCGCGCCTACCGCCGGCTGATGCGCGAGACCCACCCGGACACCGGAGGGGACGCCGTGCGGTTCACCGCCGTGCAACTCGCCTGGGAACGGGTCGGAACCGTCGAGGGGCGCGCCGCCTACGACCGCGGCCGCTCCACGGGAACGGCTACACAGGAGGAACACCACACCTGGGCAGCATCCGCAGCCAAACCGCAGGCCGACTCGCGCCCCCGGGCACGTTCGTACGGGCATCCGGGCGGCTGGCGGCGCGAACGCTACCTGCGGCTCATGCGGGAGTGGACCGGCCGCGGCGTCGAAGCCGACCCCTACGACCCGGCGCTCGTCCGCACCGCCCCGCGGGAACTCCGGCATCTCCTCGCGGATGCGCTCGCCGAGGAGTCCACCGCCCGCAACCTGGCCGAGCTGGGCCTCGGCTTCACCGTCTGGCACGACGTCGCCACCGGAGCCCCGGACGAGAAAATCGACCACATCGTTCTGGGGCCGACCGGGCTGTTCGCCCTGCTCTCCGAGGACTGGGGCGCCCCGGTGAAGATCAAACGCGGCGAACTCATCGGCGAAGCCCTCGCCGGTGAGCGGCCCATGCACGATCTCGCCGCTCGCGCCAAGGTTCTCAGCCGCTCGCTGCGCGTCAAGTTCACCGGACTGGCCATCGTGCTCCCCGACGCCGCCCTCGAAGCACCATACGTCCAGCTGGGCAGCAGCCGGGGCGCGGCGACCCTCGCCATCCGCGCGTCGTTCGTCCCCGGGTTCCTCCGCGCCGGTCTGCCCGACCTGACCCGGGCGGGCGGAAATGAACTCTTCGACCTGCGCACCCGACTGCAGAACGGCATCCGTTTCGTCGAGTAACACAGCTCTGTCGCAAGCCCGTTCTGGGGATGCAGCGGCGTTGAGGCGGCTCAGTACTGTCGGAGAACAGCTACAAAGGGAGCCCAGTGACCATCCAAGCCACGAGCATGCGGCAGCGCCACGCTGCCCAGGCTGTCATCGAAGAGCTCCTTGCCGATCCAGCTCACCTGATCGAGCGCGGTCGCCTGGCACGCCTCTTCGGCCGGTCACCGCTCAGCACCAGCGGAATCGCCTGGTATCGCGGCGCCCAGGGTGAGATCGCGGTCGGGCGGATGCTCGATGTGCTGCCCACGGGATGGACCGTCTTTCACGCCCTGCCGGTCGGCACGAAAGAGGCCGACATCGACCACCTGGTGGTCGGCCCGGGCGGTGTCTTCACGATCAACACGAAGCACCATCGAGGCAAGCCGATCTGGGTTGCGAACCGGACCCTGATGGTGTCCGGACAGCGTCAGCCTCACATCCGCAACGCCGAGCACGAGGCCGCCCGGGTGACGAAGCTCCTGCATGCCAGGTTGGGTCTGCCCGGTCGGGTCCGGCCGGTCGTGGCGATCCATGGTGCGTCTTCGCTCGTCGTCAAGGAGCGGCCGGATCTCGTCGCGGTTCTCGACGCCCGTCGGCTGCGACGCTGGCTGCTGAAGCGGCCGGTGCAATTCGGTCCGGATGACCTCGCCCGCATCGTCGGTCTTGTCGACGATCCGGGCACCTGGCGCACGGTGGCCTCTGCGCCCTGCGATCAACTTCTGGCCCGCTTCGACGCGCTCGATGGCGAGGTACGAACCGCAGCCACCCGGCGCTCCCTCTGGTCGATCGGCGGCCTGGTCGCGAGTGCCGCCGCCATGATCGCCCTTGCGCCGCCGCTGCTGATGGCCGTGTTCACCGCGGTCTCGACGAGTCTGATGCCGTAACCCGGTTGACAGCCGAGGGGGCGGCACCTGATCGGCACACACCCCCTCGACCGGACGATGTCGCGATGTGCGAATCTCGCGACACCTCTTCTTCCCCCCGAAAGACGAGCCCCGGTAAGGGTCGTCCGAGCGCCGAGCGCTCGTGCAGCGCGCGCTTATCGGCGCAACGCCGCAGATCGACGCTAGTCGGGGTGCCACGCACGTTTCTAGGCCGTCATTTTCAGATGGTGAAAGCGGCTCACGCGAGCCCGTCCGCACCCAGGGTGAGCGACAGGCGTGACGCGGCTGACTGCATCCGTTTCACCACCTGGGCGACGTCGATGGGCGCCGCCTCTGCCGGAGCGGTCACCGCGAGCGAGCCGATCACGCCCGGTGCCTGCACGGGAACAGCCAGGCAGTGATAGCCGAGCACGTACTCCTCCATGTCGATCGAGGCGGAACGGTACGTGTCGAGGTGCTGCAGCAGCGTGCGCCGGTCGCTGATCGTGTTCCGGGTCAACTTCTTGAGCGGATGCCGCGCCAGGTAGTCGAGGCGGTCTTCCGTCGCCAGGTCGCTGAGGATGCGTTTGCCGAAGGCGGAAGCGTGCGCGCTGTCCTGTGGCCCGACCCAGAGAGGGACCCGGGGCTTGTGGGGACCCTCCACGATGTCGACGACGTGGACTTCTCCGTCTGCGAATCGGGACAGGCAGGCAGCGACGCCGAGTTCCCCGCTGACCTCACGCAGGGTGGCTCGTGCCCTCGCCAGGAAGACACCATCCGTCCGCTCCGGCTGCAGGCTCGAGAACCGGTGGCCGAGGATGAGCCCATCAGGCTCATGCTGCAAAACACCCTCGTGAACGAGAGTGCGGACGATGTTGTACGTCGTGCCAAGGGTGAGACCGGATGCCTGGGCGATCGCTTTGACCGGAAGGGGGCGTCGCGCGTTGGCGACGACGTCGACCACGGCGATGGCGCGCTGGACCGAGCCGAGCAGCGTACCGTCCCGGTCGCCCGTCATCATCGAACCCCCTGTGGTCAGGGTAGTTCCCTCTGACCCCCGCAGGCATGCCATTTACGGCTCCCCAGTTCGGGGTCTAACGTGAGTGTCACGCGAGAGAGAGGGACCGACATGGCGTCCACACTTCCTGAGCCGGTGGCCCGGCTGGTTGCTGCAGCCAACTCCGGAGACAGCCAGGGCTTTCTCGACACCTTCGCCCCGGAGGGCACGGTCGACGACCGCGGTCGCGTGTTCAGCGGTCGCGAGGAGATTCAGGAGTGGTCGGATGCCGAGTTCATCGGCATGCACGTCACCCTCGACGTGACCGCCGAGATCACGACGGGTGAGTACACGACGTTCACCGCAACGGTCGGCGGCGAGGGCTTCACCGGGGAGAGCCACTTCAGCTTCACCGTGGAGGACGACCTCGTGCAGCAGATGACGATCACGGCCTGAGCCCTCTTCCGCCCTGTCGAAGCGTGAGCCGGCGCTCTTTCGCCGGCTCGGGTGCGGTCTGCCGGTTCGTTACTGCGGAGATTCTCACGGAAGCAGGCCGTCCCGGCCCGAATCCCGCGGAATGAGCCGAGTTCTCCGCTGTTGCGAACGCCCGAACGTGGGGCATCCGTTCCCGACGGCGGGAAATACCGCCCCACTAGGCTGGGGGCGCCGTCAGGACCGCCGGCGTCGAGGGGAATCATGGAATTGCTAGCCGTCTTGTTCAGCCCGGTTGTCTTCGCCGTTGTGGTGGGCATCGTCGTGGTGCTCATCGTCATCGGGTTCGTCCAGAGCCGCTACAAGATCGCGCAGCCCGACGAGGCGATCATCGTCACCGGGCGCCGCGCGCGCAAATCCGTCGGAGCCGACGGCCGCACGATCACCGATCTGACCGGGCAAAAGGTCGTTCAGGGCGGCGGTGTTTTCGTCATCCCGTTCCTGCAGAAGCAATTCTCGATGTCGCTGCGTTCGCGCGCCATCGGCATCCAGGTGGTGGCGCAGACCCGCAACGGCGTGACGATCCGGATCGAGGCCGTCGCCGTGGTGAAGGTCGGCGACAGTGACGGTGCGATCCGCTCAGCGGCGCAGCGGTTTCTCGGGCAGGACCAGCACATCGAACCGTTCACCCAGGAGGTGCTGTCCGGTTCGTTGCGGAGCTCGATCGGTAACCTCACCGTCGAGGAGATCATCCGCGACCGCGCCGGCCTCGCCGAGCAGGTCATCGAAGCGGCCCGCACCTCGCTGCTCAACCAGGGTCTCGACGTCGACACCTTCCAGATCAAGGAAATCGCCGACGACAAGGGCTACATCACCGACCTCGGCCGACCCGAGCAGGCGCGGGTGCGCCAGGCCGCTGAGATCGCCGAGTCGGTGTCTGCTCGCGCATCCGAGCAGGCCCGCATCGAGGCGGCCGAGGCCATCGCTGACGCCAACCGTGAACTGTCGCTGAAGAACGCGTCGATCAAGATGGAGACCGACAAGGCGCTCGCCGAAGCCGAGGCCGCCAAGCCGCTCGCTGAAGCATTCGCCCAGCAGGGCATCCTGCAGCAGCGTGAGGTCACCGCGCAGCGCGAGACCGCCCTCCGTGAGCAGCAGCTCAACGCGGATGTGCGCAAGACAGCGGATGCCGAGTCCTACCGCATCCGTCAGATCGCCGAGGCGCACGCAGCCCAGGTCGTCGCAGAGGCGAAGGCGGACCGTGACCGGCGTATTGCCGAAGCTGAAGCAACGCGTGCGGAGGGTGAGGCGGAGGCCGCCGCCATCTTCGCCAAGGGTGAGGCCGAGGCTCGCGCCACTGAGCTGCGGGTCGCGGCACTCCGGGACGAGTCCGAGGCGCTGCTGCAGCAGCGGGCGATCGAGATCCTGCCCGAGATCGCTCGCCAGCTGGCTGCCCCGTACGCCGCAATTGACAACCTCACCGTCATCTCCACCGATGGTGCCTCGCACCTGTCGAAACAGGTCGTCGGCAACGTGACCGAGGTCACCCAGCTGCTCAAGGACTCGACGGGCATCGACCTCGCCGCTCTGCTCAACGGATTCGTCGGAGGTCGGTCGTCTGCTGCCGATGCGGCCGCCGCGCCGGTTCCGGTGGGCGCCGGATCGACCAACGGGAACGGACACGCTGCGGCCCCAGCGCCGGCAGCGGCCGAGTAGAGCCGTCCCGCGGGTGTTCTGGCGTGGCGTACGTGAATCAGCACCCGCGCGCGACACTTTCACCCGCGCGAGCATGTCGGCAGGGCACGGCTAGCCGGCTCCTGCTCGGCGCTGGCCCTATCGCAACCCCTCGTTTGTTGCGAGACTTCGGCTGAGGCAGCAGGTACCCGACGTTCGACTCACCGAGGAGCAGACATGAAGGCAGTGACCCAGGACCGGTACGGCGCGCCAGAGGTGCTCCGCATCGAGGAGCGGGAACCTCCGACGCCCGGCGACAACGATGTGCTCGTCCGTGTGCGCGCCGCCGGTGTCGACGCCGGCGTGTGGCACGTCACGGCCGGCAAGCCGTACCTCCTGCGCCTGATCGGCTTCGGCCTGCGGGCGCCGAAGCAGAAAACCCCGGGGCGGGATGTCGCGGGCCTCGTCGCCGAGGTCGGCAAGAACGTGACCCGGTTCAAGCCGGGGGACGAGGTGTTCGGCACCACTCTCGAGGGCAGTTTCGCCGAGTTCGTGCGCACCTCAGAGGACCGGCTCGCCCTCAAGCCGGCGACAATCAGCTTCGAGCAGGCGGCGGCGGTTCCGGTGTCGGGAAGTGCGGCACTCCACGCCTTGCGCGATGCCGGTCGCCTGCGGGCGGGCGAAAGAGTGCTGGTCCTGGGCGCCGGTGGTGGTGTCGGCTCGTTCGCTGTGCAGATCGCGGTTGCCCTCGGCGCCACGGTGACCGGCGTGTGCAGCGCGTCGAAGGTCGACTTCGTGCGAACCCTCGGTGCGCAGCGCGTGATCGACTACGACTGGGAGGACTTCACCGACGACGGGGAGCGCTACCACCTCATCGTCGACACGGCCGGGCACAACTCGCTCTCGCGCCTGCGCGGGGTACTGGTTCGGTACGGCACCCTCGTCATCGTCGGTGGTGAGGGCGGTGGCTGGCTGTTGGGCGGCTTCGGCCGTTCGCTCCGCGCTCCGCTCGTCTCGGCTTTCGCCAGCCAGAGACTGATCGGCCTGATCTCCGAGGAGGACCAGCCGGCTCTCGAAACGCTGCGCGACATGCTCGCCGACGGCAGCATCACGCCCGCGATAGACAGGGTGTTCCCGCTCGAGAAGGCAGCAGAAGCGATCGAGTACCTCCACGCGGGCAGCCCGCGCGGCAAGGTCGTCGTGACGGTCTAAGCGGTGTCCGTACTCGACCTGCGTGGGTAGCATGAGCCGCACCCGCTGACTGAGCCAGCGGCATCCGCCCGACGGGGGGTCCGGGCGGTCACTGCACGCTCACCGTCTCATGCGGTGAAGGCGCTGCTCCGGGCGGCACCGTCGTAACCGCCGGCCGGTGCACCCAAGCCGAACAGGTAGCCCACGGTCGGCGCGATGTCTATGGTTCGCGCCTGCTCGGAGGAGACTGCTCCTCGACGGACACGTGGGCTGCCCCCGCCGATGAAGAAAGGGATGGGTTCTGTGGCCGGATGCCCGTGATTGCCCGGAATGGGATTGGACAACACAAAGGGATCCGAGAAGCGCCAGCCCGCCCGGCAGGTGACGATCAGGTCGCCTGCTTCCGACCCGAGACGAAGGCTGCCTGGGTCCGAGACGGCGAGCACGCCGGGGTGCGCTGACACGAGTCGGGACACCTCCGACAGCGCTGACGCTTTGGCTTCGTCGGGGCCGGTCCAGTACAGCAGGTCCGCTCCCCCGTTCTGCGCGATGACCACCTGCGAACGCAGGTCCTCACGCGCCCTGAGGATCAGGTCCACAGAGATGACATTCGTTGGAATCGACCAGTCCATTGAGTGGTCAGCGAGGACCATCACCACGCTGGTTTCCCATTTGCCGGTTTCGGTGAGGTGATCGACAAAGCGGCCGACCTGAGCGTCTGTGGACACCAATGCCGCAGTTCTCGCCGCCTGCAGCGTGGTTCCGCTGAGGTCACTGTGACCCAGTCGATCGACGTCTCCAAGATTGGCGAAGGTCAGATCGGGATCAGCGGCATCGACCATGGCGAGAAGCGCGTCCATGGTGGCGGCGTCCGGAGCGTGTCCGCTGACGGGAACGATGGGCGAGGGTTCCCAACGGTAGGTAGCGCGCTCGCCGAAAATCCCGTAGAGATACTCCTTGCTCAGGACGGTGCCGGTCGTCCGGCCCTTTTTATTGAGCCGCTCGAGAATGGTCGGGAAGCGGAGGTCCGTTGGCCGGTCGAGGTCGCGCTGGACGCCTTCGGCCCGGTCGAAGATTTTGTTGGCCGGAACCCCGGTCCGGTCGGGCCGGGCCCCGGTCATCATCATGACGTGGTTGGGGATGGTTTCCATCACCGGAAGCGATCGTGCCGCCGGATAGGAGGTGCCGCCAGCGCGAAGCGCCGCCAGGCGCGGAGTGAGCAGTGGGGTGATCTCGTCTGGACGGCAGCCGTCGACAACCAGCACATAGGCCCGTACCCGCTCTGCCGGTCCTCGGCGCTTCGCCCATGCGGCCTCCGGGGCGCCGGAAAGCACGACGGCGGCTCCGCCGACGGCACCCCAGCGGAGAATCTGCCGGCGGGTTGCGCCCTCATTGACGGGGAGGGATGCGCTCATGCTTGGGTCACTTTCTGCGTTCCTGCGGCTACCTGCCAGGACTGCTGAAGAGAAGCACCTGAGGCCGGGTCCGTCCGTTCCTCAAGGACGTACCAGTCCATCCGGGCCCCACTGGGAGACACTTCGAGCATCGAATAGCCGTGGGAATCGAAGTCGAGGTATTTCACCTGCGGGTTGTTGGCCTTGAGCGCCGCTTCGACGGCAAGCGACGCGGTCCGTGGGGGAACCCGCAGGATGTCATCGAGGTTGTCGCTGGTGACAGAGGTGCAGACCAGTTCCACACCGACGGATTTTCCGTTGAGGGGGTAGGTCAGGGGGTCCGCCGGAAGGTCGCAGGCCCAACCGGAGTGAATGTCTCCGGTGAGGAACACCGTGTCAGTGATCGCCCGGTCGCGAAGATGACGCAGGACCCTGGACTGGTCGGCGCCGTAGCCATCCCACTGGTCGACGTTGTAAGGCACACCGTCGACCGTTGTCGTACCGAGGAGTTGCTGCATCGCGCCAACCTCAGTCGTGCTGAGGGTGGACGGGAACCGAATCGGAGTGATCATGACGGGATTGCCGACCAGTTTCCACTGGGTCTCCTGTGACGAGAGCCCGTCGAGCAGCCAGTCCATTTGGGCTTCACCGGTGATGGTGCGGTCCGGGCTGTCAATGGCTTCGTCGGTGACACCGGATGCCTGTTCGTCGCGGTAGGTGCGCAGGTCCAGCATCGAGATACTGGCCAGCGAGCCGAAGGTGAGACGGCGGTAAAGCTGACCGCCAGCGTCGTAGCGCACCGGCATCCACTCGGCGTAGGCCTGCTGCGCTGCCGCGCGGCGGTTCTCCCACGAACCTTCTGCGCCTTCGGTGTGGTTTTCGGCGCCGCCGGACCAGGCGTCGTTCGTTAATTCATGGTCGTCCCAGGTCACGACGAATGGTGCGGCAGCGTGAAGCGCCTGAAGGTCGGCGTCCTGCTTGTACTGCGCGTGCCGACGCCGGTAGTGCTCCAGGACGGTCATCTCGACCGCCGGGTCGTGGGGCCGGACGACGACATCCCGGGCCTGATACTGGCCGGGAGCGTACTCGTAGAGGTAGTCGCCCAGATGCAGGACGAGGTCGAGGTCTTGCTGCGCCGCGAGGTGACGGTAGGAGGAGAACCAGCCTGCCTGCAGGTTGGCGCAAGACACAACGCCGATACGCAGCCGGTCCACCGCCGCACCGGGGGCGGGCGCTGTGCGGGTGCGACCGACGGCCGACACGTCCTTGCCCATTGTGAAGCGGTACCAATAGGTCGTCCCAGGTTTCAGGCCGCTGGCTTCCGCCTTGACGGTATGGTCGCGTGCCGGTCCGGTGGGTGTGTTTCCCCGGGCGACGATGCGCCGGAAGTCGGGTGAGTTGGATACTTCCCAGGTGACCTTCACTTGTGGCCCCTGGCCTGAACCTGGCAGTGAGTTCTCGGTCGGAGTCACCCGGGTCCAGAGCAGGATGCCATCGGGAAGCGGATCTCCTGAGGCGACACCGTGGCGGAATGCGGTTGTTGCGGCCGGCGCGGCGGTGACAGCGGCGCCTGCTCGTGTGCTGGCGTCGGCGCCGACCGCGGCGAAAGTGCCTGCCGCTGCGAGGGTGCCGGCAGCACGCAGGACATCACGGCGAGTGAAAGGGGACATGTCTCCATTAGATATTGGCGCCCCTGCTGGGTGGAAACCTGCTGAGGCGTCTGCACTGAACGTTTTCGTCAAATTCACATACCTTCAACCTTGCCAACTAGCTCGTTGAGAGTGGGTGCTCTCCCTTGCCCGGCTATTCGCCTCTAACTACTTTCTGTTATTATCGTCAGTAATCAAGAAGTTTTGTTGTCAGCGGAGGGCCGGGGCGCAGTGAAAAATCCCTATCGTCCAGGTGCCGCGAATGCACCACTCTTTCTCGCTGGTCGTGAATCTCAGGAGAGAATACTTCGTGCAATTCTGCGTGGCGCCCCCGAGATTCCTGCTAATTACCGAATCACTGGGCTCCGGGGCGTGGGCAAGACCGTGTTGCTCAAGCACTTCGAGGAGGTGACTAAAGGGGAACTGAATTGGGCTGCATGCAGGCTGCAATTAGAGCCTCGTCACAACCGCGACGATGCAATCGTCGGTCTTCTCAGTTCAGCGTTGGAAAGCGTTCGGGCAGAAATCTCCCGGATGCAGAAGCTGAAACAACGAGCCGAGAACATCGTCGAATCGGTCCGATCGCTCGCCAGCGTGACCATCGAGGATGTGACGGTGAGCTTCGGCGGGACGATGGATTCCCAAACGGTGAATCTGGCGAGTGAAATTCTGGAAACCACTCGTATCGCTCTTTCTGCAGGGAAGCCGGGACTCATCATCATGCTCGATGAGGCGCAAGTTTTGGTGGACGAGAAGGATCGTGACGGGCAGCATCCGCTCTCGCTCCTCGTTGCAGCAGTGAACCGCCTTCAGGAGCAACAGGTGCCTGTGGCTCTCGTGCTATGTGGTTTGCCGACGCTGAAAGCGAACCTTCTCAAGGCGCGCACTTACAGCGAACGGATGTTCCGCGGCGAAGAAGTCGGGCGGCTGTCTCGAGAGGAGACCCGGGAAGCCTTCCTGCGTCCGTTGGAGGGAACAGGGAAAACCGCCTCCGATGAGCTCGTTCGCGATGTGATCGAGGATGTGGAGGGGTACCCGTACTTCGTGCAGCTGTGGGGCGCGGAGTTGTGGGAGGAGGCGGAGAGCGTCGAGTTCGAGACACTTTCGCCCGAGTTGTTGGAGGGCTTGAGGGGGGTTATCTTCAAACGTCTCGACCACGACTTCTACGATACGAGGATTGACTCCCTGACCCCGGCTGAGCAAGACCTGCTCCTGCTGACTGCTGAGTGTGACTATCCGCCGCTGCGAACATCGGACATACACAAGGTCACTTCTCGCAAGCAGGGCAACGTCAACGTTCTCATGGGCCGGCTCGCGGAACAGGGTGTGGTCTACAGAACACAGAAGGGGCTTTATGAATACACGGCGCCGAAGTTTCATGAGTATTTGATCAGACGGAAGCAACGTGATGACTGGAAGTAGCAATTCTGGATCGGGACACCGGCCTGCTCACCGCCGCTCGTCACATTGGCCGGAGCATCCACTTCGGCGTGCCAGCATGGAGGCATGAGCTCAAGCCTTCCGATCCTCGACTTCTCCCGACTGGATGCCGGCGCCGATGAAGCCGCCGCGTTCCGTGCCGACCTGCTGCGTGCGACCCATGAGGTCGGGTTCTTCTACCTCGTCGGCCACGGCGTCGACCGGGAGCTCATCGACGACCTCCTCGATGTCTCACGCCGGTTCTTCGACCTGCCGACCGAAGAGAAGCTCAAGCTCGAGAACGTGCACAGCCCGCAGTTCCGCGGGTACACCCGCGTCGGCGGTGAACTCACCCACGGTGACGTTGACTGGCGTGAGCAGATCGACATCGGACCCGAACGGGATGCCGTCGAGCTGACCGCAGGAACGCCCGACTACTGGCGCCTCGAAGGTCCCAACCTGTGGCCCGAGTCGCTGCCGGAACTGCAGACGGTCGCCGAGCGGTGGAACGACGAACTCAGCCGTGTCTCCCTGCGGTTGCTGCGCGCCTGGGCGTTGGCGCTCGGTGCCCCCGAGGATGCCTTTGATGAAGCCTTCGCCGACAAGCCGTTCGCGCTGACGAAGATCGTGCGGTACCCCGGCGAGTCCGGCGCCGAGCGCAAGCAGGGCGTCGGGGCGCACCGCGACGGCGGAGTGCTCACCCTGCTGCTGGTCGAGCCGGACAAGGAAGGCCTGCAGGTTGAGTTCAACGGTGAGTGGATCGATGCGCCCTCGATCCCCGGGGCATTCGTCGTGAACATCGGCGAGATGCTCGAGCTCGCGACCGGCGGCTACCTCAAGGCGACGCTGCACAAGGTGTTCTCACCGCCGATCGGGTCGGACCGCATCTCGGTGCCGTTCTTCTTCAACCCGGCGCTCGACACGGTGATGCCGAGACTCGAGCTGGACCCCGAACTTGCCGCGGCGGCTCGTGGCCTCTCGGTCGACCCGACGAACAGCCCGATCCTCGACACCTATGGAGACAACGCGCTCCGGTACCGCCTGCGGGCGCACCCGAATGTGGCGGAGATCCACCACAAGGACCTGCTTAAACCTTCGACCCCCGGCACCCCGGCCTGAGAGAAGAAAAGTGAATCGCGGATAAGGCCCCTCCGGGCGCCGCTGGAAACCGTGCGGGAGTCCGCCATCGAGAGTAGTTCGGCCGGCGTTCTCAGGACGTCACTCGATTCCTGCCCTTGGTCCAGGCGCACGAGGGAACTCCCGCTGCAGAGCCACGACCGCTGCACCCCGCGCCCACTCAAAAAAGTCAGCGGGCTGAATCACGACGTCGACCGGCGGTACATCCACGGCGCGATACTGGTTGAGGCCTGCGGCGAGTGAGTCCCCCGCGGTCTCGGCGAGTGGGACAGCTTCGCCCGACAGGATGACGCGGCGTACGGATGTGACGTCGCTGATCATCGAGGCGGCGCGACCGACCGCCCACGCTGCGTCGCTGAGCACACGGGTCGCGATCAGGTCGCCCTCTTGGGCAAGCGCGATCACCTCGTCGAAACCGAGCGTGCGCTGGTGCCCGACGGAGGCGGCCGCGGTGATCGAACCGACCGTCGCGTAGGCCGCGAGGCATCCGCGGTGGCCTGACGGGCATACCGGTCCGCCTTGGTCGATCGGGAGGTGCCCGACGGGCCCGGTCTCCGTCGGTACGAGTGCATCACCGAGAACGAGACCGTAGCCGATACCGGCGCCAATGGTGAGGAGGGCGAATCCGGGAAACCCGCGCCCCCATCCGAACCAATGCTCGGCGTTCGTCAAGCCGATCACGTCGTTGTCGACGTGCACAGGTGCATCCAGGACAACGGATGCCAGCTGCCGCAGCTCGACCTGCTTCCAGCCCAGATACGGCGAATCGACGACGACACCGTTCCGCACGCGCCCGCCGAGGGTGATGCCCACACCGTCGATGGTTGCGCCTCGAGCCAGTGAACGAACCAGGGCCTGGATCGTGCGCACCACATCGTCTGGAGTGGTCGCCGACAGCGGTAGCGATGCGCTATCGAGCACCTGCGCGCGCAGATCGGTGAGTACGGCGAAAGCGGTGTCTGCGGTGAGTTTCACGCCGATGAAACGGTAATCATCGACAACGTCGAGCAGCAAAGAGGAGCGACCGAGTGCCGACGACCGCACCGGCTCCGCCTCGATCAGCACACCGCCGGCGATCAGTGGCTTGACAAGACGCGTCAGGCTGGCCGGGGACAGGTTCATGCGATCGGCGAGCTGTGCGCGTGACCGCGGACCATGCACGAGCACCTCGACGGCGACTGCCAGGGAGGTGCGGGGATAGCGCGTGGGCTGATCGAGACCTAGATAGTTTTGGTCCAAAACTATTTACCCTCCGTTAATCTCATATCCTCCCGACGTGGGGGTGTCTGAGTCAGAGTCTAGAGCGTGATCAGCCGCAATACTTTCTAACCGAAACTTGCGGAGGTCACCCGGGTCACCGGACATCCGTTCTCCACCGTCTCACACCCAAGGACAGAAATGACATCTCGCCACTCACTCGCCGCTGTCGCAGGCATCGGCTCGCTAGCGCTGCTGCTCAGCGGATGCACACCGGGCAGCTCGACTGCCTCTTCGGGGGAGGGCGACGGCACCCTTCGTTACCTGATCGAGCAGCAGGAGGACCCGGAGTTCATGCCGATGATCGAGGCCCGGGTCGCGGAGTTCGAAGAGAAGAACCCCGGAATCACTATCGAGATCGATGCGATGCCCTTCGACACAATGCGCACCGTCCTGCAGACCCAGCTTCAGTCGGGCGACGGGCCGGATGTCTTCAACTGGGGCTCGGGTCCGAGCTTCGCCGGCAGCCTCGCCGAGGCAGGACTGCTGTATGACCTCACGGAGAGCTACGAGAAGAACGAGTGGCCGATCTACGAGTTCGCGAAGGAGCGCGTCACCGTCGACGGCAAGGTGATCGGAATTCCGGGCGACATCGAGACGGTCGGGGTGTATTACAACAAGACGATCTTCGACGACCTCGGCATCGACCAGCCCGAGAACCTCGGCGACCTCGAGGCGGCGGCCGCCGGCATCAAAGAGTCCGGAGTCATCCCGTTCGCGGTGAGTGACCAGGAAGGCTGGCAGGCAGGCCACCTGCTGAGCATGACACTCTCGAGCCGAGTGGGTTCGGAGGGTATCGCCGACCTGATCGACGGCAAGGCCTCCTGGACGTCGCCCGAGGTCGTCGAATCGCTGGCGCTCTGGGCCGGCTTCAACGACGCGGGCTACCTGCCGGAGTTCCCGACCGCAATCTCCTACGACGCCGGTGCCGCACTGTTCTACTCCGGAGAGGCAGCCATGTTGCCGACCGGTAGCTGGTTCATCCCCGAGGTTGAGGCGAACACCGACTTCGAGGTCGGCTACATCCCGTTCCCGAGCGAAGACGGCCCCGGAATCTTCACAGCCGGTCTGGGCTCCGGTCCGCTCGTCTCCGCAAACACCGACAGCCCGGATGCCGCGATCAAGTTCGTCGACTTCCTGGTCTCGGAGGAGCACGGCAAGTGGGGAGTGGAAAACCTCGGAACCATCCCTCCGTTCCCGATCGACACGAAGGACGTCGAGGCGCTGCCGTTGCTCACCCAGGTGATCGATGACACTGCGACCTTCGCCGGCGGAACCAGCGACCTCGGGACGAACATCGACGTGGTCGCCAGCGACCTCTTCAATCAGACGATGTACGACGGATTTCAGGCCCTGTTCACGGGGCAGAAGACTCCGGAGCAAGTAGCCGAAGAACTCGAAACAGCGGCACGGAAGTAATGAAGGCGAGGGGGAAACAGGACAGAACGATGACTTCATCGACCAGAAGTTACTCAGCGCCGCGAGTCACCCGACGAGCGCAGGCTCGCCTGGGCGTCGCCCTCGTAGCACCACTGCTCGTACTCGTGATCGTCTTCTTCCTGTTCCCCCTCGGGAGCGCCATCTACTACTCGATGCTCGACTACAACGGAGTCGACCCCTCGCCCGCGTTCGTCGGGTTCGGCAACTTTCTCGAACTCGCCACCGATCCCGCACTCGGCCCGGCGTTCCTGAACAACATCATCTGGATCGTCCTCGGCACGGCGGCACCCGTGGTCATCGGCCTGGGGCTCGCCCTCCTGATGTGGAGGGTGCGTCGCGGGAGCACGCTGTACCGTGTCGCCCTGTTCCTGCCGTACATTCTCCCCGCGGTTGCGGCCGGAGTGGTGTGGGGGTGGATCTACGATCCGATGCGTGGCTGGCTCAACCAGCTGCTTCGATTGGTCGGCCTCGACGCCTTCGCGACAGGATGGCTCGGCAACCCGAACACCGCCCTGTATGCAGTACTCGTGACTGCGGTCTGGGCGACCACCGGATTCGTTTTCGTCGTGTTGCTGTCGTCGTTGCGCAACGTCGATGCCGAGTTGCTCGATGCGGCACGGATGGACGGCGCCAACTCTCTGCAGCGCGTCTGGTACATCGTGCTGCCTCAGATCATGCCCGTGTTCCTGATGATCGTCACGCTTACGCTGGTCGGCGGGTTCGCCGTCTTCGACATCGTCTTCATCATGACCGGAGGTGGTCCGTCGAACGCGACCGAAGTGCTGGGCACCTACGCCTACAGCAATGCCTTCCAGCTCAACCGCATCAGCTACGGCACGGCGCTTGCGCTCGTGATCACCGTGCTCGCCGTTCCCTTCGCCATCGCGCTCAACCGCCTGCAGCGCAGGCTCTCGCTTCAGGAGTCCGTATGAGTATCCCGAGAAACCGCATCTCGCCGCGCCGACGTGTCGTTCGCGCCTCGCACCACCTGCTTCTCATCGTCCTGTCACTCCTGTCGCTGTTCCCGGTGATCCTCATCCTCTCCACCGCACTCAAGACGGAGCAGGACGTGAAGGTCAATCCGTTCGGCCTCTTCTCGTCGTTCTCGTTCGAGAACATCGTGCAGGCCTGGACGGTCGGCGAGTTCGGCTCGTACCTGTGGGACAGCGTGCTGCTCTCCATCCCCAGCACCGTACTCACCGTCGTGCTGTCGACGATGGCTGGGTACGCGTTCGCCCGCCTGCCGTTCCCTGGGCGCAACATCCTGTTCTATGCGGTGGTGCTCGGTCTGCTCGTGCCGTTCTTCGCCTACATGATTCCGCTGTACTTTCAGCTGCGCACCATGGGAATGCTCGACACCCTCGTCGGCACGATCCTTGTGCTGACGACGACCGGGCTGGCGTTCGGCGCCTTCTTCATGCGGGCATTTTTCTCCGACCTTCCCGATGAGCTCGAGCAGGCCGCACGCATCGACGGTGCGTCAGAGGCCCGCATCTTCGCGCAGGTGATGCTGCCGCTGGCCGCACCCGGCATCGGAACCCTGACCGTGTTCAGCTTCCTGTCGAACTGGAACAACTTCCTCGTGCCGCTCCTCTACCTGCCCAGCGGGGAATACCGCCCGCTGACCACGGGACTCTATCTGTTCGTCGGAGGTCGATCCGTTGACATCGGCCCTCTCGCTGCGGGAGCGCTCATCACGATCCTTCCCGTGGTCCTCCTCTTCATCCTGTTGCAGCGCCAGGTGACCGAGGGCTTCATGTCCGGCGCGGTGAAAGGTTAGACAAATGCACGACGTACTTGACGCCCGTGACCTCGTTCCCGATGAGGCCGAGGAACTGCAGGTGAGCGGATATCCGGTCGGGGATCTTCTCGAAGTGGCCCGCGATGCGGCCGCGGCCGGGAACATTGAACTGCTGGGAACCATCGAAGCCCGGCTCGGTGAGCTGCGGCCCGGGCCGGACTGGCCATACGACGAACCACAGGACGAGCAGGTGCTTCGCGCGCTCTGCGCCGCCGCACCCCGCACCGGGTTCGACGCTGCGGCCCTGCCCGATCAGATTCGCGGAGCCTGGCTTGGACGCGCGGTCGCCAACACGCTCGGCAAGCCGATCGAGGGCCTGACCCGTGCCGAAGTGGAGGTCTACCTGCGCGCCGCAGGCCACTGGCCGCTCCGGGGCTACCTCCCGCTCCTCGACCCGCTGCCCGACGGCGTCGCCGGGCTGCATCCCTCCGCTCCCATCGCAACCGCTGGGCGGTTCGAAGAGGTCCCACGCGACGACGACATCGACTGGACGATCCTCGGGATGCTCGCGCTCGAGCGTCACGGTCGCGAGTTCACCACCGATCAGCTCGCTGCTCTCTGGCTCGACCGGATGCCGTTCACTCAGACGTACACCGCGGAGCGGGCCGCCTACCGCAACCTCCTCGCCGGCTTCACCCCGCCCGCCACAGCGACCCACCGCAACCCGTACCGGGAGTGGATCGGCGCGCTCATTCGCGTCGATGTCTACGGCTACGTGCATCCCGGGAACCCGGGTGCGGCCGCCGCCCTCGCCATCACCGACGCCCGGCTCTCGCATGTCGGAAACGGAATGTACGGTGCGATGTGGGCGGCGGCGCTGATCTCGGCGGCGTTCGCCGCGGCATCCGCCCGCGACGCGCTCGAACGCTCCCTCGTCGTCGTCCCCGCCGGATCACGGCTTGCTGAGGCGCTTTCCCGGATGCTTCAACTCCACAAACAGGGAGCGACGTACGTCGACGCACTCGACACGATCGACCGGGAGCTGGGCCACTATAGCTGGGTGCACACCATCAACAACGCCGCACAGATCGCTGCCGGGCTGCTCTGGGGCGAGGACTTCCTCAGCGCGGTGGGTATTGCCATCGAGGGCGGCCGTGACACCGACTCAAACGCGGCCACCGTCGGCAGCGTCTTCGGTGCTTTGCACGGCTCGACCGCCATCCCGGAGTCCCTGCTCATCACCGAACCCGTGCACGTTCGCAGTGCCGTGCGCGACTTCGACCGCATCACAATCGACGAACTGACGGCGCGAACGCTGCGGCTCGTCGAGAAGGAATGACATGTCTTCTCTCCACATCGATGCCTCCGCCGCATCTGAAACTCAGGTCGCCGAATCGGATCTGCCCCTCCACCTCAGCACGGCCGGCGTGAGCCTTGTCGTGGACACCGCGACGACTGTGCCCCGCATTCTCTACTGGGGTGCGGCCGTATCGCTCGATCGGGACGATCTCGCCGCGTTGCGCTCGGCCGCCGACGGAATCGGCGTCGTCGAGGGAGTGAGCGCTCCCCTCGCGCCCACCGTTCTGCCCCTGCCGTCGGACGGCTGGGTCGGGACGCCGGGAATTGAAGGGCACCGTTCAGGCCGGCGGTTCTCGCCTCTGTTCCAGGCGACCTCGCGTCAGCTGATCGAGGCAACGGGGGAGCGGATGCTGCGGGTCGAAGCCGCGGACACCGCTGCGGGTCTCGCGCTCCAGGTGAGCATCGCGCTCCTCGATTCCGGTCTCCTGCGGCTGGACGCATCGCTGCGGAACACCGGCACGGACGAATACGAACTGGATGGGGTGCGGCTCACTGTTCCGGTGCCCACCGAGGCTCAGGAGATTCTCGACTTCGCTGGCCGGCACCTCCGCGAACGCTCACCGCAGCGCTCACCTTTCGGGGTAGGCACCCACCTGCGCGAGAACCGACGGGGCCGCACCGGTTCCGACGCGACCCTGCTGCTGGCTGTAGGCACGACCGGCTTCGGCTTCCAACGCGGCGAGGTGTGGGCGGTGCACACCGCCTGGAGCGGTAACCATCGCACGTACGCAGAGCTCGGGCTCGGGGGGCTGCGTGTCCTCGGCGGCGGGGAACTGCACCTGCCCGGTGAGGTGCGGCTGGCGCCGGGAGAGACGTACCGCAGCCCCGCCCTCTTCGCCGCGTACGGCGACGGCCTCGACACCGTCGCCGGTCGATTCCACAGCCACCTTCGCTCGCAGGTCAGCCATCCGACGTCACCTCGTCCTGTCGTGCTCAACACGTGGGAAGCGGTCTACTTTCAGCATGATCTCGCCGCGCTCACCGAGCTCGCCGAGCGGGGTGCCCGTGTCGGCGTCGAACGTTTTGTGCTCGACGACGGCTGGTTTCGTGGGCGCCGGAACGACCAAGCGGGCCTCGGTGACTGGCAGGTCGACACCGAGGTGTGGCCCGACGGCCTCGACCCGCTCGTGTCGATCGTCCGCGGGCTGGGCATGGATTTCGGGCTCTGGTTCGAACCGGAGATGGTGAATGAGGATTCGGATCTCGCCCGCGAGCATCCGGACTGGATTCTCGGTTCGGGTGAACGGATGCCCCGCCCGGGGCGCAACCAGCAGGTGCTGAACCTCGCCAACCCGGATGCGTTTGCGTACATTCTCGAGTCGATGAGTGAGCTGATCGACCGTTACGGCGTCGACTACGTCAAGTGGGATCACAACCGGGACCTTGTCGAGGGCGGCGACCGCATCACCGGTGAGGCTGCCGTGCACCGGCAGACGCTCGCTGTCTATGCCCTGATCGACGAGCTGCGCCGCCGTTTCCCGGCGCTCGAGATCGAATCGTGCGCTTCGGGCGGAGGTCGCATCGATCTTGGCATCCTGGAGCGCACCGACCGTGTCTGGGCGAGCGATTGTATCGACGCGCTGGAGCGCCAGACCATCCAGCGCTGGACGGGACAGCTGCTGCCACCGGAACTGATCGGGTCCCACGTCGGCGCTCCGGTCGCGCATACCACGCACCGCACGCACTCCCTGTCATTCCGTGCGGCCACCGCTCTGTTCGGATCCTTCGGCATCGAGTGGGACCTGCGTCTGGCGAGCGAGCAGGAGCTCGACGAACTCGCCGCGTGGGTCGCCCTGTACAAGAGCGAGCGGTCACTGCTGCATTCCGGCACGGTCGTGCGTGCCGATCATCCCGACCCTGCGTTCTGGCTGCACGGGGTTGTCGGTGCCGACGCTGAGCAGGCGCTCTTCGCTTTTGTCAGCATGGCGACCGGCGTTGCCGCGCACCCCGGACGGGTTCGGCTGCCAGGCCTGCGCGATGACATTCGGTACCGCGTCGAGGCCGTGGATCTGTCGCGCGCGGCTCTGGTGAAAAGCGCGAGCGGTCAGCCCGACTGGGTCACCGCGCCTCAGACCTTTAGCGGCTCCGTCCTTTCCCGCGTGGGCTTGCAGGCGCCGCGCATCTACCCGGAGCAGGCGTTCGTCGTGCGGCTCGTCGCCGTCGGCCCTGCCACGTCTGCCTCCGAACCCGCCTGATCGACTCTCAACCCCTGGAGAACACACCGTGCCCCATCTCGTCCGCTTTGACTCGCCGCGCGTCGCATCCGTTATCGATGTCGAGACGCCGCTCCTCGGGGCCGGTGATGTCGGCATCCGCACCCTCTACTCGGGTATCAGTGCGG
>NZ_JBKJWH010000123.1:0-10610 GCF_046716805.1 Mycetocola sp. | reverse complement strand
GGCTCACTCGCCGTTCACCGCGACGGTCCCGCTGGGCGGGTTCGTCGAGACACACAATTTAACAACTCGCCAATAAGTGTCATATAGCGGACACTTCGCCGAAAGGAATCAATAGTGCTTATCGCACAGCGCCCCACGCTCACCGAAGAGAACATTTCGGAGTTCCGGTCCCGGTTCGTCATCGAACCTCTCGAGCCCGGCTTCGGCTACACCCTCGGTAACTCGATGCGCCGCACCCTGCTTTCCTCGATTCCCGGCGCTGCTGTCACCAGCATCCGCATCGATGGAGTCCTGCACGAGTTCAGCACCGTTCCCGGGGTCAAGGAAGATGTCACTGAGATCATCCTGAACATCAAGGGTCTGGTCATCTCGAGCGAGCACGACGAGCCGATCACCGCGTACCTGCGCAAGCAGGGCTCCGGCCAGGTCACCGCCGCCGACATCTCGGCTCCGGCCGGCGTCGAGGTTCACAACCCCGAGCTCGTCATCGCGACCCTGAACGACAAGGCCAAGTTCGAACTTGAACTGACCATCGAGCGTGGCCGTGGTTACGTGTCGGCTACCCAGAACCGCAACGAGTTCTCCGAGGCCGGACAGATTCCGATCGACTCGATCTACTCGCCCGTGCTCAAGGTCACCTACCGTGTCGAGGCGACTCGTGCCGGTGAGCGTACCGACTTCGACCGTCTGGTCGTCGATGTGGAGACGAAAGCGGCCATCACGCCGCGCGACGCCATCGCATCCGCCGGTACGACCCTCGTTGAGCTGTTCGGCCTCGCCCGCGAGCTGAACAACGCCGCTGAAGGCATTGAGATCGGCCCAGCGCCGGTTGACGCTGTCCTCTCCAGCGAACTCTCGATTCCGATCGAGGACCTGGACCTGTCTGTGCGTTCGTACAACTGCCTCAAGCGCGAGGGCATCAACACCGTGTCCGAGCTCGTGGCACTGAGCGAAACGCAGCTGATGAACATCCGCAACTTCGGACAGAAGTCGGTCGATGAGGTTCGCGACAAGCTCGTGGAAATGGGCCTTTCGCTCAAGGATTCGGTTCCCGGATTCGACGGCGCCCACTTCTACTCGGGTTACGAAGACGAGACAAGCAACTAAGGCTCGTCCTCGACGCCTTTTCACTTTTGATACTGGAGAATAACGACAATGCCTCAGCCCACTAAAGGCCCCCGCCTGGGAGGCGGCCCAGCGCACGAGCGCCTGATGCTCGCCAACCTGGCCGCTGCCCTGTTCACCCACAAGAGCATCAAAACCACCGAGACGAAGGCCAAGCGCCTTCGCCCGGTCGCTGAGCGACTCATCACGTTCGCGAAGCGCGGAGACCTCCACGCTCGCCGTCGTGTCATGCGCATCATCGGTGACACCACGGTCGTGCACGAGCTCTTCACCGAGATCGCTCCGCTCGTCGCCGAGCGCGATGGTGGCTACACCCGCATCACCAAGCTCGGTTTCCGCAAGGGCGACAACGCGTCCATGGTGCAGATCGAACTGGTTCTCGAGCCCGTCACCCCCAAGGTGAAGAAGTCGAAGACCACCGGCCAGGCTGAAATGCCGGCAGCTGCCGTTCCGGCAGAGGAGACCGAGGTTGTGGCAGAGGACGCCGCAGTCGAAGAGGCTCCCGTCGAATCCCCCGAAGCTGAGGCTGTCGAAGCCGACGCAGAGGCCGTCGAGGCTGAGAAGGCCGACGACAAGTAAGCATCCCGCTCACGAGAAAACCCCGGGTGTCCGCAAGGACACCCGGGGTTTCTTGCGCCTCCTGGCCATTCGCCGTGGGTCGCCGTGGTTCACCTCAGGCGGGTGCCGCACGTTCGACCGGGAAAACCGTGTGTTCTACACGCTCGACAGGAAGAATCGTCGCTTTCGCGGCCGCGGCTCCTGCTGAGTGCGCGCCTCGGTCGGTGTCGAGGGGGCGCTCGTCCGGGAGGGCTGAGCGGTTCTCGTAAACTGGCTCCGTGACCCAGCCGCAGCGATTCCGACTCGACATCGCGTACGACGGATCGAATTTCGCCGGCTGGGCGATCCAGCCCGGGCTGCGCACCGTACAGGGCGTCCTCGAGGAGGCGATCACGACGATCCTCGGGCGCCACGGTGAAACCATCCGGGTCTCGGTCGCCGGGCGAACCGATACCGGCGTGCACGCCACCGGGCAGGTCGCCCACATCGATCTCGACGAGGACCGGGCGGCTCGGGTGCGACGCGGTCGACCGCCGAGGGACGGACTCCACCCAACGGGGAGTGCGCTGCGCCGCAAGGTGAACGGTGTGCTCGGCCAGTACCCCGACGTCCTGATCACGAACGCGGCTCCAGCCCCCGACGGATTCGACGCCCGTTTCTCGGCCGTGTGGCGCCGCTACGAGTACCGCATCGCCGACAGCATCTCCTTCCGCAATCCGCTCGAGCGGGCGCAGACCGTCTGGCACCCGTCGCCACTCGATGTCGACGCGATGAACGCCGCCGCCGAGTCACTTGTCGGATTGCATGACTTCGCCACCTATTGCCGCCCTCGTGAGGGCCGGACCACCATCCGGACGCTCCAGCGATTCGGCTGGATCCGGGACGACCGCGGCGTACTCGTGGCGGATGTCCGAGCGGATGCCTTCTGCCACAGCATGGTGCGTGCCCTCGTCGGCGTGTGCGTCGCCGTCGGGGAGGGAAAGCTCGGGGTGGCCGACGCTGAGCGGCTCCGAAGCGAACTCGAGCGCTCGAACGAGTTCGCCGTCATGCCGGCTCGCGGGCTCACCCTCGCCGAGGTGGGGTATCCGTCAGACGCCCTCCTCGGCCAGCGAGCCGAGTTGACCAGGCAGCGCAGATCCCTGACCGACGGACGGGATCCGTTCGCTGAGTTTGACCCTGACGATGATGGCGGCTAAGATTGCTCCTTGGTGTCTGTGCTGACTGCAGCGCGGCATCCGAAGTTGAGCCCTCCACCTGCGGCGTTCCAGTTCTGGAACTCCCAACGGAGCGGGATTCACGAGCAACCAACTTACGACAAGAAAGCAGCACTACTGTGACGCGCACTTATTCCCCCAAGGCATCTGAGATCCAGCGAGAATGGTTCATCATCGACGCCACTGACATCGTGCTCGGCCGTCTGGCCAGCCATGTTGCCGTCCTCCTCCGTGGAAAGCACAAGGCGACGTTCGCCAACCACATGGACACCGGTGACTTCGTCATCATCATCAACGCCGACAAGGTTGCCCTCACCGGCCAGAAGCTCCTCCAGAAGAAGGCCTACCGCCACTCGGGTTACCCGGGCGGCATCAAGGCCGTGACTTACGCCGAACTGCTCGAGAAGAACCCGGGCCGTGCGGTGGAGAAGGCTGTTCGCGGCATGCTCCCCAAGAACTCCCTCGGCGCCGCGCAGCTGCGCAAGCTGAAGGTTTACACCGGTTCAGAGCACCCGCACGCCGCTCAGCAGCCCAAGACGTACACCCTCGACCAGGTCGCCCAGTAAGCGCCGAAGAGACATAAGGATTCCTACAGTGGCGAATATCGCAGATTCCATCGCAGAGACCCCGGAGAGCTTCTCCACCGAGACGCCGACCGAGGCAGCCCCCACGGCAGCACGTCCGGCCCTGAGCGTGCCCGGCGCAGCCGTCGGCCGTCGTAAGCAGGCTATCGCCCGCGTGCGCCTGGTCCCCGGCTCCGGCACCATCACGGTCAACGGCCGTGAACTCGCCGACTACTTCCCGAACAAGCTGCACCAGCAGCTGATCAACGACCCGTTCACGGTTCTCGACCTCGCCGGTGGCTACGACGTCATCGCGCGCATCTCGGGCGGTGGCCCCTCCGGCCAGGCCGGAGCCCTCCGACTCGGTATCGCGCGTGCGCTCAACCAGATCGACGAAGAGAACAACCGCGCAACCCTCAAGAAAGCCGGCTTCCTCTCCCGTGACGCTCGCGTCAAGGAGCGCAAGAAGGCCGGACTCAAGAAGGCACGTAAGGCACCTCAGTTCTCGAAGCGCTAATCGCGCCTCGGTTCTGGACTGCTTCTGATGCCCCGCCTGTTTGGTACTGACGGTGTTCGCGGTCTCGCGAACGTCGACCTGACGGCAGACCTCGCTCTCGGCCTTGCCCAAGCCACCGCAGTGGTGCTTGGGCAGGGCCGAAGTGCTGAGGCCCGCCGTGCCGCCGGTAAGCGCCCGGTCGCCGTGCTCGCCCGTGACCCCCGCGTGTCCGGTGATTTCCTCGCTGCCGCTGTGGCCTCTGGCCTCGCCTCCAGCGGTGTGGATGTGCTCGACGCCGGAGTCATCCCGACACCGGCTGCCGCCTTCCTCATCGCCGACATCGACGCAGATTTCGGTGTCATGATCTCGGCGAGCCACAATCCTGCTCCCGACAACGGGATCAAGATCTTCGCCCGTGGTGGCCGCAAGCTTCCCGATGAGGTTGAAGCTCGCATCGAGCAGTACCTCACCGAACCGAACCTCGCCCCCACCGGGGCAGCGGTTGGCCGCATCCGCCGTTTCGCCGACGCGGAGGACCGGTATGTTGTCCACCTCCTCGCGAGCCTTCCTCACCGACTCGACGGCATCCACGTCGTCCTCGACTGCGCGCACGGTGCCGCGGCGGGCGTCTCTCCTGAGGTGTTCCGCGATGCGGGCGCGACGCTCACCATCATCGGCAACGACCCGGACGGCATGAACATCAATGACGGTGTCGGGTCCACCCATCTCGACCTCCTCGCGCAGGCCGTGATCGAAAACGGCGCCGACATCGGCATCGCGCACGACGGAGACGCCGACCGGTGCCTTGCCGTCGACGCGAACGGAGCCGTCATCAACGGCGACCAGATCATGGCGATCCTCGCGGTCTCGATGAAGGAACGCGGCCACCTCACCGACGACACCCTCGTCGCCACGGTGATGAGCAATCTCGGGCTTCGCATCGCGATGGAGAAGCACGGGATCTCGATCGTGCAGACCAAGGTCGGCGACCGCTACGTCCTCGAAGAGATGAATGAGCACGGTTTCGCCCTCGGCGGTGAACAGTCCGGCCACGTCATCATGAGCGAGTTCGCGACGACAGGTGACGGCATCCTGACGGGACTTCACCTCGTCAGCGAGATGGCGCGCACCGGCAAGACCGCCGCGGAGCTTGCCTCGGTGATGGACGTTTATCCGCAGATCCTCGTCAACGTGAAGGATGTCGATCGCAACGGCATCCACACCGACGAAATCCTCGCGGCCGCCGTGCTGTCAGCAGAGAAGGAGCTCGGCGACACCGGGCGCGTTCTTCTTCGGCCCAGCGGAACGGAACAGCTCGTCCGCGTCATGGTCGAAGCGGCTGACCAGCCGACGGCCGATCGCCTGGCTCACGCCCTCGCCGATGTGGTGCGTGAACGCCTCACCGTCTGACCCTGAACAGAAGGCACTGCGTGTTCCGCTCATCGCGGCACAGGCAGGGCCTTGGGCCTGTCAGACCTTACGGAGAAGAACCTGGCTGACGGTGTGGTCAGATGCCTTCCGGAGCACGAGCTTCGCGCGAGCCCTGGTGGGCCGGATGTTCTCGAGGAGGTTCGGTTCGTTGACCTCGCGCCAATAGAACCTGGCTTTCTCCCGCGCCTCATCTTCGGTGAGTGATGCGTAGACGTTGAAGAACGAGTTGGGGTTCGTGAACGCTCCACGCTGCAGAGCCATGAACCGTTCCTCGTACCAGGTTGCGATGTCCGAAACGCGGGCGTCGACATAGACGCTGAAGTCGAAGAGGTCGCTCACGGTGAGCCGGTTGCCGTTGCCTGCGGGCTGCAGCACGTTGAGGCCCTCGACGATGAGCACGTCAGGACGGCGGACGACGACCTGTGCGTCGGGAATGATGTCGTATTTGAGGTGCGAGTAGAACGGCGCGCGAACCTCAGGGGCGCCGCTTTTCACGGCGCTGACGAAGCGGAGGAGGGCACGCCGGTCGTACGATTCGGGGAACCCCTTCCTCGCCATGATGCCGCGGCGTTCCAGCTCCGCGTTGGGGTGCAGGAATCCGTCTGTGGTGATCAACTCCACCCGTGGTGTGTCCGGCCAGCGCGACATCAGTTCCCGCAGGAGCCGCGCGACCGTCGATTTGCCCACGGCGACCGACCCGGCGACGCCGATGACGAACGGCGTGCGCTCGGTTTTCTCGCCGAGGAACGCGCTCGTCGACTCGTGCAATCGTTTGGCGTTGGCAACGTACAGGCTCAGCAGGCGGCTGAGCGGCAGATACACCTCGGCGACCTCGTTCAGGTCGAGGCGGTCACCGAGACCTCTCAGCTGGAAGACCTCGGCATCGGTCAGGGGTGACTCCGTGGTCGGGGAGAGCCTCGCCCAATCCGAACGGTCGATTTCGACGAAGGGCGTCGACTGGGCATGCGACGCTGAGCCGTGGGAGGGGTCCGACATAGGTTCCCAGTCTATTGCCGCTATCGTTGAGCCCATGTGTGGAATCGTCGGTTACGTTGGCAACAATGACAGCATCAATGTCCTACTCAGCGGCCTCGGCCGACTGGAGTATCGAGGGTACGACTCCGCGGGCGTCGCGGTGATCGATGAGACGGGTGCGATCCGCACCCGGAAGCGCGCCGGAAAGCTCGCTATTCTCGCCGGAGATGTCAAGAACAGCGCGATGGAGGTCAGCCACACAGGCATCGGGCACACCCGCTGGGCGACCCACGGCGCCCCCACCGACCAGAACGCTCATCCCCACCTCGGCGATGACGGCAAACTCGCCCTCATCCACAACGGCATCATCGAGAACTTCGCGCCGCTCAAGAAGGAACTGCTCGCGGACGGCTTCAGCTTCATCAGCGAGACGGACTCCGAAGTCGCCGCCGTGCTGCTCGGCCGCGAATACCGCAAAACCAAGGACCTGCGCGCGGCGTTCCAGAATGTCGTGGCACAGCTCGAGGGCGCCTTCACTCTCCTCGCCGTCCACGAGGAACAGCCGGGCCTCGTCGTCGGTGCGCGCCGCAACTCGCCACTCGTCATCGGACTCGGCGATGGGGAAAACTTCCTCGCGTCGGACGTCGCCGCGTTCGTCGAGTACACCCGGAGTGCCCTCGCCATCGGCCAGGACCAGATCGTCTCCATCACCCCCGACAAGGTCGAGGTCACCGACTTCTTCGGAGCCGCTGTCGAGGTCGAGCCGTTCGAAATCCAGTGGGATGCCTCCGCCGCCGAAAAGGGCGGATGGTCCAGCTTCATGGCGAAGGAAATCGACGAAGAGCCGGATGCCGTCGCCAACACCCTGCGCGGCCGCATCGATGAGAACGGCCAGGTCGTCATTCCCGAGCTGAACGGGCTCGACGAGCTGTTCACCGACATCAACCGCATCGTCGTCATCGCCTGCGGCACCGCGGCATACGCCGGCCAGGTCGGCAAGTACGCGCTCGAGAAGTGGGCGGGCATCCCGGTGGACGTCGAACTCAGCCACGAGTTCCGTTACCGTGAACCGGTCATCACCCCCCAGACGCTCGTCGTCTCGATCAGCCAGTCCGGCGAGACCATGGACACGCTCATGGCGGTCAAATATGCCAGCGACGCCGGCGCGAAGACGCTCTCGATCTGCAACACCCAGGGCGCGACGATTCCTCGCGAATCGGACGCCGTCGTCTACACACACGCGGGACCGGAGGTCGCGGTCGCGTCGACCAAGGCGTTCGTCGCGCAAATCACCGCCCTGTACCTGTTCGCCCTGCACCTCGCACGGGTGCGCGGCACCCAGACACCGGAGTTCCTCGCCGAGCAGTCGGCCGAACTGGTCGGCGTCCCGCAGAAAATCCGCACGATTCTCGGCGAGCAGGATGTCGTCGTCCAGCTCGCACGCTGGATGAGCGACTCACGCGCAGTGCTGTTCCTCGGCCGCCACGTCGGATTCCCGATTGCACTCGAGGGTGCCCTCAAGCTCAAGGAACTCGCCTACATCCACGCCGAAGGTTTCGCTGCCGGTGAGCTCAAGCACGGCCCGATCGCCCTGATCGAGCCCGGGCAGCCCGTTTTCGTCGTCGTGCCGAGCCCCCGCGCGTCAGCAACGATCCACTCCAAGGTGGTGTCGAACATCCAGGAGATCCGCGCTCGCGGTGCCAAGGTCATCGCGATCGCGGAAGAGGGCGACGCCTCGGTGCTGCCGTTCACCGACGTGGTCATCCGCATCCCGCTGGCCGCTCCGCTGTTCGAGCCGCTCCTCGCCGTCATCCCGATGCAGATCTTCGCCATGGAGCTCGCGAGCGCCAAGGGACTCGACGTTGACCAGCCGCGCAACCTGGCGAAGTCCGTCACCGTCGAGTAAACAGAACCGAGAAAGGCACTGTCGAGAGGCACTGTCGAGAAGCACTGTCGAGTCGGCTCGGTGCTGCAGGCGGGGCCTTCCGGCCAGAGGGGAGCAGCGTGATCGTCGGAATCGGCGTCGACCTGGTCGACCTTGCGCGATTCGAACGCGCGGTCGACCGGACGCCGCGGCTGCGGGATCGCCTGTTCCACGAGAGTGAGCAGGACAAGCCGCTCCGTTCCCTGGCCGGGCGGTTCGCCGCCAAGGAAGCGCTCATCAAGGCGCTCGGCAGCTCCGACGGCGTGCACTGGCTCGAAATCACAGTGACGAACGATGCGCAGGGCGACCCGCGTTTCGAGCTCACCGGGGAGACCGCATCCGTCGTGGCCGCTCGCGGGATCACATCCCTCCACCTGTCGATGAGCCACGACGCCGGTGCCGCGATCGCCTTCGTCATCGCCGAGCGGGCAGATCCCCAGCCCGCCCCAACGGGAACGGATGCCGCATGACGGCGTTCCGTGAAGCGGTGATCGACCTCGACGCGGTCACCAGCAACATCCGAACGCTTCGAAAGGCGATCGGTACACCGCACCTCATCGCTGTGGTCAAGGCCGACGGTTACGGCCACGGAGCCGTTCCGGTCGCGCGGGCGGCGCTCGCCGGCGGGGCCGACTGGCTGGGGACGGCCGACATCCAGGAAGCACTCGCGCTGCGCGCGGCCGGTATCGAGTCGCCGCTTCTCTGCTGGCTGCACCCGAACGGCGCCGACTTCGCAGTGGCGATTCGGGCCGGCGTCGACCTCGGGGTGTCCTCCGCCGCCCAGCTGGAGGAGATCGCGGATGCCGTCGACGGCGAAACGGCATACGTCCACCTGAAACTCGACACCGGTCTCAGCAGGAACGGCGTCGTCGAGGCGGAGTGGGCAGACCTGTTCCGCCGGGCGGCCGAACTCGAAAAGTTCGGGGTGCTGCGCGTGCGGGGGATCTTCTCCCACCTCTCCAACACCTCGCCCGCCGACGACCGAGCGGCGCTCGCCGTGTTTCACCGTGGACTCGCCCTGGCGAACGGCGAGGGTCTTCGCCCAGACCTCATGCATCTTGCCGCGACGGCGGCGGCGATCGACCTGCCCGACGCGCGCTTCAACACGGTGAGAATCGGTATCGGCATGTACGGGCTGTCACCGTTCGAGAACCGCAGCTCGGCGGACCTCGGCCTCACCCCGGCGATGACCCTGCGGGGCAGAATCGCCGCTGTCCGGCGGGTTCCAGCCGGGACCGGTGTGTCATACAGCTACACCTACCGCACGGCCGATGAGTCGACGCTCGCCCTCGTACCGCTCGGTTACGCGGACGGAGTGCCGCGCCAGGCATCCGGGAAAGGCCCCGTGCTGATCGCCGGTCGCCGGTACAGCGTCGCCGGTCGCGTCGCCATGGACCAGTTCGTCGTCGACATCGGTGACGCCGACATCGCGGTCGGCGACGACGTCATCCTGTTCGGGGATCCCGCAGCCGGTGCGCCGAGCGCCTCGGAGTGGGCGGCAGCGGCCGGCACGATCAACTACGACATCGTCACCCGGATCGGCGCGCGGGTTTCCCGGCGGTACTCCGAATGATCGGGACAGGAGACCTCGTCGTGGCCACGCCCGAGGAGATGCACGCGTTCGGTGTGCGGCTCGGCCGGTCCCTCACGGCCGGCGACCTGCTCGTCCTGACCGGTCCGCTCGGCGCAGGCAAGACGACGCTCGCCCGCGGCATCGGCGAAGGCCTCGGTGTGCGGGGACCCGTGACCAGCCCGACCTTCGTGCTTGCCCGAACGCATCCGAGCCTCGTCGGCGGTCCTCCGCTCGTGCACGTCGACGCCTACCGCCTCAGCGCGGCCATCGAACTCGACGACCTCGACATCGACTTCGCCGGGAGCGTTGTTCTCGTCGAATGGGGCCGCGGCATGATCGACGCCGTCGCGTCACGCTGGATCGACATCGAGATCGAGCGGCCGACGGGCGCCGGCGACAGCGACGAGAACGACGCGGACCCGGCCGACGAACCCCGTCGCATCCGGATCACCCGGCACGACCTGGGCCACGCCTGACCGGCCCCGACCGCGTAGGCTGGATCGACGGCGCGGGGCTCTTCATGTGCTCACCGCGATCGACTCCGCGCATGTGTGCCCCGCGCTACAACGATGACATCGTTGTGGGCGCAAACGGTTCCGCAAGTCAGGCGCTATAGGCCGACCTGTTTATTCCAGTCGCGCATCGAAATACCGATCCGTTCGACATCGGGCATGTCAAGCTCGCCGCTATGCATAATCACATTCCGGGAGCGCTCGATGGTGGTGAATATTGAAGTGGCCCACTCCTGACT
>NZ_JBKJWH010000122.1:0-7728 GCF_046716805.1 Mycetocola sp. | reverse complement strand
CCCCAAGCGCGCTCTCCGAGAAGTGGGCGCGGCATTCCTGGCCGGCCGCGAGAACGCCGACGAGCCTCCTCGCCGCTCTCCCGACCGGCACCTTCCCCGGGGTGGATGACGTCGAGGTGTACTCGTTCCTCGAGGCGCACGAGCCGCGTTGAGCCGACGCCTCATCGAGCCGGCTGGTCAGTTCGTCGGTCGACCGTATTCTTCGAGCAATCGCAACCAGATCTCGTTCACCGTCGGGTAGGCGGGGACCGCGTGCCACAGCCGGTCGAGCGGTACTTCCGCGACGACGGCGATCGTTGCCGCCTGCAGCAGCTCGCTGACATCCGGGCCGACGAAGGTCACGCCGAGCACGACCTTCCGCTGCTCGTCGACCACCATGCGTGCCGTGCCGCGGTATCTGTCCTCTCGGATGCTCGCGCCGGCGACGTTTCCGATCTGGTAATCCACGGAGCGCACCTCGTAGCCGGCGTCGCGGGCCGCGGCATCCGTCATCCCGATCGACGCCACCTCCGGTTCGGTGAAGGTCACCTGCGGGACGGCTTCATGGTCGGCCGTCGCGACGTGGGCGCCCCACGGATCGTCGAGGACCGGTTCACCCTTCGCGCGGGCGGCGATCACATCGCCCGCCGCTCGCGCCTGGTACTTCCCCTGGTGGGTGAGGAGGGCGCGGTGGGTGACATCGCCCGCCGCATAGAGCCAGTCGAAGCCGCGGACGAGCATGGTGTCGTCGGTGTCGAGCCAGTCGCCTGGAGTGAGCCCGATCGACTCGAGACCGATGTCGTCCGTGTGCGGCGTCCGCCCGGTTGCGACGAGGACTTCCTCGGCGATGATCGACTGCCCATCCCCGGTCTCCACCGTCACTCCAGCAGCTGAGCGGGTCACCCTGGTCGTCTTCGTGTCGAGCAGGACGGTCACCCCCTGCTTACGGAGTTCCTTCGCGACGAGCTCGCCGGCGAACGGTTCCATGCCACCGAGAAGAGCGCTTCGCGAGATCACGGTGACCGCTGTGCCGAACCCGGCGAATGCGGTCGCCATCTCCGCGGCAACCACCCCGCCGCCGATGATGGCGAGGCTCGAGGGAACCGTCTGTGTGCTCGTCGCCTCCCTGCTCGTCCACGGTGTCGCAGCGCGAAGCCCGTCGATGTTCGGGATGGCCGCGCGCGACCCGGTTGCGACGGCTACTGCATGCCGTGCCGCCAGCACGGAGGTCGTGCCGTCGGGGGCGGTCACCGTGACCTGTTTGGCCGCGGTGATCCGGCCGTGGCCACGCACGAGGTCGATGCCGGCACTGTTCATCCATTTGACCTGGCCGTCGTCGGACCAGTTCGAGGTGAACGAGTCCCGGCGCGCGAGAACGGCGGGAACGTTCAGTGTCCCTGTCACCGCCTGGGCGGCACCGGGGACGCGTTCGGCCGCCCGGAGCGCCTGCGCGGAGCGAAGCAGAGCTTTGGACGGCATGCACGCCCAGTAGGAGCACTCACCACCGACCAGTTCGTTCTCGACGATCACAACGCTCAGTCCACCCTGCACGGCACGATCAGCGAGGTTCTCGCCGGTGGCGCCCCCGCCCAGGACGATGAGGTCATATTCGGTGGAGGTCATTCGTGCCGCCTTTCGATTCGCCGGGTTCGGCCCTGATCCGACCATATGTTGCGTGCACTCCTGTGGCCAGTTACCGCTGGAATCAGGCAGGTGGACTTCGGATGCCGCGGTCCCTGGAGGATAGCGGCGGAACCGCCGGCCGAAGGGCGGCTTTGCGGTGCCCCCAACGTCGCGTACACTTGTCGAGGTAGTTGAAGTCTGCCAAGCTTTTTTGCGCCTATTTTCTTCTTTCCTTCCCGGATAATCGAAATGCCAGCGAGATGAAGCGCGTCAGGTTTCAATGTCCTGACCGGGAAAATACCCGGTCCTAGGGCGGTGGCTCAATTGGTAGAGCAGCGGTCTCCAAAACCGCAGGTTGCAGGTTCGAGTCCTGTCCGCCCTGCGCGTCGGTGGTGAATTCATGAAGTACCGACACACGAAAGGTGTAACCAGGTGGCCCGAAACGTGATCGACGAACCGAACGAGGAAATCGTCGCAGCAGCAAAGAAGGACCGCGCGGCCAAGCGCGGACCCTTTGCCGGGGTCATCCTGTTCCTGAAGCAGGTGATCGCTGAACTCAAGAAGGTCGTCACACCGACCCGGAAAGAGCTGTTCAGCTACACCGGCGTCGTGCTCGTGTTTGTCGTGATCATGATGGCCCTGGTGTACGGCCTCGACCAGTTGTTCGGCTGGATCGTCGTCTTCGTCTTCGGGACGCCCGCCGCCTGACGGCTGCGGCACCCGATCGGAAGATCGACAACGCGAACGGTGGCCTCCACGGCCACACCACAAGCAAAAGGAATGAGATTTAGGTGTCTGAGAGAAATCTGGACGACGTCGACTGGGCAACTGCCGCAGAGCAGTCCAGCGAGGACGACGAAGCACAGGAAGGCAACGTGCTGGCTGCCGAGGAGCGCTCGGTGGAGCCTGCTGAGCACGAGGCCCTGCACGTCGAAGACTCCAATGACGTCATCGACCTCGACGCTGTCCTCGACGCCCTGGCTGAGGTCAACGACCCCGAAGCCGACGCGGTCGTCGATGACGCCCTCGAGATCGACGAAGCCGCCGAGGTCGAAGCCGCAGCGCTCGCCATCGGCGACGAAATCGAAGTAGAGCAGGAGGAGGCCGACTCCGAAGCCGACGTTCCCCCGTACGACGATGAAGAGCCCGAGGCGGCAGACGTCGACCCGTACGACGCGTTCCGCGCTGAGCTTCGCACTCTGCCTGGCAAGTGGTTCGTCATCCACTCGTACGCCGGGTTCGAGCGCAAGGTCAAGGCCAACATCGAGCAGCGCAAAGGCTCGCTCGATGTCGCCGACTTCATCTACCAGGTCGAAGTTCCGATGGAAGATGTCGTCGAGATCAAGAACGGCCAGCGCAAAATGGTCACCCGCGTGCGCATCCCCGGATACGTTCTCGTGCGGATGGACCTCAACGAGGACTCCTGGTCTGTCGTGCGTCACACTCCGGGCGTCACCGGCTTCGTAGGCAACGCCCACAACCCGACCCCGCTTCGCGCCGAAGAGGCCTTCAACATGTTGAAGAGCCTCGTCGAGGTCAAGGACACCGCCCCGGCGAAGTCCGGTGGCAGCAAGGGCGGCCAGGCGGCTCGCTCCATCCCCGCCGAGGTCGACTTCGAGATCGGCGAGACGATCACCATCAAGGAAGGCTCGTTCGCAGGCCTTCCGGGTTCGATCAGCGAGATCAAGCCGGAGAGCGGAAAGCTCACCGTCCTTGTCTCCCTGTTCGAGCGCGAGACCCCTGTCGAGCTCAGCTTCGACCAGGTCACCAAGCTCTAGATTTCCCATCCCACCGCGGCCCAACCGGGTCGGCGGGAGAGCATCCGTCATTCGGCGGGAGCTCGAAACCCAATAAGAAGGAAGAAACATGGCACCGAAGAAGAAGGTTACTGGTCTGATCAAACTTCAGATCAAGGCCGGCGCCGCGAACCCCGCCCCGCCCATCGGCCCGGCCCTGGGTCAGCACGGCGTGAACATCATGGAATTCTGCAAGGCATACAACGCCCAGACGGAAGCCCAGCGCGGAAACGTCATCCCGGTGGAGATCACCGTCTATGAGGACCGTTCATTCACGTTCATCCTCAAGACCCCGCCGGCTGCTGAGCTCATCAAGAAGGCTGCAGGCGTTGCCAAGGGTTCAGGAACCCCCCACACCGTCAAGGTTGCAAAGCTCACCAAGGACCAGGTCCGCGAGATCGCCGAAGTCAAGATGGCCGACCTCAACGCGAACGACATCGAGGCTGCCTCGAAGATCATCGCCGGAACCGCCCGTTCCATGGGAATCACCACCGAGGCGTAGAGCCCTCACCCGGGTCACGAGCTCCGCTCGCGGCCTTCAGAATTTATCGTGGCAGCGCCGGCCAGGCGCAGATGACCACATTCTCGAATTGGAGAAATTCACATGGCACAGAAGTCAAAGGCCTACCGGGCCGCCGCCGAGAAAATCGGCACTGACACGGTTTACACGGCACAGGAAGCTGTCTCTCTCGCGAAAGAGACCGGCTCGGCCAAGTTCGACTCCACCGTTGAGGTTGCCCTCAAGCTCGGTGTCGACCCGCGCAAGGCAGACCAGATGGTCCGCGGTACCGTGATTCTTCCTCACGGCACCGGTAAGACCGCCCGCGTCATCGTCTTCGCAACGGGCCCCGCAGCAGAAGCCGCTATCGCGGCCGGCGCTGACGAGGTCGGTGGCGACGAACTCATCGAGAAGGTGGCCGCTGGCTACACCTCGTTCGACTCCGCCGTCTCGACCCCGGAGCTCATGGGCAAGGTCGGTCGCCTCGGTAAGGTCCTCGGACCCCGTGGCCTCATGCCGAACCCGAAGACCGGCACCGTGACGCCCGACGTCGCGAAGGCTGTCTCCGAGATCAAGGGTGGAAAGATCGAGTTCCGCGTCGACAAGCACTCCAACGTGCACTTCGTCGTCGGCAAGGCCTCGTTTGCTCCCGAGCAGCTGACCGAGAACATCCACTCGGCTCTCGAGGAGATCAACCGCCTCAAGCCGTCCTCCTCGAAGGGCCGCTACATCCTCAAGGGCACCGTCTCGACCACGTTCGGTCCTGGCATCCCGATGGACATCAACTCCATCTGATCCTCTGAACGACCGAAAGGCCCTGCGGTTTTCCGCGGGGCCTTTTCGCGCTCGCCGGCCACGTGCTCACTCGTTCCGGTCCGGTTCACCCGGTGCGCCGCGTGAACCGGACCGGAACGCATGATCTCGCCGGTACCGCTGGAGCCCATAAACTGGGCGGCGTGACAGCAACTGTGCGACAGGCCATGAAGACGGATGCTGCAGGCCTCGCGGCGCTGGCGAAGGTCACCTTCCCGCTCGCCTGCCCTCCCGGAAGCGCACCTGAGGCGATCGAGAAATACATCGCCACCAACCTCACAGCTGAGCGGTTCGCCGAGTACCTCGCGGATCCCGGGCGCGTTATCACAGTGGCGGAGGATGAAACCGGGCTGTGCGGTTACACGATGCTGATCACCGGGGACACCAGCGATGAGGATGTGGCGGCGGCGATCGGCATCCATCCCACGATCGAACTCAGCAAGGTCTACGTGCTGCCCGGGTCACACGGGCGCGGTGTCGCGGCGCCCCTGATGCGGGCGACGCTGGACGCCGCCGCCGGCACCGGAGCGGACGGGATCTGGCTCGGCGTGAACCAGCGGAATGCGCGAGCCGTGCGCTTCTACGAAAAGAGCGGCTTCACGATCGTCGGTGAGAAGACCTTCAACCTGGGCCCAGAACTGCACCACGACTTCGTCATGGAGCGCGCACTGTAACGTTTGCAGCCGCACGGTGATCAGCGGCGGCTTCCCCGTCCACCCGACAGGACAGATTGAGCCGGGCAAACGCCGAACAGGACGGATGGGCCCGATTCTCCCACTGCTTCCTGTCGAGTGTCGCTTCTCGGAGCGAACCCGAGCGAACCCGAGCGAACCCGAGCGGACCGGCGGTCAGCGGCTCGGGACGGTAAGGACGATCTTGCCTCGCGTGTGCCCGGACTCGAGGGCGCGGTGGGCTTTCGAGACGTCCGCCAGGTCGAAGACCTGGTCGACGAACACCCGCACATCGCCTGACTCGAGCAACCGGCTGATGGTCGACAGGGTGTCGCCGTCCGGCGCAACCTTGTAGGTGGTCGCCCGCACACCGGCCGCGGCGGCCTCGTCGAGGAAGGTCGGCCAGCTGCCGGTCGGGGCGTTCACGATGAGCCCGCCCGGGTTCAGAACCGACAGGGACCTGGATCCGGTGTCGTCGTGCACATTACCGATCAGGTCGATGACGACGTCGATGCTCGTCGCCACGTCCTCGAACCGGGTCGCCGTGTAATCGATGACCTCGGCTGCGCCGAGTTTGCGGAGCCAATCCTGATTGCGGGCGGATCCCGTCGCGATGACGTGGGCGCCGAAATAGCGCGCGAACTGTACGGCGAAATGGCCCACCCCGCCGCTTCCCGCGTGGATCAGCATCCGCTGGCCCTGATGCGCCTTCGCGACGTCGACGACCATGCCCCACGCGGTGAGGGCGGCGAGGGGAACGCCGGCGGCTTCGACGTGGGAGAGGGTGGAGGGTTTGCGGGCAACGGACAGGCTCGGCACCGCAATGTACTGTGCGTACGTCCCCGGGAGACGCGGCACCCCGACCATGCCGTAGACCTCAGTGCCTGGCGACAGCGGATGCGCCTCGTACGGCGACTTCACGACAATGCCACTGAAGTCGTTGCCGATCACGGCGGGGTAGGAGAGGCCGGCGGCTGCGCCTTTGCCCGCCCTGGTCTTCGCGTCGATCGGGTTGATGCCGGCAGCAATCACTTTGATGACGAACTCGGAGACGAACGAGGCCGGGACCGGCACGGTATCCAGGCGGAAGACGTCAACATCCCCTGGGCTGTCGATGACCGCGGCGAGCATGGTCTCGGGAACTGTCAGGTCGTCGTGAGCACTCTCAGGAAACGAATTCGTCGTCATGTCCCGAGTCTGCCATGCCATCCACACACCTTCACGCATGGGTGCCCTCCGTCGCCGTTGCCATGGCTCAAGTCAAGCCGCGCAATGCTTCGTCCGTGTTACGGAGTCGTTCCGGTTGCGAACGAATCGACCTACGGGATGTCGTGCGGGTCGTCGTTCACGAGGTAGCGTGACGGTCGCGTGGTGCGGCGGTGCAGCTCGTCGATGAGGTTGTTGGCGAGGCCGACGAGCTTGGTGATTTCCTTCTCGTCGCGGTCGATCCAGCGGCAGCGAGGTTCGTCGTCGATGGGCACGAAGTTGGTGTGTTCCTCCCACACGACGAGGGTGCGTTCGGCGCCGAGCACGTACTGCTGCCACCAGATTTGCCGCAGGTAGTTGCGCGGGACGGAACGCCACGCTTTCGTGGTCGTCTTGATCTCGGCGAGCACAAGGGCGCCGGATGCCGTTACGGCAAGACCGTCGGGTGTGGCGAGGTGCCGCCGTTCGATCTCGGCGTGGAACAACGCCGATGACGGGGCGATGCCGTGTGTCGCCGCCACCCAGCTGGCAATCTCCGGCTCCCGGATACGCCCGTGGTCGGTGTAGGCGTTTCCCGAGAAGCCGGGTCCGCCGCCGAGCTTGTCCGTGGCGACCGCGTCGATCGCCGCCGGGCCGGACAGCCGTGCGACATCCGTTGCGGTGATTCCACGTGAGCGAGCGCGCAGCCAGGCCACCCGATCCGTCGAGTCGGCGACGAGGCGGTCGAGGTAGGTGGAATGCACCTCTCCATTGTGCCTCGCGGACGGCGACACGCCCGCCAGCGGCATCCGTCGGCGCGTCCGGGGATCGGGTTCGAGCGGATCGATTCGCAGACAAGCCGTTTGCCGGCTGCGGCACGCTGAGTGTCGCGGAATCCATCCGCCTGAACTCAGAGTGCCTGCGCCGCCGCCGTGAGTACCTGGTTGAGGGTGGGCACTCCGACCGCGCGGAAGACTTCGGTGCCTGCATCGTCGAGCACGACGACGGTCGGCGTCATCCGGATGCCGTCATCGGCTGCCAGAACGTTCTCCCGTGCTACGTCGCGTTCGATCACCGTCGCCTGTGGAACCAGCCGGGCGGCATCCGAGAGCACGGAGCGTGCCTGAGTGCACGGGTCGCAGAAAGCCGAGGTGTAGAGAAC
>NZ_JBKJWH010000121.1:0-3528 GCF_046716805.1 Mycetocola sp. | reverse complement strand
CTCCATCACCCGGAGGGCACGTGTGAGCGTTCAGGGAGAGGGTAGCCTTGAGTGGGACGAGGAAGAGCAGATCGTGATTCCGAAAACCATTCTGGACGGCGCTGACAGAGGCCTCATCCGGTGGCTCTATCGGAACCAACACGGCACGCCGTTTGAAGGTCCGGAGTTTGAGTGGTACTTTGAAGTACCTGTGTTCATCTCCCGCCAGATCGTCAAGCACCGTTTGTCGTCCATCAATGAGGAATCCGGCCGGTACCGCACCATGCGGGGCCAGTTCTATATTGTCCCGGAATCGGGTGACCGCCCGCTCGTGCAGGTCGGCAAGACCGGAAACTATGAGTTTGAGTTGGGTCGTCCTGACCAGCTTGAGGCTACCCGCTGGGTACAGAAGAGTACCGCTGAATCTGCATGGGAGAACTACCAGAAGCTTTCTGCTTACGGTATCTCCAATGAGGTTGCCCGCATGCACCTTCCGGTGTCATTGTACTCTTCCATGTTCTTCAAGGCCAACCTTCGAAGCATGTTGAACTTCCTCTCACTCCGCAAGGACTGGGGCGAGGATGCAGTGCACCCTTCAAAGGCTCAGTATGAGATCGCTCTCCTGACCGATCAGATTGCTGAAGTCATCAAAGATAAGTTCCCCACTGTGTGGGAATGTTTCGTGGAAAGCGGCTATCAGGCCGTTTGACATTAACAAAAAGTTAGGCTAGAATGGGATACAATACAGAGCCTTACTTGGGGAGAAATCCGGAGTCGGTGTCTATCACCAACTCCGAGATTCAGACCTTCAAGGATTGCAAGCGCAAATGGTGGCTCGGTAATTATCGAGCGCTGAAGCCGATTAGCAAGACCTATGTTGGCCCTCTGACTCTTGGTATCCGCGTCCACAATGCGCTGGAGTTGTTCTATGTCACTGGCGAGAATCCAGTTGATGAGTACGAACGACTCCAGCGGATTGACAACAAGCTCTTTGCTGAGAGCAAGGACGCGAACTTTGAGGATAAGGTCAAGAAGTTCAACAGTGAGGCCGAACTCGGGCGTATTATGCTTGAGGGCTATATGGAGTGGCTGGCTGAAACCAACCCCGACGCTGATATTGAAGTGATCGGTGCGGAAAAGAAGCTCTCCACACGTCTAGAGATGGACCCTCGTGTTGAACTGATGGGTAAGACTGACCTCAAGGTCAAAAGGGCGTCCAGTGGCAAGCACGCGTTGCTTGACCATAAGACAGCAGTGTCCTTCAACTCGTACTACGAGACTTCCCACATGTCGGAACAGCTTATGCTCTACGTCATTCTGGAGAAGATGGACACCGTGAATGGTGACCCCAATGTAGACGGCGGAATCTACAACCTTATCAAGAAGGTCAAGCGTACCGCTTCTGCTAAACCTCCGTTCTACGAACGGCTGGATGTCCGGTTCAACGACAAGCAACTTCAGTCGTTTTGGATTAGGACAATGGGCACCATTCGTGATATAATGGATCTACGAGACAAGCTGGACGCCGGTGAGGATCACCGATTCTACGCGTACCCCAGCCCCACGAACGATTGCACTTGGAAATGTCCATTCTTCCAAGTTTGCCCAATGTTCGATGATGGATCATCCGCAGAAGCAATGCTTGAAGAACTCTTTGAGCAAGTCGATCCTAATGCGCGTTACGAAGAAAACGAATAATGAAAGTGGTACTAAATGTCCGATAGAGCACTAACTATCCTGATGCATGGATTGTCCGGTGCGGGTAAGACTACCCTTGCAACCACGGCACCAAAGCCCTTGCTCCTACTTGACGTAGAGATGGCAAGCAGGTTCGTCCGTGGCCGTAAGGTGAAGTGGAATCCACTTACCGAATCTCCTCCTGTACACGACGGCTCTTGGGATATCTGTGTGGTATCCGTCAACGAGTTCCAGAAGGCACAGGTCGCCTATGACTACCTGAAGAGCGGCCAACACCCGTTCAAGTCGGTCGTTGTTGACTCCATCTCTGAACTACAGACTAAGGCTGTAGAGAAGATCAAGGGTCGCCAGCAGCTTCAGACACAGGACTGGGGCAAGCTCCTGTCCGTCATGAGCTTCTTCTGCAAGGATCTTCGTGACCTTGCTGAGGCTGACGAGAAGATCGAAGCCATTGTCATCACGGCAACCTCCCGTGACTACGACGGAATCATCAAGCCCTACCTTCAGGGACAGATTGCGTCACAGGCTCCGTACTGGTTCGACATCACAGGCTACCTGTATGTCCAGCAGGTCGCGGATGCACAGGGCACCATCACCGATACTCGAAACCTCCTGATCGGTAACCACCCGAACTACGAGGCAAAGTCTCGTGTCCCCGGTCTGCCTACCGTGATTGACAATCCTGACATCACGGTAATGCTCAACAACATCTTCGGTGAAGATGTAACGGTTACTCCGGTTGTGGCTCCGGTAGCAGCGGCTCCCGCTGTCGCTCCGGAACCCACACTCGTAGGTCAGCCGGAACCACCGGCACTGTAAATCTTCCTCCAATATAACTGAATAGCAAAACAAAAACAATAACTGATAGGAAACAAATAAAAATGCCAGCACAGTCTTGGAAAGATCTCATGAATCAGGCCGAAGAGGGCGCAAAGGAATTTGCGATTCTTGATCCCGGCATGTATTCTTTTGTGGTCAAGGACGCTGCCAAGGTCGGCCAGACCTCCAAGGAGAACCCCAAGTTCACCATCAACCCGTCCGTCGAGGCCGGTCCTCGTGCCAACGCCCGCGTCTTTCACGATTTCATCGTGTCGGACAGCGCGTACGCTATGAAGAACTTCTTCTTCGGTGACCTCTCCATCCTCGGTCTCGGTGCTGAGTTCTTCAACCAGAACCCGACCGAACAGCAGATCGCACAGGCTCTTCAGGGCCGTCGCTTTGTCGCTGAAGTCTTCCACGAAGATGGCAACAACGGCAAGACCTACGCTCGTCTGCGTAACTTCGCTGCATCGACTTCTGCTCCTCCGGGTGCAGGCGTTCCGGGTGGACTGCCGTCCGCTCCGATTGCGGCTGCTGGACCGGCCCCCATCGTAGCGGCACCGTCCGTCGATGCAGGCTCCCCGTGGGCCACAGCACCGGCTCCTCAGGCCGCTGCACCGGTAATCAGCAACTCGGTTCCGCTGCCGCCGTCCTTCGGCTAATCACCACCCTCTAAAGTGTGGCTCCGTGACTTCGGTTGCGGGGCCACACTTTTCCCTATACACTTTCAAGAAAGCGACGAATGTTTACCGACCTTACTGCAAATCCCGTTGAAGTCGATGCCATTGACATGTTCCGGGAAATGACGGAACTCTGTGGCTCCAACTCTGCCGCCAAGGGCTGGCACGATGACCGCCCGGAAGATCCGGCCATGCTGGGTCACTGGCAGGGAAACAAGCTGATGCTGATGGTCTCTGAGCTTGTTGAGGCCCATGACGAACTCCGCAACGGCCACGCTGCCGACGAGACCTATTACCCCACTGCCCCGATTCCTTCGGCATCGTCTCGCGTGAATACCGCACAGAGCCTAAC
>NZ_JBKJWH010000120.1:0-24855 GCF_046716805.1 Mycetocola sp. | reverse complement strand
GTGGAACTCTCCCGATCAACTCCGAGGTCGAGATCGTCGGCATCCGCCCGACGCAGAAGACCATCGTCACGGGTATCGAGATGTTCCACAAGCAGCTCGACGAGGCATGGGCCGGCGAGAACTGTGGCCTCCTGCTCCGCGGCACCAAGCGTGAAGACGTTGAGCGCGGCCAGGTTGTCGTCAAGCCCGGATCTGTGACTCCTCACACCAACTTCGAGGGCACGGCCTACATCCTGTCCAAGGACGAGGGTGGGCGTCACAACCCGTTCTACGCGAACTACCGCCCGCAGTTCTACTTCCGCACCACCGACGTCACCGGCGTCATCACGCTGCCCGAGGGCACCGAGATGGTCATGCCTGGCGACACCACCGAAATGACCGTTGAGCTGATCCAGCCCATCGCCATGGAAGAGGGCCTCGGCTACGCAATCCGTGAGGGTGGCCGCACCGTCGGTGCCGTTACCGTCACCAAGGTTCTCAAGTAACTCGAACCTGTAGCTCCTGAAGAAGGGCCCGGCCGAAAGGCCGGGCCCTTTTTGCGTGCCAGCGGGGGACACCCGAACTGGGGGACCGCCCTGACCGGGAAAAAGATGTGAAGCATCCTCAGGTCTGGCACTCTGGAGTCAGCCGTGACGACACCCCCTCGGTCACGACCACCGGCGGCCCCACCCCCCTCAGGGGCCGCCGGCTGGGGCATCACGAGCGCGGCTTGCAGCCTCATCCCGCATGCGACCTCTCGCGTCGCCCGCCGCGACACGCCCGGGTTGCACAATGGCTCTCTTTCTGTCAGACTGCTCTAGTTCAACATTTCTCGTGCGTGCCTTCGCGCCGTCCGGGAATCACTGCCAGGCAGTGCATAGGTCACGTTCGAAATCGAGCAAGCAAACCTAGGCCGCGGGCAGCAGAACATCGACTTGGTCGACAATCCCCAACACTGGCGCAGGCCGCAATCGCAGGGTATTTCTGCGTGCGCGAGCCGGGCAGGCACGGGGACGGCGGCAAAGACTTGACAGTAAAACAGTGGTGCGACAGCAAGTAGTGCCCAGCGTTGTCCTCAACGCTAAGAAGCGCGTCCAATGCGAAGGAATTCGTAAGACGCAAGACAGAGAGCGAGTCAAAAATGGCGGGACAAAAGATCCGCATTCGACTTAAGTCATATGATCACGAGGTCATTGACACCTCGGCGCGCAAGATCGTCGACACGGTAACCCGCGCGGGTGCCACAGTTGTCGGCCCGGTGCCGCTGCCGACGGAGAAGAACGTGGTGTGTGTCATCCGTTCTCCCCACAAGTACAAGGACAGCCGGGAGCACTTCGAAATGCGCACCCACAAGCGTCTGATCGACATCATTGACCCGACGCCCAAGGCCGTCGACTCGCTCATGCGACTCGACCTGCCGGCCGACGTCAACATCGAGATCAAGCTCTGAGCTGGATAGGGACTAGGGAACGAATGTCTACCCAGAACAAGACCAGCAAGGGTCTGCTCGGCAAGAAGCTTGGCATGACTCAGGTCTGGGACGAGAACAACAAGCTCGTGCCAGTGACCGTTATCGAGATCACCCCGAACGTCGTGACGCAGATTCGCACACCTGAGGTTGACGGCTACAACGCGGTTCAGATCGCCTATGGCCAGATCGACCCCCGCAAGGTGAACAAGCCGGACGCAGGACACTTCGACAAGGCAGGCGTCACGCCTCGCCGCCACGTCACCGAGGTTCGCACCGCTGACGCCGGCGACTACACCCCGGGCCAGGAGCTCACCGTGAATGGCACGTTCGAGGCCGGCCAGAAGGTCGACGTCGTCGGAACCAGCAAGGGTAAGGGTTTCGCCGGTGTGATGAAGCGCCACAACTTCAAGGGTGTCTCCGCATCCCACGGTGCCCACCGCAACCACCGCAAGCCCGGTTCCATCGGTGCTTCGTCGACCCCGAGCCGTGTCTTCAAGGGCATGCGCATGGCCGGTCGCATGGGTGGAGAGCGCGTCACCGTGCTCAACCTGCACGTCCACTCGGTTGACGCCGACAAGGGCCTGCTGCTCGTCAAGGGGGCCGTTCCCGGCGCTCGTGGCCGCATCGTTTTCGTCCGTAACGCAGTGAAGGGAGCGTAGTTAGATGACCGACACAACGAGCACCGCAACGCTCGACGTTCTCGACACGAAGGGCAAGAAGTCCGGCACTGTCGAACTGCCCGCCGAGTTGTTCGACGTTCAAACCAACGTTCCGCTGATTCACCAGGTCGTCGTCGCGCAGCTCGCTGCCGCACGCCAGGGAACCCACAAGACCAAGCGTCGTGGCGAGGTTTCCGGTGCAGGACGCAAGCCGTTCAAGCAGAAGGGAACCGGTCGCGCTCGTCAGGGCTCGATCCGCGCCCCTCAGATGACCGGTGGTGGCATCGTCCACGGTCCGCAGCCGCGTGACTACTCGCAGCGCACCCCCAAGAAGATGATCGCCGCCGCCCTCCGCGGAGCGCTCTCCGACCGGGCCCGTGGCGCACGTATCCACGTCGTCGAAACCCTCGTGATCGCTGAAGAGCGTGTCACCAAGGCCGCCGTGGACTACCTGGCAACCATCGCCACCTCTCCTCACGTGCTCGTCGTTCTCGAACGCGCCGACGTTGAGAGCTACAAGGCGGTTCGCAACATCCCAACCGTTCACGTCATCAACCATGACCAGCTGAACGCCTACGACGTGCTGGTGGCAGACGACATCGTCTTCACCAAGGCAGCTTTCGACGCTTTCGTCGCCGGCCCCGCCAAGGGCAAGTCGGTCACGGCTGTCGCTTCGTCTGCTGACGTCACTGAGGAGGCCTAGCCATGACCAACATCAACAAGGACCCGCGCGACGTCATCATCTCGCCTGTCGTATCAGAGAAGAGCTACGGCTTGATCGACGAGGGTAAGTACACCTTCGTCGTCGACCCGGGAGCGAACAAGACCGAGATCAAGCTCGCCATCGAGAAGATCTTCAACGTCAAGGTCGACTCCGTCAACACTCTGAACCGCACCGGCAAGACCCGTCGTACCAAGTTCGGCATCGGCAAGCGCAAGGACACCAAGCGCGCCATCGTGACGCTCAAATCCGGTTCCATCGACATCTTCACGGCTGTCGGCTAGGAGCGTAAGGAAAAACTATGGCTATTCGTAAGTACAAGCCCACGACCCCAGGTCGCCGTGGATCGAGCGTCGCTGATTTCGCTGAAATCACGCGTTCGACCCCCGAGAAGTCGCTGCTGCGGCCGCTCTCGAAGACCGGTGGTCGCAACAACCAGGGCCGCATCACGACCCGTCACATCGGTGGTGGCCACAAGCGCCAGTACCGCGTCATCGACTTCCGTCGTAACGACAAGGACGGCGTCAACGCCCGCGTCGCTCACATCGAGTACGACCCCAACCGCACGGCGCGTATCGCGCTGCTGCACTTCGTCGATGGCACCAAGCGCTACATCCTCGCTCCCAACAAGCTCTCACAGGGCGACGTTGTCGAGTCGGGTGCCGGTGCCGACATCAAGCCAGGCAACAACCTGCCGCTGAAGAACATCCCGACCGGTACCGTCATCCACGCAATCGAATTGCGTCCGGGTGGAGGCGCCAAGATGGCTCGTTCCGCGGGCGCATCGGTTCGTCTCGTCGCCAAGGACGGCATCTACGCGCAGCTCCGGCTGCCGTCGGGTGAAATCCGCAACGTCGACGCTCGTTGCCGCGCAACGATCGGCGAGGTCGGCAACGCCGAGCAGTCGAACATCAACTGGGGAAAGGCCGGCCGCAAGCGCTGGAAGGGCGTTCGCCCGACCGTCCGCGGTGTCGCCATGAACCCGGTCGACCACCCACACGGTGGTGGTGAGGGCAAGACCTCCGGTGGACGCCACCCGGTCAGCCCGTGGGGCCAGAAAGAAGGCCGCACACGCCACCCGAACAAGGAAAGCGACAAGCTCATCGTTCGTCGCCGTACCGCCACCAAGAAGCGTAAGTAGGAGTTGTAGAAGATGCCACGCAGTCTTAAGAAGGGCCCCTTCGTTGATGACCACCTGCTCCGCAAGGTGGTTCGCGCGAACGAGGCCAAGAGCAAGAACGTCATCAAGACCTGGTCGCGCCGTTCGATGATCGTCCCGGCAATGCTGGGACACACCATCGCGGTGCACGACGGTCGCAAGCACATCCCGGTGTTCGTCACCGAGACGATGGTCGGGCACAAGCTCGGCGAGTTTGCACCCACCCGCACCTTCCGTGGACACGTGAAGGATGACAAGAAGGGTCGTCGCCGCTAACGCGGTGACGAAAAGGAGGAGAGAAATGGTGGAGTCAGTCGCACGCGTGCGTCACATCCGCGTCACCCCCATGAAGGCCCGCCGCGTCGTCAACATGATCCGCGGAAAGCAGGCCGCTGAGGCCCTGGCCATTCTGAAGTTCGCACCGCAGGGTGCGTCAGAACCCGTCTACAAGCTGGTCGCCTCTGCCATCGCGAACGCTCGCGTCAAGGCAGACAAAGACAACCAGTTCCTGGACGAGCAGGACCTGTACATCGCCAAGGCATTCGTTGACGAGGGCGCAACCCTCAAGCGTTTCCAGCCGCGTGCCCAGGGCCGCGCATTCCAGATTCTGAAGCGCACCAGCCACATCACTGTTGTGCTCGCCACTCCTGAGGAGGGTACGAAGTAATGGGTCAGAAAGTAAACCCGTACGGCTTCCGCCTCGGCATCACCACCGACCACGTGTCGCGTTGGTTTGCCGACAGCACCAAGCCGGGCCAGCGTTACAGCGACTATGTCGCCGAGGACGTCAAGATCCGTCGACTGCTGGGCACCTCGCTTGACCGCGCCGGTGTTTCGCGCATCGAGATCGAGCGCACCCGTGACCGTGTTCGCGTCGACATTCACACTGCCCGTCCGGGCATCGTGATCGGTCGCCGCGGCGCCGAGGCGGAGCGTATTCGCACCGACCTCGAGAAGCTCACCGGTAAGCAGATCCAGCTGAACATCCTCGAGGTCAAGAACCCCGAGGCTGACGCTCAGCTGGTCGCGCAGGGTATCGCCGAGCAGCTCTCCGCACGTGTGGCTTTCCGCCGCGCAATGCGTAAGGGCCTGCAGGGCGCTCAGCGCACGTCCACCGTCAAGGGTGTTCGTATCCAGGTCTCCGGCCGCCTTGGCGGCGCCGAGATGAGCCGTTCCGAGTTCTACCGTGAAGGCCGTGTGCCGCTGCACACGCTTCGCGCGAACATCGACTACGGCTTCTACGAGGCAAAGACCACCTTCGGCCGCATCGGCGTGAAGGTCTGGATCTACAAGGGCGACATCACCAACAAGGAACTCGCTCGCGAGCAGGCCAACGCCAAGTCGACCCGCCCCGAGCGTAGCGACCGTCCGCGCCGTGCACCTCGTGCAGAGGCTCCTGTCGCAGAAGGGGCAAGCGCCTAATCATGCTTATTCCACGTCGAGTCAAGCACCGCAAGCAGCACCGTCCCCACCGCACTGGCCAGGCCACCGGTGGAACCGTTGTCAGCTTCGGCGAGTACGGCATCCAGGCCCTCACGCCCGCTTACGTGACCAACCGTCAGATCGAGTCCGCTCGTATCGCCATGACGCGTCACATCAAGCGTGGTGGAAAGGTGTGGATCAACATCTACCCCGACCGTCCGCTCACCAAGAAGCCTGCTGAGACCCGTATGGGTTCCGGTAAGGGTTCACCCGAGTGGTGGGTCGCGAACGTCAAGCCCGGCCGTGTGCTCTTCGAGGTCGCCGGCGTCTCCGAGACGCTGGCCCGCGAAGCACTCACCCGTGCAATCCACAAGCTGCCTCTCAAGGCACGCATCATCAAGCGCGAGGAGGGCGACGCATAATGGCGATCGGTTCCAAGGAGCTCACCCCCGTTGAGCTCGACACATTTGAAGACGAACGTCTTGTCGACGAGCTGCGCAAGGCCAAGGAAGAGCTGTTCAACCTGCGCTTCCAGGCCGCCACCGGCCAGCTCGAGACCCACGGCCGCCTGCGTGCCGTGAAGCGCGACATCTCTCGCATCTACACGATCATTCGTGAGCGCGAGCTCGGCATCCGGGCCACCCCGGTTGCCGCAGAGGTGCCTGCCAAGGCTGCGAAGAAAACCAAGAAGAAGGATGCCGCGGCCGACGCAGCACCCGAAACCGAGACTGAGGAGGCCAAGTAATGGCTAAGTCTGACGCTAAGAGCGCAGCACCCGAGGTCGCCGCAGTAGAGGCCCAGGCCGTTGTTCGTGGCTACCGCAAGACCGCACGTGGCTACGTCATCAGCGACCGCATGGACAAAACCATCGTCGTTGAGGTCGAAGACCGCGTAAAGCACCCGCTGTACGGCAAGGTCATCCGCCGCACCTCCAAGAGGAAGGTGCACGACGAGCTCAACGCCGCCGGCATCGGTGACCTCGTCCTGATCAGTGAGACCCGTCCGCTGAGCGCCACCAAGCGCTGGCGCCTGGTCGAGATCCTCGAGAAGGCCAAGTAAGCCTCGCGGCTTGCTTGTCATAAGGAGTTAGAAAATGCTTCAGCAGGAATCCCGAGTAAAGGTCGCCGACAACACCGGCGCCAAGGAGCTTCTCACCATCCGTGTTCTCGGTGGATCAGGACGTCGTTACGCCAGCCTCGGCGACACGATCGTTGCAACGGTCAAGGACGCGATCCCCGGTGGGAACGTCAAGAAGGGTGACGTCGTCAAGGCGGTCATCGTTCGCACCAAGAAGGAAGTCCGTCGTCCGGACGGCTCCTACATCAAGTTCGATGAGAACGCAGCAGTGATTTTGAAGAACGACGGCGACCCCCGCGGTACCCGTATCTTCGGACCGGTCGGTCGCGAGCTTCGCGACAAGAAGTTCATGAAGATCGTCTCGCTGGCACCGGAGGTTATTTAGTCATGGCGAAGATCAAAAAGGGCGACCTCGTCCAGGTCATCTCAGGCCCCACCCAGGCTCGCGGCGGTTCGCGCGGCAAGCAGGGCAAGGTCATCGAGGTGCTGGTCGAGAAGAACCGCGTCATCGTTGAGGGCGTCAACTACGTCACCAAGCACGTCCGTCAGGGACAGAGCCAGCGTGGAACGAAAACCGGTGGGATCGAAACCCACGAGGCTCCGATCCACATCTCGAACGTGGCGCTCGTTGACCCCGAGACCAAGAAGCCGACTCGCGTCGGCCACCGTAATGAGCAAGTAACGAAGAACGGCGTCACCAAGACGGTCCGCGTTCGTTACGCCAAGAAGTCAGGTAAGGACCTTTAATGACTGACACGGCAGTGGCGGCTGGCAAAATCCAGCCCCGCCTCAAGCAGAAGTACAAGGCAGAGCTCCAGGAGCAGCTGCTCAAGGACCTCGGTCTGACCAACGTGCACCAGATCCCGACGCTCACCAAGATCGTCGTGAACATGGGTGTCGGCGAGGCAGCCCGCGACGGCAAGATCATCGATGGCGCCGTCGCCGACCTGACCAAGATCACCGGTCAGAAGCCGCAGATCACGAAGGCCCGCAAGTCGATCGCGCAGTTCAAGCTGCGTGAAGGACAGCCCATCGGAACCCACGTCACGCTTCGTGGAGACCGCATGTGGGAGTTCCTCGACCGCCTGCTGAGCCTCGCGCTTCCTCGTATCCGCGACTTCCGCGGCCTGAGCCCGAAGCAGTTCGACGGTTCAGGTAACTACACCTTCGGTCTGACCGAGCAGTCGATGTTCCACGAAATCGACCAGGACAAGATCGACCGGGTCCGCGGTATGGACATCACGGTCGTCACGACCGCGAAGAACGACGAACAGGGTCGCGCGCTGCTCAAGGCGCTCGGCTTCCCGTTCAAAACCGCTGAGAACCAGGCGTAACAAAGACTCAGCAAAGTGGCGGTATAGTAGGTCGGTTGCTTGCAGCCGGCTTCGATGCCGGAAGCACAACTGAAGAACTTGATCGCCCAGCGGCGCCGGTCAGTCGATTTCCTCGTGTAATCGGGTGGCCGGCGCACTGCGGCGAAAGAGATCAGGGGGGCGGAGCATCCGCTTCACCCCTAACCACCACAGGTCGTCATTCGTGTAACGGGTGAACGAAACCTGGTGAACGAAGGAAATCACCTATGACAATGACAGATCCGGTCGCAGACATGCTGACCAGACTGCGCAACGCGAACTCGGCACACCACGAAACCGTGTCGATGCCGCACTCGAAGCTTAAGTCGCACATCGCCGACATCCTCACTTCTGAGGGCTACATCTCTGGCTGGGAAGTTGCAGACGCTCGCGTCGGCCAGACCCTCACCCTGAACCTCAAGTTCGGCCCGAACCGCGAACGCTCCATCGTGGGCATCAAGCGCGTTTCGAAGCCCGGCCTCCGTGTCTACGCAAAGTCGACGGAGATTCCCAAGGTTCTCGGTGGCCTCGGCGTCGCCATCCTGTCCACCTCCTCCGGTCTGCTCACCGACCGTCAGGCCGAGAAGAAGGGCGTAGGTGGGGAAGTCCTCGCCTACGTGTGGTAGCCACAAATGTCGCGTATTGGAAGACTCCCCATTGAGATCCCCGCAGGCGTCACCGTCGCGGTTGACGGCTCCGTCGTCTCGGTCAAAGGCCCGAAGGGCGAGCTGACGCTCACCGTCGCCAGCCCGATCGAGGCCAAGGTCGAGGACAGCCAGGTTCTGGTCACCCGCCCGGACGACGAGCGTGAATCGCGGTCCCTGCACGGACTCACCCGCACACTCATCAGCAACCAGATCATCGGCGTCACCCAGGGGTACACCAAGGGCCTCGAAGTCGTCGGAACCGGTTACCGCGTGGCGCAGAAGGGCAGCTCGGTCGAGTTCGCTCTCGGTTTCTCCCACCCGGTCCTGATCGACCCGCCTGCCGGCATCACGCTCACCGTTGAGGGCAACAACAAGCTCACGGTGTCCGGGATCGACAAGCAGGCCGTCGGCGAGGCTGCTGCCAACATCCGTAAGATTCGCAAGCCTGAGCCTTATAAGGGCAAGGGTGTGCGTTACGCCGGCGAGATCGTTCGCCGCAAGGCCGGAAAGGCTGGTAAGTAACCATGGCCGTAAAGTCCAAGTCGGCTGCCCGTGACCGTCGTCACGCGCGCCTCCGTAAGAAGATCGACGGAACCGCGGCCCGCCCGCGTCTCGTTGTGACCCGTTCGGCTCGTCACGTATTCGTCCAGGTCGTTGACGACAGCAAGGGTTTCACCCTCGCGTCGGCATCCACCCTCGAAGCTGACCTCCGTACCTTTGACGGTGACAAGACCGCCAAAGCCAGGAAGGTCGGCGAGCTCGTTGCAGAACGCGCGAAGAGCGCCGGCATCGAAGAAGTCGTTTTTGACCGAGGTGGTAACCGTTACGCGGGTCGCGTTGCGGCAATCGCCGAAGGTGCTCGAGAGGGTGGGTTGAACCTGTGAGTGAAGCAAGCAAGGTTGAGGCCGTTACCGCGGACCAGCCAGTCGAAAAGCCGGTTGAAACCGCTGCAGGCACCGAGAGCTCCGGGCGCGTTGACGCACGTGGCGACCGCGGTAGCCGCGGTGGCCGTGGCGAACGTAACCAGGGTCGCGAGCGCAACAGCCGCGACGCAGACAAGAGCCAGTTCCTCGAGCGCGTTGTCACCATCAACCGCGTGTCCAAGGTCGTCAAGGGTGGTCGTCGCTTCAGCTTCACCGCGCTCGTCGTCGTTGGAGACGGAAACGGTCTCGTCGGTGTCGGCTACGGCAAGGCCCGTGAAGTACCGCTGGCCATCTCGAAGGGCGTCGAAGAGGCAAAGAAGAACTTCTTCCGCGTGCCCCGCGTCGGCTCCACCATCCCGCACCCCGTCCAGGGTGAGGCTGCTGCCGGAGTCGTCCTCCTGCGTCCGGCTGCTGCAGGTACCGGTGTTATCGCCGGTGGTCCTGTCCGTGCCGTGCTCGAGTGCGCAGGCATCCACGACGTCCTGAGCAAGTCGCTCGGTTCGTCGAACACGATCAACATCGTTCACGCCACCGTCACGGCGCTGAAGATGCTCGAAGAGCCCCGCGCCGTTGCTGCTCGCCGTGGCAAGGAGTACTCCGAGATCGCTCCTGCCAAGCTGCTGCAGATCGAGGCTCAGGCCGCTGCCAAGGCTGCGGCTTCCGCAAAGGTAGGTGCCTGATGGCTCAGCTGAAGATCACGCAGACCAAGTCCAAAATTAGTGAGAAGCAGAACCAGCGCGACACGTTGCGCAGCCTGGGACTGAAGCGCATCGGCGCTGTTGTCGTCCGTGAGGACAACAAGCAGAACCGTGGCTACGTCAACACTGTTGCTCACCTCGTAAAGGTTGAGGAGATCGACTAATGGCGATCGACAAGAAGGACGTCACTGAGGAGACCGCTCAGAAGGCTCCCGCGAAGAAGGCGCCCGCCAAGGCTGCTGCAGACAAGGCTCCGGCCAAGGCCGCCGCCAAGAAGGCTCCGGCCAAGAAGGCTGCTGCCCCGAAGGACTCGGCCACGGTCGAGACCGCCGCGGCAGACGCGCCGAAGGCTGCTGCCAAGAAGGCTCCGGCCAAGAAAGCTCCGAAGAAGGAAGAGGAAGTGACCCCTCGCGCCCAGGTGCTCAAGGTTCACCACCTCCGTCCGGCTGAGGGCTCCAAGAAGGCACGCCAGCGTGTCGGTCGTGGTGAAGGCTCGAAGGGTAAGACAGCCGGTCGCGGTACCAAGGGTACGAAGGCTCGCAACACGGTTCGCCCTGGTTTCCAGGGTGGACAGCTTCCGCTGCACATGCGTGCTCCGAAGCTGCGCGGGTTCAAGAACCCGTTCCGGGTCGAGTACCAGGTCGTCAACCTCGAGAAGCTTGCCGAGCTTTACCCGAAGGGCGGCGACGTCACCGTCTCCGACCTCGTGGCCAAGGGCGCCGTTCGCAAGAACGAGAAGGTCAAGGTCCTCGGAGATGGCGACATCACCGTGAAGCTGACGATCTCCGTAGACAAGGTCTCCGGGTCGGCTGAGCAGAAGATCGTCGCCGCTGGCGGTTCTGTAAAGTAATTCCACAGACGCCGGTCCGTCCGTCGCGCACAGCGAACGGGGCACCGATTGTTCGACGGGCCCGGTAATCGAGTAGATTCGATTGCCGGGCCTGTTTGATGACTGGACCATTTACCGGCACCAAGAGCTGAATTCCCCAGCTCGAAACCAGGAGGCCTTTTTTGTTTAGCGCCGTTGCGCGGATCTTCCGCACACCAGACCTTCGCCGGAAGATCGGGTTCACACTGGGCATCATGGCCCTGTACCGCCTCGGGTCGTTCGTACCCGCGCCGTTCGTCGACTTCGGGAACGTCCAGTCCTGCCTCGAGCAGAACCAGGGCACCTCCGGCCTCTATGAGCTTGTCAACCTGTTCTCGGGTGGCGCCCTGCTCCAGCTGTCGATCTTCGCGCTGGGCATCATGCCGTACATCACGGCCTCGATCATCGTGCAACTGTTGCGCGTGGTCATCCCTCACTTCGAAACGCTGCACAAGGAAGGCCAGTCAGGCCAGGGCAAGCTCACGCAGTACACCCGCTACCTGACGATCTTCCTCGGTATCCTGCAGTCGACGACGCTGATCACCGTGGCGCGAAGCGGCGCCCTCTTCGGCACGAACACGAGCGCCGAGTGCAGTCAGCTGCTGACGAACGACACCTGGTACGCCGTGCTGCTCATGGTCATCACCATGACCGCGGGTACCGGCCTGATCATGTGGTTCGGTGAGATGATCACCGAGCGCGGCATCGGCAACGGGATGTCACTCCTCATCTTCACGTCGATCGCCGCCACCTTCCCCGGCTCGCTCCTCGCGATCGCGCAATCCAAGGGCTTCGACACGTTCCTCCTCGTCCTCGCCGTCGGCCTCGTCATCATGATGGCTGTCGTCTTCGTCGAGCAGTCCCAGCGTCGCATCCCGGTGCAGTACGCGAAGCGGATGGTCGGACGGAGGACGTTCGGAGGCAACAACACCTACATCCCCATCAAGGTGAACATGGCCGGCGTCATCCCCGTCATCTTCGCCTCCTCGCTGCTGTACCTCCCCGCGCTGATCGCCCAGTTCAACACCCCTGCCGCAGGGCAGGAGCCCGCAGGCTGGGTCACCTGGATCACCACCTACCTCACCAGCGGAGACCACCCGCTGTACATGGCGCTGTACTTCCTGCTGAACGTCGGCTTCACCTACTTCTACGTCGCGATCACCTTCAACCCCGAAGACGTCGCCGACAACAAGAAGAAGTACGGCGGGTTCATCCCCGGCATCCGTGCCGGCCGGCCGACCGCTGAGTACCTCGACTACGTGCTGACCCGCGTGACGCTGGCTGGTGCTCTCTACCTCGGCTGCATCGCGCTCATCCCGCTGATCGCTCTCGCCCTGGTCGGTGCCAACCAGAACTTCCCGTTCGGCGGCGCGAGCATCCTCATCATCGTGGGTGTCGGACTCGAGACGGTCAAGCAGATCGACGCCCAGCTGCAACAGCGTCACTACGAAGGGCTCCTGCGGTGAGCGCACGTCTGCTGATCGTCGGCCCCCCAGGAGCCGGTAAGGGGACGCAGGCGGCCGTCCTCGCTGACGCGCTCGGAATTCCGGCCATCTCCACCGGCGACATCTTTCGTGCCAACATCAAGCAGGGAACCGAGCTCGGCCTCAAGGTGCAGGAGATCGTGTCATCCGGCGGTTACGTGCCCGACTCGCTGACCAACGCGATCGTGCAGGACCGGCTGCACCAGCCGGATGCTCTCGACGGTTTCCTGCTGGACGGCTACCCGCGGACCGCTGACCAGGTGGCAGAACTCGACCGGATCCTCGCGGAGACCGGCTCGGAATTGAACGCCGTCGTGCAGCTCGTCGCCGACCCGGACGAGGTTGTCACGCGGCTGCTCAAACGCGCTGCCGAGCAAGGCCGCTCCGACGACACCGAAGAGGTCATCCGTCACCGCCAGAACGTCTACCACGAGCAGACCGAACCGGTGATCGCCGCGTACAAGTCCCGTGGCATCGTCGTCGAGGTCGACGGCCTCGGCGCGGTCGACGAGGTCAGTGCCCGGGTGCGTTCGGCGCTGACCGGCCACGGGATTGCGTTCTGATTCTCCCGATGCTTCGCAAATCGATCTACAAGTCACCGGCTCAACTGCGGCTGATGCTCGAGCCCGGCCGGGTCACCGCCGCGTCGCTCGTCGCCGCTCGGGAAACCCTGCGCGTCGGCGCGACAACAGCCCAGGTCGATGCGGCCGCCGAGAAAGCGATTCTCGCCCTGGGAGGGTCGCCGAACTTCAAACTCGAAGCCGGCTACTTCCACACGATCTGCGCGTCGGTGAATGAGGACGTGGTTCACGGCATCCCGAACGATCGGCCCCTCGAACCCGGCGACATCGTCTCCATCGACAGCGGCGCGATCCTCGGCGGATGGAACGGCGACGCCGCAATCAGCGTCGTGCTGCCCGACCCGGCGCGCCCCGAGCTCGTCGCCGAACGGCAGAAACTGTCGGACGTGACCGAAGGCTCGCTCTGGGCCGGAATCGCCCGGCTCGCCACTGCGTCCCACCTCAATGAGGTCGGCGACGCCGTGCAGGGCTACGTCGAGGACCGCGGAACGTACGGCATCCTCACCGACTACGTCGGACACGGCATCGGTCGTGCCATGCACGAAGCCCCGCCCGTCTTCAACTACCGCGTGCGGCAGAAAGGCCCGGAGGTCAAACCCGGACTCGTCGTGGCGATCGAACCGATGGTCGTTCTCGGCAGCATCGACACGCACACCAGGGATGACGACTGGACCGTCGCAACGGACGACGGCTCTGCCGCCGCTCACTGGGAGCACAGCGTCGCCGTGCACAAGGACGGCATCTGGGTCCTGACTGCCGAAGACGGCGGCGCCAGCGGTCTCGCGCCGTTCGGTATCACACCAGCGCCCATCGCCTGACCCGCTCCTGCGCCGCGCTAGGGTCGAGTCCATGACGACGCCACAGGTTCTCCTCCTCGATCCGCTCCCTGCGGACGCCGACGCGGGCGACGAAGCGGTCCTCGCCTCGCTTCGCTTCGTGCCTCCGACGGAGCCGATCCTCACCGCCTTCGACGCCGGTGCAGGCCGGGGCGACGGCGTCTTCGAAACCGTCGGGGTGAGCGGTGGGCGCGCACGCGGCATCGACGCCCACCTGGCCCGCCTGGAGGCATCCGCCCTCAAACTCGACCTCCCCGCCCCGAACCTCGCCCAATGGCGCAGGGGAGTGGATACGGTGCTGGATGCCCTTCCCCCGACCGGCCAGGCCTCGATCCGCCTGGTGATCACCCGGGGGACCGATCCGGCCGGTCCGCCCACCTGCTGGCTCACTGGCACGCCTGTCGCAAGCGACTTCCCGGAGCGGACCGACGGCATCCGCGTGGTGATGCTCAGCCGCGGCTACGCGAACGATGTCGGGGAGGACGCGCCGTGGCTGCTCGTCGGTGCCAAGACCCTGTCATACGCAATCAACATGGCCGCACTGCGCGAAGCGAAACGCCGGGGGGCAGACGACGTCGTGTTCACCTCCACCGACGGTTTCGCACTGGAGGGGCCGACCTCGTCTTTGATCCTCCGGCAGGGGAACACTCTCGTCACCCCGGCCATCCAGCACGGCATCCTCGCCGGAACCACCCAGGCCGATCTGTTCAACTTCCTCGAGGCCGAGGGATTCGAGTGTGTCTATCGCAAAATCTCGGCGGGGGAGTTGCGCCGATCGGATGCCGCGTGGCTGGTCTCCAGCGTTCGGCTCGCCGCCCCGATCACCGCTGTCGACGGCACGGCGATCCCCACGGACCTCGACCTCACCGCCCGGATGAACGCGGCGCTGCTGGCCTGACTCTGCGGCTGTGCTCAGCCGGAGATGGCTGGACGGGTTCGCTGCTGTGCCAGACAGGGCTGGACGGGCCCTTGCCGCTCCAGAAGCGGCTGCACTTCGTCGCGAATCGTGACCGTTTTTGTCGGAGGAAGGTGTTTCCGTGGCAATAACGCGGCATCCGCGCGGGTCAGGAGTCCATCGTGCGGACGAGTTCGTCGATGAAGGAGCCGAAGTCGACCGACTTCTTCACGATCCGCTGGACGTCCTCCCGGTCGGAGAACACCTCGACGAACTGGTCGAACACGCGCTGGAAGCTCGCCCGTTCGCTCGCGCTGAAGGCGATGAACGCGACGACGTTCACCCGGTTCTCGCCCCACGGCATGCTGGTCTCGTTCACGGCGATGGCGATCGACGTGCTCTTTGCCGTCATCGCCATGGCGTGGGGGACCGCGAGGGAATCGGTGAACGCTGTCGACGACATCCGTTCCCGTTCGATCGCCCCGTCCACGTACGCCTCATCGATGATGCCGCGCGCCACCATGAGTGCACCGAGCTGCCGGATCATGCCGGCCTCGTCTTTGGCGCCGACGTTCCGGACGAACAGAGACGCGTCGAAGTACTGCAGCACCTCATCCTTGATCAGCGCGCGCCGGTGCACGCGCCGGAGCCGGCTGACCACCTGGCGCACGCGGTCGGCGTCGCCCTCGGTGAAGAACGGCTGGACGACGACGATCGACTCATCGGGAACGGGCGGCTCGATCGTGGTCAGCACGACGTCGGCGTCGAGGTCCGCCCAGGAGACATCACTGCGCGTCACGACCCGAACCACCTCGACCGCGTCGCCGAGCACCAGCGTGATCCGGTCCCGCAGCAGCAGGTGCATGTCGTAGTAGTTGGGGCAGACGAGCACGCAGCGGAGAAGATCGTCCGACCGGGACCGCTGCTGCAGATGCGCGCCGACATGCATGGCGATGTAGGCGATCTCATCGTCGTTGATTTCCACGTCGCCGTGGGTCTGCAGCCTGCTCGCGATGTACACGGCGAGTTCGTAGATCATCGGGTACGAGGTCTTGATCGACCGTGCCAGCGGATTCCGGGAGTACGAGTGCTCGTGCGCCCGGCGGAGGAGGTTCTGCACATGCAGCGTCAGTCGGGTGATGAAGTCCTCGTCGGACAGGTCGACAAGGTACTCCTCGCCGGCATTCAGCACGATGGTGCGCACGACGTCGAGGTCCGCCTGGTTCAGGTAGCGGGAATCGGCGACGTCCTCCGTCCTTCTTGCCGCCCGGGTGATGATGAGGTAGACGAGGTAGTCGATATCTGCAGGCCCGAGCGGGATGCCGAAATGCGTCGCGATGAGAGCGGACAGTGCCGCGGGGACGCCATCGGCGGGTTCGGCGGCCGGGCTCTCCGGTTCGGGCACCGGCCGGTTCTTTGAGACGCGATCCACCGCTATGGCGATGTGGAGAAGGACGTTGTCGATCCCGTAATCGTTGAGCGAGTAGTTCCGCTCGCTGAGCATGTCGATCAGGTCGGTTTTGAACGCGCTGAGGCTCTGGGAGGAGAATTCCCGCTGGATGGCCTCGAGCTCGATCATGCCCCGCTCGGTCTCCTCGCGGAACATGCGGGACAGCAGCCGACGGCGAGCCAGCTCGGTGCCCTCGAGGGCGACGGTGCTTCCGCGCCGGGCAAGGGACAACTCCGCCTCAGAGAGCAGCAACCGTACCCGGGCCAGATCCGATTCGATCGTCGACTCCGAGACGAACAGGCTGTCAGCCAGGTCGAAAACGTTGAGCCCGTCGGGGCTGTCGACGAGCCGGCGGACGATGCTGTACAAGCGGTCCCCGGGAGTCTCCGACGATCCGAGCCCAGCCCTCGACCGGAACGCCGCATAGCCGTCGGCGGAAATCCGATACCCGCTCGGTCCGGCTTCGACGACCGTGTTCGGGGCGGCCCGTGCCTTGACGGAGGTCACGTAACTGCGGATGCTGCGCGGCGTGACCCCGAGGACGTCGGCGAGCTCTCCGGCCGTGACCCAGGTGCCTGCCCGGGAAAGGTAGGTGAGGATCCGATCTTGTCTGTCGCGTGTCATGGTGCAGGCTCCTTCAGGCGCCCGGCCGGCGGAAAACATCCGCGGCAGAAACGTCTGAATCGAGTCAATCACTAGTTCCGCCGCGAGGAGCTGAGAAAACGGCGTTTTCCGCTGGGGCGGAAAGCTTCATGGTGGCGAGCGTCGACGCGTCGGCGGGAGAATTCTCGAGAGCCCGTGTTTCTCCCGGGCGTCAACGACGGCACGAAACGGAACGGCAACGGAGGCGGATCGATGAGAATCCTCGTGGTGTGTGGCGCTGGGGCGTCGAGCACCTTCGTTGCGCTTCGCATCCGCAAGACCGCCCAGGCCCGATCGCTTCCCGTCACCGCTGAAGCCTGCCCGCTGGATTTCCTTGCCGCGCGGCTTCCCGGCGCCGCCGTCGTCCTGCTCGGCCCGCACCTCGGCGACCGGCTGGACGCCGTGCGCTCCACCGCCGCGCAAGCCGGCGTCGCCGTCGTCGTACTCCCCGACACCATCTTCTCGTCGCCGTCCGGCGACGAAGCCCTCGACCTCGCCCTGGATGCTGCAGGGGCGATGTCGCCACAGGGGGAACCACAACGCAGCGACGGAGGACCTACCCATGGCTGAACGCACCGTTCGAATCGGATCGTCACACGGGCTGCACGCGCGCCCGGCAAAGCTCTTCACTCAGGCCGCCAGCAAATCGGGCTCGAAAGTCACCGTCGCGAAGGGCAGCGGCTCGCCCGTCAACGCGGCCAGCATCCTCGCCGTCATCTCCCTCGGCGTCGACCACGGCGACTACGTCACCCTCACCGCCGACGGAAACAACGCCGAACAGGTTCTCGACGAACTCGTCGAACTGCTGGTGACCGACCATGACGAGTAACGTCTCGACAATGCTCCAGGGCACCGGAATCGGCCAGGGTGTCGCCATCGGCGTCGTCGCGCGGATGTCAGATCCCCTGCCCGCTCCAGCGGATGTTCCGAGCACGCGGTCGCAGGCCGAGGAAACGGAACGCGCGCGCACCTCCCTCGGTATCGTCGCCCGCGAACTCGAATCGAGGGGGCAGGCCGCCGGCGGCGCCGCGCGCGACGTCCTCGAGGCCCAGGCCATGATGGCCGAGGACCCGATGCTCTCCGAGGCCGTCGACGAGGCGCTCGCCGCAGGCAAAACCGCCGAGCGGGCCGTGTTCGAAGCCTTCGCGACCTTCCGGAACCAGCTTGCCGCCATGGGCGGATACCTGGGCGAACGCGCCGCCGACCTCGACGACGTCTCACAGCGCGTCATCGCCGACCTCGGCGGAGTGGCGGCACCGGGCGTACCCAGCCCCGAGCATCCGTTCGTCCTCGTCGCCCGCGACCTCGCCCCGGCCGACACCGCCATGCTCGACCTCGACAAAGTACTCGGCCTCATCACGAGCGACGGCGGCCCCACTTCGCACACCGCGATCCTCGCCCGTGAGAAGTCGATCGTCGCCATCGTCGGAACCGCGGATGCCACGGGGCTGGCCGACGGCACGCTCGTCATCCTCGACGCCGCATCCGGCACCGTGATCGCGAACCCGACCGACGAGCAGACGACCGACGCCGAGCGGCGCATCGCCGAACGACAGGCCGCGGCCGTCGCACCGGTCACCCCCGGCGCGCTCGCCGACGGCACAACGATTCCCCTCCTGGCCAACCTGGGCTCGTCCGCCGGGGCGCAGGCCGCTGCCGACGCCGGCGCCGAGGGCGTCGGACTGTTCCGCACCGAATTCCTCTTCCTCGACGCCGGCGGATCAGCACCGACCGTCGAGCAGCAACGCGAACACTACGTACGCCTGCTCCAGGCGTTTCCCGGCAAGAAGGTCGTCGTGCGGGTGCTCGACGCGGGTGCAGACAAACCGCTGCCCTTCCTCAACGATGCCCACGAAGAAAACCCGGCGCTCGGTCTCCGGGGCCTCCGCGCGCTGCGAGCCAGCGAGGACATCCTCCGGGAGCAGCTCACGGCACTGGCGCAGGCGGATGCTCAGACCGAGGCGGAACTGTGGGTGATGGCTCCCATGGTCTCCACCGTCGAGGAGACACGGTACTTCGTCGCCCTCGCCCGCGAGTATGAAATCAGGACCGCCGGCGTCATGGTCGAGGTCCCGTCGCTTGCCCTCCTCGCTCCCCAGGTGATGGCCGCGAGCGACTTCGCGTCGATCGGAACCAACGACCTCACCCAGTACACGCTCGCCGCCGACCGGATGCTCGGATCGGTCGCCGCCCTGCAGGACCCGTGGCATCCGGCTGTCCTCCGCCTCGTCGGAGAGGTCGGCGCCGCGGGAGCAACCGCAGGCAAGCCGGTCGGGATCTGCGGCGAAGCCGCAGCCGATCCGCTCCTCGCCGTCGTGCTCGTCGGGCTCGGGGCGACCAGCCTGTCCATGTCCACCCCCGCCCTGACCGACGTCAGGGCGTCCCTTCTGCGTTACACCCTCGACGAGGCTCGACACCTCGCCCAGATCGCCCTGGCCGCCGATGGTGCGGCCGAATCACGAGCTGCGGTAGCCACCGCTGCTCACACCCTGAAAGAGGCACAATCATGACAACGACGTCGACTCCCAAGAAGCCGGGAGGGGCCCGGGTCCGCGTTCAGCGATTCGGAACCTTCCTCTCCGGCATGGTGATGCCCAACATTGCAGCGTTCATCGCGTGGGGCCTCATCACCGCGTTCTTCATCGCGACCGGCTGGCTGCCGAACGGCATCCTCGGCGGATTCGGTGATGCGGACGTCATCGGCTGGCAGGGTGCGGCCACCGCGCTCGCCGAGGCCGAGGACGGCACAACCTTCCAGCGCTACGTCGGACTCGTCGGCCCGATGATCACGTACCTGCTTCCCCTGCTCATCGCCAACACCGGTGGACGGATGATCTACGGCGAACGCGGCGGCGTGGTCGGAACGATCGCGACGATGGGTGTCATCGTCGGAAGTTCGATCCCGATGTTCATCGGAGCGATGATCATGGGCCCGCTCGCTGCATGGCTGATGAAGAAGGTCGACAGCATCTGGGAAGGCAAGATCAAAGCCGGCTTCGAGATGCTCGTGAACAATTTCTCGGCGGGCATTCTCGGTGCGATCCTCGCGGTCGTCGCGTTCTTCGGCATCGCGCCGATCATCACGACGCTGAGCTCGCTGCTCGAGGGCGCGGTGAACTGGCTGGTCAGCCTGGGACTCCTCCCGCTGGTCAGCATCTTCGTCGAACCGGGCAAGATCCTCTTCCTCAACAACGCCATCAACCACGGCGTCTTCACCCCCCTGGGCGTGCAGCAGGTGGAGGAAACCGGCAAGAGCATCCTGTTCCTGATCGAGGCGAACCCAGGCCCCGGTCTCGGCATCCTGCTCGCGTACTCCTTCTTCGGGCTGGGAATCGCCCGTGCGAGTGCCCCAGGCGCCATCATCATCCACTTCTTCGGCGGGATCCACGAGATCTACTTCCCGTACGTGCTGATGAAGCCGGCCCTGCTGCTCGCCGTCATCGCGGGCGGAATGTCGGGTGTCGCCACCAACGTCCTGTTCCAGACCGGGCTGCGCGCGCCTGCCTCTCCCGGCAGCATCATCGCCGTGCTCATCCAGACCGAGCGGAACAGCTACCTCGGCGTCATTCTCTCCGTGCTCATCGCGGCCGGTGTGTCGTTCCTCGTCGCGTCGATCATCCTGCGGGCATCGCGCAAGCGTGACCTCGCAGCAGGCAACACGGGAGACATGAGCGAGGCCGTCGCTGCGACCGAGGCAGCAAAGGGCAAGAAGAGCTCCGTGCTCGGCGGCCTGGTGTCAGAGGGAACGACAGAGACCGGTTCGGCGGGTGGCACGGCGACGTCCACCCTCGTACGGAACATCGTGTTCGCGTGTGACGCGGGAATGGGCTCGAGCGCGATGGGTGCATCCGTTCTGCGCAACAAGATCAAGAAGGCCGGCATCGACGGGGTGACGGTGACCAACCAGGCCATCGCGAACCTCGCCGGCGACGCGGACCTCGTGATCACCCATCAGGATCTCACCGACCGGGCCCGGGAGAAGTCACCGAACTCGCAGCACATCTCGGTCGACAACTTCATGAACAGCCCGAAATACGATGACGTCGTCGAGATCGTCAAGCGCAACAACACCCAGGGGGGAACCGCATGACCGACAACATCCTGACACCCGCGAACGTCGTGGCCCGAGGGTCAGCAACGACGAAGGAGGAGGCGATCCGCGAAGCGGGCGGCCTGCTCGTCTCCGCCGGCGCCGTTAGCCCGAAGTACATCGACGCGATGCTCGAACGCGAGGCATCGGTGTCGACCTACATGGGCAACTACCTCGCCATCCCGCACGGAACGAACGAGGCGAAGGATGCGATCACCCGGTCGGCGCTGTCTCTCGTGCGATACGCGAACCCGATCGACTGGGACGGCGAGCAGGTGAGATTCGCGGTCGGCATCGCCGGGCTCAACAACGAGCACCTGGACATCCTGTCGAAGATCGCCATCGTCTTCTCCGACGAGGACGAGGTGCAGAAGCTGATCGACGCGGCAGACGCGAACGAACTGTTCGCGCTGCTCGAGGAAGTCAACGCAGAATGAAAGCCGTTCACTTCGGTGCAGGCAACATCGGTCGAGGATTCGTCGGTCTGTTGCTCCACGACGCCGGCTACGAGGTGGTCTTCGCCGATGTGAATGCGGAGCTCATCGACGCGCTCAACGCGTCGACGAGCTATGAGGTGCACGAGGCCGGTGAGGGTGGGGGAGTCCGCACCGTCACCGGCTACCGTGCGATCAACAGCGCAGGCTCGGAGAACGAGCTGATCGCCGAGATTCAGACGGCGGATGTCGTCACCACCGCGGTCGGACCCAACGTTCTGAAATTCGTCGCGCCGGTGATCGCCCGGGCGCTCGCACTGCGGGACCCAGGGTTGCCGCCGCTCGCCGTGCTGGCCTGCGAGAACGCCATCAATGCCACCGACCTGCTGAAAACCGAGGTGCAATCGAGCGTCGGCCCGGAGGAATGGGAAGCGCTCGCTCCCCGCGCCGTCTTCGCGAACACCGCCGTCGACCGCATCGTGCCAGGACAGGACCCAGCCGCGGGCATCGACGTCACGGTCGAAGCCTTCTTCGAATGGGTCATCGAGTCCACGCCGTTCGGCGAGGCGCATCCGGACATTCCCGGCGCCACCTTCGTGGATTCACTCGGCCCGTACATCGAGCGCAAACTGTTCACCGTCAACACAGGACACGCGACCGCCGCTTACTACGGTTTCGCAGCGGGAATCGACAAAATCTCGGATGCCCTCGCCGACCCTGACGTCGCGGATGCTGTCCGCCTCGTCCTCGAGGAGACCAGCGCGCTCCTCATGGCCAAGCATGGCATCGACCCGGATGTGCAGCGCGCATACCGCGAGAAAATCCTCGCGCGGTTCGCCAACCCGCATCTGCCCGACACCGTGCAGCGGGTGGGCCGTCAGCCGCTCCGGAAGCTGTCGAGGAACGAGCGGTTCATCGGTCCGGCCGCCGAACTGGCCGAACGGGGGATCCCGCACGCGGCACTTCTCGACGCCGTGGGCAAAGCTCTGCGCTTCGATGTGGCCGACGATGAGCAGAGCGTCGAGATGCGCTCGCTGCTGAGCGAACTGGACGCTCCGGCTTTCGTTGGACGCGTGATGGGGCTCGCTTTCGAGCATCCGCTGTTCAACGAACTGGTCTCCGTCGTCTCGGCGTCGCGCGACTAGTCGCCAATTGGCGAAATCCCGCCCATTAACATAGGATTGTCCGTTGGTGCTTTGTGCACGCTTTCGGCGTGTTCTCCATTCGGAGCAAGCAGTACCACAATCCATCCGCACGACCAGTGCGAACTACCTTGAGCGACAGTGAGTGTATGGCCAAAAAAGACGGTGTCATCGAGATCGAAGGCGCAGTAGTCGAAGCTCTGCCCAACGCGATGTTTCGCGTTGAGCTGACCAACGGCCACCGCGTTCTTGCCACGATTAGCGGCAAGATGCGTCAGCACTACATCCGCATCCTCCCTGAGGACCGCGTGATCGTTGAGCTCAGCCCATACGATCTGACCCGCGGCCGGATCGTTTACCGCTACAAGTAGGACGCGCTGTAAGTAACGGCCTGAGTACTCCCGCGTTTGCGTGGGAGGTCCAGGCACGACGACAGCGAAAAGAGAGAAACTCATGAAGGTCAACCCCAGCGTCAAGAAGATCTGCGACAAGTGCAAAGTCATTCGTCGCAACGGACGCGTCATGGTCATCTGCGACAACCCGCGCCACAAGCAGCGTCAGGGTTGATTGAGCAATCCGGCACGCTTGCCGGATCAGTCGAAATCTGATCACCGGATCTCGACAAGCTCGATCACCGCGATACCAGCAACAACATATCGGCAGTTCCAGAACTCGATCGAGGGACACCTCGGGTCGGAGGCCCGGGCACAGGAACTGCTCCACACCTCCACTAACTCCTAGGAGAAGCCACCATGGCACGTCTCGCCGGCGTAGATATTCCCCGCGATAAGCGCGTGGAAATCGCACTGACGTACATTTACGGTGTTGGACGCACGAGGGCCGTTACGACCCTCGCCGACACCGGAATCGATGGAAACATCCGAGTGAAGGACCTCAGCGACGACCAGCTGATCCAGCTCCGCGACTACATCGAAGGCAACTACAAGGTAGAGGGTGACCTCCGCCGTGAAGTGCAGGCCGACATCCGCCGCAAGGTTGAGATCGGCAGCTACGAGGGCATCCGCCACCGTCGCGGCCTGCCCGTCCGTGGTCATCGCACCAAGACCAACGCTCGCACCCGCAAGGGCCCGAAGCGCACCGTAGCCGGCAAGAAGAAGGCTCGCTAGGCCCTCGGCCTCGAGTCTCGCCAGGAAGATTTAGGAGAAATCAATGGCTGCACCCAAGTCGGCTGCTCGCAAGCCGCGTAAAAAAGAGAAGAAGAACATTGCTGTGGGCCAGGCCCACATCAAGTCGACCTTCAACAACACGATCGTGTCGATCACGGACACCACTGGTGCCGTAATCAGCTGGGCGTCCTCCGGTGGAGTTGGCTTCAAGGGTTCGCGCAAGTCGACCCCGTTCGCCGCTCAGCTCGCCGCAGAATCGGCAGCCCGCCAGGCGCAGGAACACGGTATGAAGAAGGTTGACGTCTTCGTCAAGGGTCCCGGTTCAGGCCGCGAGACCGCGATCCGCTCACTCCAGGCCGCTGGCCTCGAGGTCGGTTCGATCAACGATGTCACCCCGCAGGCGCACAACGGTTGCCGCCCGCCGAAGCGTCGCCGCGTTTAAGCCATCACTTCTGGTCGATTGAGCAGTGCCTTCCGGGCGCTGCTCAATCGCCCGTTGACGAACACAACTTCATACCTCGCCATTGCAAGTGTCATATAGCGGACACTTAGCCGAAAGGAATTCATAGTGCTTATTGCACAGCGCCCAACGCTCACCGAAGAGAACATTTCAGAGTTCCGCAGCCGGTTCGTGATTGAGCCCCTGGAGCCTGGCTTCGGTTACACCCTCGGAAACTCCCTCCGTCGCACCCTGCTTTCCTCGATCCCGGGCGCTGCTGTAACCAGCATCCGTATCGACGGCGTGCTGCACGAGTTCAGCACCATCCCCGGTGTGAAAGAGGATGCCACCGAAATCATCCTCAACATCAAGGGCCTCGTCGTCTCGAGCGAGCACGATGAGCCGATCACCGCGTACCTGCGCAAGACCGGCGCAGGCCAGGTCACCGCAGCCGACATCTCGGCTCCGGCCGGCGTCGAGGTGCACAACCCGGATCTCGTTATCGCCACCCTGAACGACAAGGCGAAGTTCGAACTCGAACTGACCATTGAGCGTGGCCGTGGTTACGTCTCCAGCACCCAGAACCGCATCGAGTTCTCCGAAGCCGGCCAGATTCCGGTCGACTCGATCTACTCGCCCGTGCTCAAGGTGACCTATCGCGTCGAGGCAACTCGTGCCGGAGAGCGCACTGACTTCGATCGCCTCGTCGTTGACGTGGAGACCAAGTCGGTCATCTCGCCGCGCGACGCCATCGCATCC
>NZ_JBKJWH010000119.1:0-7075 GCF_046716805.1 Mycetocola sp. | reverse complement strand
CCGCACTGGACGCCGACGCCCGCGGCGCTGACGGCGCTCGCGCTGACCGCCGGCTCGGCGTCGCCCGAGCGCATCGCCGCCGAGCGGGCGATCGACGCCGGCGGGCACGTGCCCGACCTCGCCCCCGTCAACAGCTGGAGCCCGGTCGTGCACGAGGTCGACCCCGTCGAGCTGCTCGAGGTCCAGCTCTGCAACCAGACCGCGCCGTTCATCCTGATCGGCCGGCTGCGCCCGGCGCTCGCTGCGTCGGCGGCGCGGCGCACGTACGTCGTCAACGTGTCGGCGATCGAGGGCCAGTTCAATCGCGGCTACAAGGGGCCCGGCCACCCGCACACGAACATGTCCAAGGCCGCTCTGAACATGCTCACGCGGACGAGCGCCCACGAGTTGCTGCTGCGCGACGGGATTCTCATGACGAGCGTCGACACCGGCTGGATCACCGACGAGCGCCCGCACCCGACGAAGGTGCGCCTGGCCGAAGAGGGTTTCCACGCCCCGCTCGACCTCGTCGACGGCGCCGCCCGGGTGTACGACCCGATCGTGCGCGGTGAGGCCGGCGAGGACCTGTACGGCTGCTTCCTCAAGGACTACCGCCCCGGCGCCTGGTAGCAGATTTCGATACGCGGGCTCGCACGCTTGGTCGCTACTCGATCAACGAGGAGGCGAAAACACCCGTCGCGGACGAGAACATGCGGCGTACCGGATGTTTTCGTCCGCAGCGGGTGAAGTCGTGCGGGCGGCGCGCGATCAGTCGCGGATGTGCGCCCCGAAGCGTTCAGCCGCGAGGGCAGAGCCGGCGAGCTTGGCTTCTGAGGCTTCCGCCGCGGTGAGCGTGCGATCCGGCGCCCGGAACCGCAGGGCGAAGGTCAGGCTCTTCGTGCCGTCCGAGAGGCCAGACCCACGGTAGTCATCGACCAGGCGGATGTCTTCAAGCAGCGACCCTGCACCCTCACGTACCGCCGCACCGACGGCTGCGGCAGGCGCCTCCACCGAGACGACGAGCGAGAGGTCCTGGGTGGCGGCGGGAAGCGTGCCGATCACCCCGGCGGTGAAGGACGCATCGGTCGACTCGAGCAGCGCATCGAGGTCGAGTTCGACAACGGCGACGACGCGTGGCAGATCGGAGTCGAGCGCAAGCTGCGGCAGCAGTTCACCGGCGAAGCCGATGGGACGACCACCGATGCGCAGTTCGGCTGTCCGTCCCGGGTGCAGAGCCTTGTGACTGCCCTGCAGGACCTCGATCGTCGCGCCTGTCGCCAGCCCGATCTGTCGAACGGCGGCGAGGGCATCCGCGATGCCGGAGGGGACAGCGGGCTGCCCGGGCTGCTTGGCCACGGCGTTGCCGAGGATGAGCACGCCGATGTGGCGGGGCTGCGGCGGGATGCCGGCGTTGAGCTCGGCGAGCTGCCCGTCGGTCGGCAGGGCGACGCCGGACGGGAGCTCGACCTGACCGTAATTCCTGCCGGCCTCCGGGGTGAAGACGAGCCCGACCTCGAACAGCGACAGGTCGGTCAGCCCGCGAGCGAGGTTGCGTTTCGCCGCCTCGATGAGTCCGGGCAGAAGCGTCGTCCGCAGGTACGGGGCGCTCGCGTCGAGGGCGTTGGCGACCTTGATCGCCGGCACCTCACCGTCGCTCGGCGAGCCGTACAGGTTGTTGTCTGCGGCGCCGAGAAACGGGAACGCGAGGATCTCAGTGGATCCGGCCGCAGCGAGAGTATCGGCCACCGTGCGGCGGATGCGCTGAGAGCGGGTCAACCCACGCCCGGCGGGTGCGACAGGCAGCACCGACGGGATCCGGTCGTAGCCCACGATGCGGGCGACTTCTTCGGCCAGGTCGGACTTGTCGGCGAGGTCGGGGCGCCAGCTCGGCGGCGTGACGAGCAGGGCACCGTCAGAGTCGGCGATCGTCGCGCCGATCTCCTCGAGCGAGCCGCGGATCTCCTCGTCGGTGTAGTCGACGCCGATCAGGGCGGAAACGTAACCGTTCGGGAACCGGATCGCCTCGGGCTCTGCCGGGTCCCCGACGACGCCGGCGACGGCATCCGCTGTTCCGCCGGCGAGTGAAACCATCAGCTCAGCGACGCGGGCTGCCGAGGCGACGGCGATTCGCGGGTCGACCCCGCGCTCGAACCGGCGGGAGGCTTCGCTGGGGAGCTTGTGCCTGCGCGCGGTGCGGGCGATCGACACCGGGTCGAAGTTCGCCGCCTCGATGAGCACGTTCGTGGTTTCGGCGCTCATTTCGGTGCGGGCGCCGCCCATGACGCCGGCGAGGCCGATGGCTCCGGAACCGTCGGTGATGAGCAGGTCCTCGAGGTCGAGGGCGCGCTTCTGCCCGTCGAGCGTCTCGAGGGTCTCGGTGGCGACGGCCCGACGTACGACGATGCCGCCGGTGAGGCGATCGAGGTCATAACCGTGGATCGGCTGGCCCAGCTCGAGCATCACATAGTTGGTGATGTCGACGAGCAGCGAGATCGAACGGATGCCGGCGAGCTTGAGTCGCGACACCATCCACGGCGGCGTCGGACGGGAGGCGTCGACGCCCCGCACGACACGGGTCGCGAAGACGCTCGCTCCCTGGCGGCCGCGGATCGGCGCAACGTCGTCGATCGCGACGGGGTAGCCGTCGCCGACCGGCGTGTTCAGTTCCTTCCGGGTGGCGGGGTCGCGGAATGCGGCACCGGTGGCGTGCGAGTATTCGCGGGCGACACCACGGATGGAGAACGCGTAGCCGCGATCGGGAGTGACGTTGATCTCCACTGCTGCGTCATCCAGACCGAGCAGTGCGATGGCATCCGTACCCACCTCAGCGTCGACACCGAGCGTCGACAGGCGCAGGATGCCGTCGTGCTCGTCACCGAGGCCGAGTTCACGGGTGGAGGCGATCATGCCATCGGAGACGTGACCGTAGGTCTTGCGCGCCGCGATCGGGAACGGGCCGGGCAGCACGGCGCCCGGCAGGGTCACGACGACCTTGTCACCGACGAAGAAGTTGTCGGCGCCGCAGACGACGCCGTGGATCGCCTGGCCACCGTCGGCGGCGAGTTCGCCGTCCGGGGCGACACGCACCTGGCACCAGCGGATGGTCTTGCCGTTCTTCTGCGGCTCATCGACAAACTCGAGCACCTCTCCGACGACGACCGGCCCGGTCACGTCGAAGCGGTGCACGTCTTCCTCTTCGAGGCCGACCTTCACCAGTGCGGCGTGGACGTCTTCGGTCGTCGATCCCGGTGCGAGATCGACGTATTCGGCGAGCCAACTCAGGGGCACCCGCATGCTAAACCACCATTCCAAACTGCTGTGAGAAGCGCACGTCGCCCTCAACCATCTCCCGCATGTCCTGGACGTCGTTGCGCAGCATCAGGCCACGCTCGATTCCCATGCCAAAGGCGAAACCGGAATACTCGTCCGGATCGATACCGGCCGCGCGCAGCACATTCGGGTTGATCATGCCGCAGCCGCCCCACTCGATCCATCGCGGACCGTGTTTGAACGTCGGGTGCCAGAAGTCGAGCTCGGCGCTCGGCTCGGTGAACGGGAAGTAGCTCGGGCGCAGGCGAATCTTCGCCTCATCGCCGAAGATCGACTTCACGAAGTGGTCGAGCGTTCCCTTGAGGTGCGCCATGGTCAGGCCCTTGTCGACGGCGAGGCCCTCGAATTGCATGAACACGGGCAGGTGCGTCGCGTCGAACTCGTCGGTGCGGTACACCCGGCCAGGGGCGAGCACGTAGACCGGGAGCTCACGGTCGAGCAGCGACCGGACCTGCACCGGCGAGGTGTGGGTGCGCAGCACGAGGTGCGACTCGGGCGGGTCGATGAAAAAGGTGTCCTGCATGGCGCGCGCCGGGTGGTCGGCGTCGAAGTTGAGCGCATCGAAGTTGAACCACTCGCTCTCGACCTCTGGTCCTTCGGCGATCTCCCAGCCCATTCCGGTGAAAATTTCGCTCACCCGATCCTGCAGCAAGGTCAGCGGATGCCGCGCGCCGGCCCGGTAGCGGCTGGCGAGTGCGGTCACGTCGACGGCTTCGGCGGCGAGCTGTGCGGCGTTCTCCACCTCGACGATTTCCTGCTCGCGGGCGGCGAAGGCGGCGTTGACCCGGCCGCGGGCCTGGCCGACGAGCTTGCCGAGCGGCGCCTTCTGGTCGGGAGCGACGGATCGCAGCATGCCGTTGAGCTTCGCCAGCGGCGAGGACTCACCGGTGTGCTCGGTGCGCACCTGCTTGAGGGCGGAGGAGTCGGCGTCAGCGGCGATAGACTTGAGCGCGGCCTCCACCGCAGCGTTCACTGTGGTTTCGGAAATTTCGGGAGAGTCGGACACGGGTCACAAGTCTACCGAGTGGCACAGCTAGACCCCGCCCTCCCCTTGCTGCCTCGCTGCTGCCGACGCCTGTGCGATCGCGAGTCCCGGGTCCACCGGGACGTCCGTGCCTGCTACGCCGCCCCGTCGGGCGGAGTCGGTCCGCCTCGACAACCAGCGGGCGACCCAGGACAGTGACAGGTTCATGAGCAGGTAGATCACGAAGGTGACCGCGAAAAGCGAGAACAGGTAGCGGCTCCCGTAGAAGCTGGCCAGGTTGTTCATGGTGGATCGAAGGAGTTCGAAGTACCCGACGATGAACCCGAGTGACGTGTCTTTGAGGAGCACGACGAGCTGCGCGACGATGATCGGGAGCATTTGGCGGAACGCCTGGGGGAACTCGATGAGCATTTTGGACTGCAGCTCACGCATGCCAAGGCTGAGTCCGGCTTCGCGCTGGCCCCGCGGAAGAGAGGCCAGCCCGGCACGGAGCGCTTCACCGATGATTGCGCCGTTATAGAGCCCCAGAGCCAGAACGACCGCCAGGTAGGAGCCGCTCGAGAACGCCAGGAGGATGAACAGCATCATCAAAAGCACGGGCATGCCGCGGATGAATTCGAGGGCTACGGTCGTCGGAATTCGGATCCACGAGGTCTTTGCCGTCCGCAGCAGGGAGAAGACGACACCGATCACAAGTGCCAGCACCGCGGCGGCCCCAGCCGCTCGCAGAGTGCCCATCACTCCGCTGCCGATGAAGGTCCAGACCTGAGGATCGATGAAGATGTTCCACCGGCTCGGGTCGAACATTCCGGGCAGGGTCAGTCCACCGGCCGCCGTGCGGGGCGCCGCAAGGATGCTGTAGAGGAAATACAGCCCGCCGAGCAGAAGCAAGCCGACAACGATGGACAGGATGATCGAGAGGCGTCTGGCTTTCGGCCCGGGTGCGTCGAAGAGAACAGAGCCGCTCATCGCGTCACCACCCATTTCTTTTCGAGTCTTGCCGCAAGGATTCCGAGAGGGATCGTGATGATCAGGTAGAACGTCGCGACGCCGAGCAGGACGGCAACGACCGCGTCGCCGTTCGCGTTGGCGAGCTCTTTACCGATGGTGAAAAGTTCGGCGACGAAGAAACCGCCCGCCACTGATGTGTTCTTGGTGAGCGCGATGATGACGTTGATGAGCGGCGGGATGACCATCCGGAACGCTTGTGGGAGCACGACGGTACCGATGGTCTGGCCGAATCCGAGACCGAGGCTCCGCGCGGCCTCCGCCTGACCGAGGGGCACACCGTTGATCCCGGACCGAAGGGCCTCGGCGATGAACGGCGACGTGTAAACGGTGAGACCGATTGTCGCGAGGGTGGCGAAATCGGTACGGACCCCGAGGTACGGCACGACCACCGCGCAGAAGAACAAGACGAGCGTCAGCGGGGTGTTCCGAACCAATTCGGTGTACACCGTCGCGAAGCCGCGAAGAGACGCCACCGGGGAGATTCTCATGGCCGCGATGAACGTGCCGATGATCAGGGCCCCAATTGCCGCGATTATCAGCAATTGCAGGGTCATCCCGAAGCCTGAGAGGTATCGAGGCAGGTTGTCAATGATGACGTCCATGTGGCCTCTTCCGTTTCTATGAGTGCACGTACTCACAAACGGGGCGGGAGAATCCCCGCCCCGTTTGTGTCCGGGTTGTTTAGTAGCGGTCTACAGCCGGCGGCTCGACGTACTCGAGCACGGTACCAGCGGTGCTGTTCCATGCTTCTTCGTACGAACCATCTTCGTAGGCTTCCTCGAGGACGTCGTTGATCCAGTCGCGGAACTCCGTGTCATCCTTGGCGAGACCGATACCGTACGGCTCCTCGGTGAACGGCTTGCCGACGACCTTGAACTCGCCCTCGTTCTGCGCGGCGAGGCCGGCGAGGATCACGTTGTCGGTCGACACAGCGACGACCTGTCCGGTGCGCAGCGGCTCCAGGCAGTTCGAGTAGGTGTCGGTGAGGACGGGTTCTGCGCCGATCTCGGCGAGCTTGGCCGCCGGGGTCGATCCGGTGACCGAACAGACCGGCTGGCCGGTGAGGTCCTTCTCGCTCTTGATGTCTTTATTGTCGGCGAGCGTCAGGATCGACTGGCCGGCCATGTAGTACGGCCCGGCAAACGAAATGACTTCCTTGCGCTTGTCGTTGATCGTGTAGGTCGCCACGACGATGTCGACTTCACCGGACTGGATGAACGGCTCGCGGTTGGCGGACTGAGTCTCGGTCCAGATGATGCCGCTCTCCGGAATACCCAGCTTGGAGGCGATGATCTTGGCGATCTCGACGTCGAAGCCCTGGGGGTCACCGCTCGCGTCGACCTGGCCGAACAGCGGCTGGTCGAACTTCGTGCCGATCGTGATCGCGCCGGCCTCGTTGAGCTCGGCCATGGTCGTGCCCGCCTCGAACTCGACGACCTCCTCTGTGGGCGTTTCCTCCTCGGTCGGCGCACCCGAGTCCACGCAGGCGCTCAATGCGAGAACACCGGAAAGGGCGATGGCTGAGATCATCAGGCTTTTTCTGAGCCGCATGGTTTCCTCCTGTTGCTGTGCTTCACACTCACCGGTCAGTGAGTGAGTACTTTCGAGAGGAAGTCCTTCGCTCTCGAACTCTGGGGGTCGGTGAAGAACTTCTCCGGCGTGGCCTCTTCGACGATCTCGCCATCGGCCATGAACAGCACGCGCCCCGCCGCCTTGCGGGCGAAGCCCATCTCGTGGGTGACGACGACCATGGTCATGCCGTCCTTGGCG
>NZ_JBKJWH010000118.1:0-3918 GCF_046716805.1 Mycetocola sp. | reverse complement strand
CATGAAGCCTTCCACGCCGCGGTAGATCAGGCAGATTTACCGGAGGCCGGCCAGGAAGCGGCCGGTATTGACTTCGGCTCAGACGTGCAGACTGAACACGAGAGTGAATGACCGTAGTCAGAGAATGACACCCCGTCTGACTTGCCCGATTTTCCGTGGGGAGTGTCCACTCCGGAGCCCGCTCCGGGATGACGTGCTGACCGGACACGGAGGTAGGAACGAGATGAGACTGCTCACCGAAGAGGAGCAGGCGATTGTGATCAAAGCCGAGCGACGGGCGTCGGCTGCACTGTCGTATGGGCTCCGGGAGAGTGTCGTGAACGGGCAGCTCGCCATGCTGTCCAGCATGCTCGACAGCATCCGCGAGGTGCCCGGGTCGTCCGGCGCACTCCTGGAGGCACGGCTCCTGGAGCGAAAAGCGTCTCTCATCCGCCGAGTCGTGGGGCTGCCTGTGCTGGTCCGCTTCTTCAGGGAATCCACTGACGTTCTTCTCGATCCGATCCTCGGCTCGAGGTGACCCCGTGTACCCCATCGGCTCGCTCGGCGGCTCGTGCGTGTTGGTTGCCGACGAGGAGTATCCGGTCATGGTCCGCGAGATGCTCAGCGACGCTCGACGGCGTTGCCTGGTGAGCATGTTCATCGTCGACGCCGGCAGTCGATCCGAATCCATGAACAGCGTTGTTCTCGCTCTGGAGGCCGCCGTGTGGAGGGGCCTGGACGTGCGGGTCGTGCTGGGCGGTTCACGGACGAACCAGCGAATCGCCGAGGCAACCGCCGGTGCTGCGCAGGTGTTCCATGATCGGAGCATCCCGTCCCGGTGGCTTGCAGCACAGCCACGACGAGGAAGCCACGCCAAGATCGTCATCGTGGACGACTCCGTGCTGGTCGGATCCCACAACTGGTCGGTCGGGGCGTTCTCCGGTCAGCATCAAGACAGCGTCCGAGTCGATTCACCAGCTCTCGCCGCGTACTTCACGGCGCTTTTTGACGCTCAGTGGTTGAAGGCGGGGACGGGCTGATGTTCGTTTTCGACTGGTCCGAGTTCGCGACCGACACCGTCGTCGCCCGGCTGTACCTCGAGCTCAGCATGGATCCCCTGAGCGACGAGACGAGCGCGGTGCGCGCGAGGCTGGCAACGCTCTTCGGACTCGTCGGCGGGCTCAGCATCTCTGACGAGATCCCCACGGATGCCGCCCGGGACTCACTGGCCCTGCAACTCGTTGACGAGGCCTGCGAGCACACGCTCCGCCATGTTGCCGCTCCGGATATCACCGCAGGTTTTGTGGTGGACAATCAGCCGACCAACGCTCCCTTTGAACGTGAGGTGCAGGATCGCGACGTTGTGGCGATCAACAATGCCACCGAAGTGCAACTCGATGGGCTCCCGGGAATCGGGCCGACGTTGGCGGCACGAATCGTCGCATCCCGCGATTCGACGGGATCGTTCGGCTCAGGTGAAGAGCTGGATCAGCGGGTGCAAGGCCTTGGCCCCATTGGAGTGCAAGACCTTGCGAACGTGCTGTCGTACGCACGCCCCGAGCATTTCGCCCTTCACCATGCCAGCGACTTGGGGTCGCGCTTGCGGTTGGTGCATTCCCTGAGTGGCTCAGGAGCGACGTCACTCCTGGGCACCCTGGATCTACTGAACGCCGTCTGTGCGGAGCATCCGCACCCCTTCACGACACACCGTCTGAGGAGACGCCCGTCGATGCCGCTGAACGACGGGACATCATCGGCTGAGTGGGTCGCGGTGCTTGCCAATGACACGTATCACCCGGCGGTCGAATCGGCGATCGGCGATGCACTCGTCTCGATCGAGGTGTGCATGTTCCACATCGCCCTGGGCGGAGCGGGGCACCCCACCCGGATTCTTCTCGAGAAGCTCGTCGAGGCACACCAACGCGGAGTTGGCGTTCGAGTGATTCTGGACCGAGACCGGAAGACCGACCCGTACCTGTCGACCATCATCAACAAGCCCGCCAAGGAGTTCCTGGAGAGCGCAGGGGTGCCGGTTCGCTCGGACGCGGAAGACGCCCTGATGCACTCGAAATTCCTGGTGATCGACCGAAAGCTCGTCGTGATCGGGAGCCACAACTGGTCGGCCGGGTCGTACGAGCAATTCGACGACGTCAGCCTGGCGATATCCTCTCCCGATCTGGCCCGGGACCTGCAGCTTCGCTTCGACACACTGTGGGATGCCGCTTAGACCGTCACGACAGAGGGCTCGGCGCGTGCAGGGAGGGCTCGTTTCGAAAACCCCTTCGCGATCAGCCACACGCCGAAGACCAGCTCGAAGAGGCCGCCCGGAATCGACAGCGGAAGCCCCCAGCCTGCGACGCCGACGAGTTCGAGCACCGCTCCGGTGAAGAAGACGGCATAACCGACGACGCCCCACACCGCAATGAAGCGCGGCACCAGCCGTGCCCGGAACAGCAGCGCGCAGAAGAACAGGCTCGCGAAACCGAGCGCCGCCATCGCGACCTGGTACGCGACATCGTTCGCCTCGAGTGCGGACGTGGCGCGCGTCGTGAGCGCCGTGGCATCCGCAGTGTTGGTCGTCGCGAGTTCGCCGCTGAGCGCGACGAGCGAGAGCAGAAAACCGATGCCGATGACCAGAACCACGGCTTCAACGAGGCGGCCACTGAGGTAGACCCGGGCGACCGCGGTGCTATGCCGGGTGAGCAGAGGGAACAGCAGCACGCCGATCGTTGCGACGATGATCGAGTTGGTGAGCATCAGGGCGGTACCCAGAGTGAACTGCGTCGTGTTTGATGCGACGCTGGTGAGCAGGTCAGGCGCGGCGAGTACAGATGTCGTCAGCGACGTTCCGACTCCGTACGCGAGGATCGCGGCCAGGAAGAGGACGCCAACGAGGCGGGTTCTCGTCCGATCTGTGAGGGGCGAGCGTGTGGTGGTCATGTCCTTCTTCTTTCGGCGTTGGAGGGTCGGCTACAGCGGAAAGCTCGTGCCGGTGAGTTCTTCGGATGCCGCCCACAGGCGCGCGGCGGCAACCGGATCGGAGGCGTCGGCGGAGCGGTCCACGAGCGTGGGCGGTCCAGCGAAACCGCCGCGCTTGCTCGGGCCGGCGTAGCCCGCTGCGGGCATCGGCGCCGTGGCGGCGAACAGGGTCGGAGCTGCTCCATCGATCGCCTTCTGCGCGAACAGGGCGACGACGACTTTGGCGAAGACGTTGAGCGCCACATTGGTGGAACTCGAGTTGAGGTTCGTCGCCGCCATGCCGGGGTGGGCGGCCGTCGCGAGGACGCTCGACCCGGCCGCGGTCAGGCACCGCTGCAGCTCGAGCGTGAAGAGCAGGTTCGCAAGTTTTGACTGCGCGTACCCCGCCGAACCGCCGCCATAACGGCGGGTGGTGAAGTTGAGGTCGTCGAAGTCGATCCGTCCCGATTTGTGCACGGTGCTCGCGACCGTGACGATGCGCCCGGTGATGTGCGGCAGAAGCAGGTTCGTCAGAGCGAAGTGGCCGAGGTGGTTGGTGCCGAACTGCAGCTCGAAGCCGTCCGCTGTGCGGGTGAGCGGCGGCACCATGACGCCGGCGTTGTTGACGAGGAGATGGATGTCACCGGTCCAGGCCGCTGCGAAGGTGTGGATCGAGACGAGGTCGGCCAGGTTCAGCTGCCGGACCTCGGTGGAGCCAGCGATCGTGGCCGTGGCATCCCGGCCTTTCTGCTCGTCGCGCACGGCGAGAACGACGTGGGCACCGTGTGCGGCAAATGCACGGGCGGCTTCGAGGCCGATGCCGCTGTTGCCGCCGGTGACGATGACCGTCTTACCGGTGAGGTCGGGCAAGTCGGCCTGGGTCCAGTCGGCGGTGGGGGCGAGCGTGCTGGTCATGATCATGGTCCTTCGGAGGAGAGTTCACCATACGGTGTAAGGTGAGGCGAGAAAGCTACCATACGC
>NZ_JBKJWH010000117.1:0-14586 GCF_046716805.1 Mycetocola sp. | reverse complement strand
CGCCGAGCTTGACCTGGCTCTCGTTGAGCTTGTCGAACGCGGTCTTCACAGCGTCCTCGTCCTCACCGGCGAGCGCGCTCTTCAGGGCGTCGACATCGGCCTGGACGTCGGTCTTGACGTCCTCGGGCAGCTTGTCGTCGTTCTCCTTGATGAGCTTGTCGATCGAGTAGGCGAGCTGCTCGGCGCTGTTGCGGACCTCGGCCTGCTCGCGGCGGGCCTTGTCGTCTGCAGCGTGCTCCTCGGCCTCGCGGACCATGCGCTCGATGTCCTCCTTGCCGAGGGACGAGCCACCGGTGATCGTCATCGACTGCTCCTTGCCGGTGCCCTTGTCCTTCGCGGACACGTGGACGATGCCGTTGGCGTCGATGTCGAACGTCACCTCGACCTGCGGGATGCCCCGAGGTGCAGGGGCGATGCCCGTGAGCTCGAAGGTTCCGAGGTTCTTGTTGTCGCGGGTGAACTCACGCTCGCCCTGGAAGACCTGGATCGCGACGGACGGCTGGTTGTCGTCCGCGGTGGTGAAGGTCTCGCTGCGCTTGGTCGGGATGGCCGTGTTGCGCTCGATGAGCTTGGTCATGATGCCACCCTTGGTCTCGATACCGAGGGACAGCGGCGTGACGTCGATGAGGAGGACGTCCTTGCGCTCGCCCTTCAGCACGCCGGCCTGGAGCGCAGCGCCGACAGCGACGACCTCGTCAGGGTTGACGCCCTTGTTCGGGTCCTTGCCGCCGGTCTCCTGCTTGACCAGGTCGTAGATGGCAGGCATACGGGTCGAGCCACCGACGAGCACGACGTGCGCAATGTCGCCGACCGAGATGCCGGCCTCACGGATGACGTCCTGGAAGGGCTTCTTGGTGCGGTCGACGAGGTCGCTCGTCATCTGCTCGAACTGCGCGCGGGTGAGGGTCTCGTCCAGGTTGGCGGGGCCGTTCTCGGTGAGCGAGAGGTAAGGCAGCTGGATCGACGTGGACATGCCGGAGGACAGTTCCTTCTTCGCCTGCTCAGCGGCTTCCTTGAGGCGCTGCTTGGCGATCTTGTCGTTCGAGACGTCGACGCCGGTTGTCTCCTTGAAGCGCTTGATGAGGTGCTCGACGATGCGCTGGTCCCAGTCGTCTCCACCGAGGCGGTTGTCACCGGAGGTGGCGCGCACCTGAATGGTCGAGAAGTCGTCGTCCTTGCCCACTTCGAGGAGGGAGACGTCGAACGTTCCGCCACCGAGGTCGAAGACGAGGATGAGTTCGTCTTCCTTGCCCTTGTCCAGGCCGTACGCCAACGCGGCGGCGGTGGGCTCGTTGATGATGCGGAGGACGTTGAGTCCGGCGATCTCGCCGGCTTCCTTGGTGGCCTGGCGCTCGGCGTCGTTGAAGTACGCGGGGACGGTGATGACGGCATCCGTCACGGTGTCACCGAGGTACTGCTCGGCGTCCCGCTTGAGCTTGGCGAGGATGCGTGCCGAGATCTCCTGCGGCGTGTACTTCTTCGCATCGACGTCGAAGGTCCAGTTGGTGCCCATGTGGCGCTTGACGGATGCGATGGTGCGGTCGACGTTCGTGACGGCCTGGCGCTTGGCGGTTTCACCGACGAGCACCTCGCCATCTTTGGTGAATGCGACGACCGATGGGGTGGTGCGGAGGCCCTCGGCGTTCGCGATGACGGTGGGCTCACCACCCTCGAGGACGGCCACACAGGAGTTGGTGGTTCCGAGGTCGATTCCTACTGCACGTGCCATGTGTTTTATCTCCTTTAGGACCGGTCAGGGTCTGTTCGATGTCGGCCGGGTAATGGCCCGCCACTCCAAGTTCGTGACGCCTTCTCAATAGTTGAGCGGCGATGACTCAAGTTTACCGGCCGCCGAAGCGCTGTCAACTTCTCACGGCGGATCTTGAGCCTCGACGGCTCAACTTTCGATCGGAGGCCGCGAAAGGAACGGGCGGCCCCGCACAGGGACCACCCGTTTCTTGCAAGCGAGCGCCGTTCAGTCGGTTCTCCGGACGGCTGCCGCGATACCCGCAACCACGAGCACGACGCCCCCGGCGACCAGGGCGGCGATGATCCAGGTGCTCGGGTCGAGAACGAACGGGACGATGGCGTTCGTCACCATGAATCCGGCGAAGACGAGCAGGATCACGCCCCAGAAGATGGTTCCGAATCGCGGCCGCAGTCGTTCCGGATCTCCACTCGGCTCTGCAGCGGTCCATGGCTGGGCCGGGGACGGGCGTTGGTGGAATTCGTTCCCGAAGAGGATGTCGGTGGCATCCGCGTCTGTTGCCGGCGTCGCAGGCCGGATCGGTGTTGTGTCGTTGTTGTCGGTCATCGTGTGCTCCTCGGGGTGTCAGCAATGTCGACGCTTCCGGCGCCGAGCCAGATCCGGACGGTTGTCGTGTCCTCGTCGGAGGTGTCGCCGAAGCGCACCACCTCGCGGTAGATCGGTGCTCCACGTTCACGCTGGTCTCCGTCGGCGCCGGTATAGCTGATCCCGGCGACACCGCCGGCGACGTCAAGGATCACGGGCACGTCCTCCGGCAGCACCAGGTCGACAGTTCCTGCGCCGAGCCAGAGTTCGACGAGCCCACCGACGTCAGCACCCCGGTCATCGAGAGCCGACAGGTCCAGGGTCGGCGATCCTGCCGCCATCGAGAAGCCGGTCGTCGAATCCGGCGCAGCATCCGTCACTTGCCAGGTGGTGGCGCCGACGACGGAGACGGCGGTGCCGCGGGGGAAGACGCCAACGAAGAGCAGCACGAGAATCGCGACGACGGCGAAGAAGCCGAGCGCGCCGCTCTCCTTGCCACGGATGCCGGCGAGGATCGTTGCGAGGGCGATCACCCCGAGCGCGGTGCCGACTCCGACAAGGACGGCGGTGTCGGAGAACGTCGTATAACCAAGCGCAATGGCGGTGAATACTCCGGCGAGCAGCGCCAGACCGAGCGAAATCGAGACGAAGGCGGCGCCCGGCTGGCGCCGGCGGTACCGTTCCTCATGCTCCCGGCGCTGCTGCGCCCGTGCCGCATCCCGTGCACGCCGTTGGGCGTCCCGTTCGGCCTGGCCCGGGTTCCCGGCCGAAGCGCCGGGCGCGAAGCCGGTCGCTGCGTGGGCCGCCTCCGGGGTGGCGTACCAGGTCGAGTCGGTCCCACCTGCCGGCACCGGGCCGGTAGCCCCCGCTGCCGCTGTCTGCGCGGCAGACGGAGCCGACGCATCCGCCGCGAATGGTGCCGGGGTTCCGAACCCCGATTGTCCGCCCGGTGTCGACGAGCTCGTCCAGAAGTCGGCGTGGGTACGGGGCCCGGCCGCGGGCGCAGCGGAGCCGGCGGGTGTTCGCCTGGCGATCACCACTGTCAACCAGATCAGGCCGGCGACCAGGGCGAGAACCCACCCGGAGCGGAGGGTGGATTCGAGCCACTCCGGCATGTTCCAGAAGTCGGGGGCGCCCTGCCACCAGATTCCCTGCATGACGGGCACGAAGGTGAGAACGACGAGCACGCCGATCGCGATCATCGCCGGATCGAAGATGCCCTTGATCGCCCGCTCGGCGTGGATGCGTCCCTGGCTGTCCGGGAGCAGCGCCCACGCCACCGCGTACAGGAAGAGGGCAGGGCCGCCGAGGATGGCGACCACGAGGATGATGCCGCGGATGATCAGCGGGTCGAGACCGGTGCGTCTCGCGATGCCGCCGGCGACGCCGGCAAGCCAGGCATCGTCGGTGCGGACGAGGCCTGCGCCTCGGATCCAGTCGAAGAGATTCGATTGCTGCGGCGCGGCCGGCGCGTTCGGCTCGGTCGGGCGGGTGGGAGGTGCTTCGTTCATGACTCGAGTCTGGCCGCGCCGGCGCGCACCGTGCCATGGGGTATCCCCCTGATCGGACCCTGAGATCTCCTGACCGGGTCCCTGTTCGTCGGCTCGGGGTGCTTGGATGGCTCCATGGACACCCCTCGCCTGATCCGCCCGCGCGTGCGGCTGGTCGGAGGCGTGTGCGCCGGGTTCGCCGACCACACCGGCCTGGCGCTTCCTCTCGTGCGAACGGCCATGGTGCTTCTGACCGCGTGCGGCGGAGCCGGCCTGCTCCTGTACTGCTGGCTCTGGGCAACCACTCCGATCGCCGGGGATGCCGCAGATCCGCTGAAACGCGTGCTTACACGACCCAGCGATGCCACCGACGTCGACGGCGCCTCCAGGCGGTCCGCACCGATCACCGAAATCCTGCTCGGCATCGCTCTCCTCGCCGCAGCAGGTGCGCTGGTCGCGTCACGGACGGGCGTGGATGTTCCGCTCGACTTCGTCATCCCCGCGATCGTCGTGCTCGCCGGCGCCGGGCTGGCCTGGCGTCAGTTCGACGACCTTCGCCGGCAGCGATCTTCGTCATCGTCCGCGTTGCTCGTGCGGGCGCTGGGCGCGCTTGTCCTCGTGGCCCTCGGCATTCTGCTGTTCTTCGTCACGGGGGAAGAACCGAACCTTTGGACCGTTGTCGCGGCGGCAACCGCCGTGTTGTTCGGTGTCGCCATCGTCGTGGCGCCGTGGCTGCTCCGGCTGACACGCGACCTGGCCGACGAGCGCGCTGCACGAGTGCGGGAGACCGACCGCGCGGAGATCGCCGCCCACCTGCACGACTCGGTGCTGCAGACGCTCGCGCTCATCCAGCAGAAGGCTGACCCAGCCAGCGACGCCTCCCGGCTCGCCCGGGCGCAGGAGCGTGAACTGCGGGACTGGCTCTTCGCCGGTTCCCCTGGATCCTCGGTCGACCTCGCCGACGAACTGCGCCGGATCGCCGCGGTCGTCGAGCAGGAGTACGCCGCGCAGATCAATGTTGTCGCCGCCGGCCAGAGCCCCGGCTCGGTGCCTGACGCTCTCCTCGGCGCCGCCCGTGAGGCGATGCTCAACGCGGCACGTCACGCCGGCGGCACCGTCTCGGTGTACCTCGAATCGTCGCCGACGGCCGTCGAACTCACGGTCACCGACCGCGGGCCAGGCCTCAGCCTCGACGAGATCCCATCCGACCGGATGGGTGTGCGCGAATCGATCCTCGGGCGGATGCGACGCATCGGCGGCACCGCTGAACTTTCACCGGGGCCGGGCGGCACCGGCACCGAAGTCCGTCTTCTCCTGCCCCTGACCGATGGAGCGCATCATGTCGACACCTGATCCGACCGCAGCCACCCTCACCGTGGTCATCGTCGACGACCACTCGATCTTCCGCTCCGGTTTGCGCGCCGACCTGGCCGACGGCATCCGCGTTCTCGGCGAGGCGGCGACCGTCGACGAAGCGATCGAGCTCGTCGTGGCCACCCAACCGCAGGTCGTGCTGCTCGATGTGCACCTGCCCGGCGGGTCCGGAGGAGGCGGAGCGGAGGTCATCCGCCGATCCGCCGCGCAAGCCCCGAACACGCGGTTTCTCGCGTTGAGCGTCTCGGACGCCGCCGACGACGTCGTGACCGTCATCCGCAGTGGCGCCCGCGGGTACATCACCAAGAGCGCCTCCGGTGCTGACGTGTCGGATGCCGCGCGCCGCGTGGCGGACGGGGATGCCGTCTTCTCGCCGAGGCTGGCCGGCTTCGTGCTCGACGCCTTCGGTGCGGTGTCCGGCGAGACAGCCGAGGCATCCGATGAACTCGACCGCCTCTCGGCGCGCGAGCAGGAGGTGATGCGGCTGATCGCCCGCGGCTACGCCTACAAGGAGGTTGCCGCCGCCCTCTTCATCTCGGTCAAAACCGTGGAGACTCACGTCTCGAGCGTTCTCCGTAAGCTCCAGCTGTCGTCGCGACACGAGCTGACCGCGTGGGCTCTGGAGCGCAAGCTGCTCTGAGGACGCGAGCCATCACCCATGGACGTGACGCGAGGCGGTCGAGGCACCGAAACTCACCCGCCGGAGATCGTCCCCCGTGCGGCGTCGACAACGGCTCTCCCGAGCGTTGGTGCGACAGCCGCGCTGAGCGCGTGGCGCAAGCGGAGCGTCGTCAGGGTCACGCTCCCCTCACTCCAACGCACGGTCGCCGTCGTCGACGCGGCTCCGCGCAACCATCCGGAGAAAATCCCGGAATACACCGTTGCAGCGCGCACGGCGTTCGGGATGCCGGTAAGCACATACTCGCCGAGCAGATCCTCGAACGCGATACCGAGCAGTGTGCTGCCAGGCACGCTCGCGAACGGGCCACGCCGATCCAGCCACTCGCTGCGTGGCACCCAATCACCATCGCCCGCCCGCAGTCCGACCCGACCCGCGGTGAGCAAATCGAACGCGCCATCAAGGGCGTGCGGGTCTTCGACCAGCACAAGGACCCGACCACCGTCACTGGCATGTGCGCGAGCCGCCGCGTCGAAGACGGTCGTGACCAGCAGCGTGTCCGCCTTGAGCTCCTCGGAGCAGCGCAATCCGATGGACGTTGCCCAGTCCGCGACGGCGCTGTCCGGAGCGAAGATAGCGCTACCGTAATCCGGTTCGACGGGCGCTACAACGACGAGATCGGCAGCGTCGCGTGCGATCACCGCGCCGTCGAGGACAAGCTCTGCGACGAGCTCGTACTGGCCGGGTTTCTCCGGAATTGGCACTGTCACTCGCACGCTCGACCAGCGCTGCGCGTGGTCCGGCGCGCTGCAGATTTCGACACCGTTCAGCAGCACACGGATGACACCGGGGGCAGGCACCGCCAGCGAGCCGGTGCGAGCCGGCGCGGTTGTGATGCTCGCTTCAAGGCTTTCCCCGGTTGCGACGCCGTACGCGTCGGGGCGGAGCGCGATCGCGCGATCTCCGTTGGCAAGAGCGAAGGCGGCGGTGCCTGCTTTCGGTGTGCGGTTCATGTCGAACAGGCCGTTCGCTTCCCACTGCACGTCGCACAGCTGAGTCAGCACGTACCCGCCGATGCTCGGCTGAATACGGATTGAGGTGGTCTGGTAGCGGTTCGCCACGAGTTGCGCGTGGTGCAGCTGGGCAATCAGCTCCTCCCAGGTGCCGAAGACTTGGTCGAGACCGAGTTCTGCGAAGCGCTGCATCAAGCGGGTCCCCTCCGCCGCTCCGTAGGCCCACTGCGCCCCCAATGCGAACCACCACGGTTCCGCACCGTCGATGTACTGGTCGCGCACGAGTGGCAGGGCCCAGTTGCCGAACTCCGACAGCATGAGGGGCTCAGCGCCGGTGCGCTGCGCGTCGCCGTAGCTCGAATAGGTCCAGTCGGGACGAGCCGCGAATTCCTCGATTTTCTCGTCCCAGTCCCGACGCGACTCGGGGATGCCGCGATAAAGGTGGTAGTCGTCGATATCCGATACCACGTGGAAATTCGGGAAGCATGCCGAATTGTCCACGACAAGGGAGCCGCGTGCCACGGCCTTGACCCGATGGAACGCATCGGCCAGCCAACGCCGCTGGCGTTCACTGGTCATGTCGAGTCCCCAAGCCTCGTTGACGACCGTCCAGATGACGATGCTCGGGTGATGCTGATCCGCAGCGATGAACCTCTGGAGCATCGCCACGCCCTCGTCAGCGCCGCTCTGGGTCCAGACCATCCAGCTGGGAAGTTCAGTCCAGACGAGCATGCCCATCCGGTCTGCGATCTCGTAGTAGCGCGGATCGGGACGTTTGATGTGAATACGAAGCATGTTGAAGCCCAGGGCGCGAGCCTTCCGAAGGAGGTCTTCCCACTCCTGCGTGGTCGCGGGCACCGGGGCCGAGCCGGGGTGATAGTCCTGATCAAGCACGGCGCGAATCTCGAGCTCGTGGCCGTTGAGGAAGAACGCACCGTCGCGCGCCTCTATGGTTCGGAAGCCGGTGCTGCGCGAAACGACATCGGTGATGCCATCGGACGACGCCAAGGCTAGGGTCACGGTGTACAGCGTCGGCTGGTCGATTCCCCACAGGCGCACATCGGGAACGTTGACAGCACCGCGGTACTCACCGTCTTCCCACGGCACTTCCGCTCGAACGAGAACCTCGTCGCCGAGGCTCACGCTCACCTCCGCGCGCGCCCCGGGAATCGACGCGGTTGCACGCACAGCGATGGTACCCGTCGGGGCGTCCGCATGTACCTCTAGCGCGGCGATGTGGTGCCGCGGCCGAGTTTCGAGAAAGACCGACTGCCAGATACCTGCGGAGGTCCCGTACCAGGACTGTTTGCCATGGGGAAACTGCAGGTAGCCTGGCTCATCGGGCGAGTCGGTGCGCGGCGGATAGGCGACAGTCACTTCGACGGTGTTCGTCCCGACGAGCACGACACCACTCACGTCGAATGAGAAGGGCTCCCAGGCACCCACGTGCCTGCCGACCACCGTGCCGTTGAGCCGCACCTCGGCAGCGTGGTTCACACCACCGAACGCGAGATGCACGCCATCGGTTCCAGTCGTCCATTCAAAAGCGCGCCGATATCGGACGGTCTCGTGCGAGTCGCCATGCCCGGGGACCTGTGCGGTCCAGGCACCGGGCACCTCAACCGCTTCCCGTTGACCGGTGTCCCCCTCACCGTCAAGAATTTCCAGCTCCCACGGGCCGTCGAGTGGGAGTCGTTCACGAGCGTGCACGGTCATCTGTCATCCTTCGTGTCAATCGGTAAGACTCAAGCCGTGGCCCGCTCCGAATGAGGGAGCGGGCCACGGCGGCGGTGCAGCAGCGTCGCTCCTGCTACTTCAGCTCCTGCTCGACGCGCTGCTGTGCCTCGGACAATGCGGAGTCCAGGTCTTTGCCGTTGAACCACACTTCTTCGAGCTGCTTGTGGATCAGCTGCTTGATTGACGTCCACTTCTCGACCTGTGGCACGAAGCGGATGCTGCTGAGCGCCGTATCGGTGTAGTTGGCGCGTTCAGGTGCATTCTGGTATTCGGTGGATTCCACGACTGAGACGCGGGGCGCGATGTGACCCGTTGCGACGGACCAGACGCTCGTGTTCTCGTAGAGGAACTTGGCGAACTCGAGTGACGCTCGGTACTTCACCGGGTCGTTGTCTTTCTGCACCGGCAGCACCCACATGTGTGATGACGCCCAGACGCCGGCCTCATCCATGATGGTGGGGAAGTCAGTAACCGTGTAACCGAAGGTCGCGGTCGAAGCGTACTCGTTCACACCCCAGGTGCCATTGACGAGGATCGCGGAGTCGCCGTTCTTCCATTCGTCGATCGATCCGGAGTAGTCCGCCTTAGTGTGTACATACCCATTGTCGATGAGTTCCTGCAGCAGTCCCATCGCGGCTTTCGCCTCAGCCGTATCGACGTTCGCCTCACCGTCGACGATAAGGTCCGAGCCCTGCTGGCGCACGAACGAGTAGAACATCCGCCACGCCATGTCGTCGTTGGCGAACCCGACCGACATGAGGGCTTTGCCTGTCGTGTCCTTGACGGCCTGCCCCATCGCCAGCAGTTCGTCTGCGTTGGCTGGCATGATCGGCCGGCCATCGGCGTCGAGGTACCCGGCAGCGCTCAGAATATCGGTGTTCACGTGAGCGAGGATCGCGTGAGAGTCGAACGGAACGGCGAAGGTCTCGTCGTCGTAGGAGACCGAGTTCTGGGCCTGTCCCGTCGCGTCACTCATATCGATGCCGACGGCATCGGGGTCGAAAGAAACCAGTTGGGAGCGGCGCGCGTAGTCTGACAGCGCGTAATCGTGCAGATTAGCGATGTTGGCCGGCTCCCCGCCCGCGATTGATGCGTTGAACGCGTCATAGTACGAGTTCCAGTCCGCGCCGCCAAGACGCTCGACGGTGATGCCGAATTCGTTCTCCGCATTGAACTTGTTTGTGAGGATTTGGATCGCCTCGCATTCCGATGAGGCCTCAGCGGTGTCCGTGACGCCCTTCGTCGTCTCCTCGCAGTCGCCGAACATCCGGGACATCGTGATGTTGGTTCCCTGGAGCTGGTCGTCCGTGACCGCTTCGATCTTCGCTGTCAAGCCATCGTCGCTAGCGGCTGTGCCGGTTCCTGTTCCGCAGCCGACGAGCAGCATCGATGCTGCCGCGACTGCCGCGAGAACCGCTGGGATGCGTCTTCCGTTCATGTCTGTTCCTATCTGGTTACGGGTATTGCGCCTGGTGCTGGTCTGAAATGCGGAGTCGCGAGGAGCACGCCCTACTTGCCGCCGGAGGTCATCGAGATGCCACGGATGAGGTGGCGCTGGAAGAGCAAGAAGATGATCAGCAGCGGCAGAGAGCCGACCAGCCCGCGGGCCATGAGGCTGCCGAGTTCGGTGGCCTGGGCGAAGTTGCCCTGCAACGAGGCCAAACCGGTGGTGATCGTGAACATTTCGCTCTTCGTTGCGGAGACGAGGGGCCAGAGGTAGTCGTTCCAGGTCTGCACGAACGTGAAAATTCCGAGCGCAACCATCCCGGGTGTCGCCAGCGGCAGCATGATCGAGAAAAATGTGCGCCATGGGCCTGCGCCGTCGACGCGCGCCGCCTCCTCGATCTCGAGCGGGATCCTGGAGAAGAACTGCGTCATCAGGAAGACGCCGAGGGGAGCGGCAATCCGCGGCAGCACGAGCGCCGCGTAAGTGTTGTGCATCTGCACGTCCGCGACCATTGTGAAAAGCGGGATGAACATCGCCTCCTTGGGAATCATCAGACCCGCAAGCACCGTGGCGTACACGATCGTCCGGCCAGGAAACCTGATTCGCGCGAATGCGTAACCCGCCATTGCGCAGAGGAGCACCGTCAGAACCGTCGTGACGACCGCGACGATCGCACTGTTGAGGAACCATCGGCTGGTGAGGCCGACGGAGAAGACGCCGAAGATGTTGTCCAGTGTGAAGTCGCGGGGGATGAGACCGGTCACGCCCTGGGCCAGCGTCGCGTTGTCGCTGAGCGCGAGGGAGAGCATCCAGAGCATCGGGAGCAACCAGACCAGAGCGGCGACGATCATGGCGAGGTGCCACCAGGTGGTTCGAGTGACTGCGTGGCGATTGGAGGCGGCGGCCCCAGTGGCAACAGCGCTCGTCGTGGTTGCGCTCGTAACGCTCATTTGGTGTCGTCCTTTCCGAGGAAGCGCATTTGGATGACCGACACGATCAGCATCAGCGCGAAGAGGAAGAGGGACATCGCCGACGCGTAGCCGAGTTCGAAGTCGCGGAAACCGGTCTGGTAAATGTGCCGGATGAGCACCTCGGTCGAGGTTCCAGGCCCTCCGCCGGTCATGATGTTCACCTGGCCGAATACCTGGAAGGATGCGATCGCCTGCATCACCATGACGAGCAGGACGACGTGACGGATGCCCGGCAGCGTCACACTCACGAATTTGCGCCACGGACCGGCGCCATCCAGCGATGCGGCTTCGTAGAGCGACTGATCGACGTCTTGCAAGCCGGCTGCGAACATGACGAGGTTGAACCCGACAGTCCACCAGACGGTGGTCATGATGATCGCCGTAAGCGCCGTGTTCGAATCGGACAGCCAGGGAATTGGATTGACGCCGAGCGGCGTGAGGATCTGCTGCAGGAGTCCCTGGCCGGGCGAGAGGAAGTATGTCCAGATGAGGGTGACGACGGAGACCGGAAGGATGTACGGGAGGAAGAACGCCATTTGGTACCAGCGAGATCCACGCCGTTGCCCCTGGAGCGCGAGCGCCATGACGAGACCGAGCACGGCGATGATGGGGGTGGAGATGACCGTGAACAGCAGCGTGTTCTGCAGGGCGATCCAGAAGGAGGGGTCGTTCCAGTACCCGCCCTCGGCAGGGGAGAATCCCAGGGCGACGAAGAGTCCGAGTAACCCGATGACCCCGACGACGCTCCAGGCGCTGAGACGACGACGCCGAATCGTTGCGACGAGGACAGCTGCGGTCAGAGCGAGGACTCCAATGCGCCACCAGAACAGGTTCGTCATCGACCACTGTATATCGACGCCCCAGAGCATGCGCTCGTAGTTTTCCAGGCCGACGAACTCGCGCACCGAACCGAGCAGGTCCCAGTCGAAGAAGCTCATCTGTGCCGCTTGAACCACCGGGTACAGTACGAAGACGAGGTACAGGACCGCGAAGGGGGCGATGAAGGCGAAGCCATACTTCAGCCCGGCCTTCGAGCGTCGAGGACGGGTCTGCGTCACTGGGGCCGCTTGCTCGAGCGTCAGCGTCATCAGTTCCTCACCTTCTGTTTGCCACGTTGCAAAAATGCATGAGAGCTATTGTTGCCACACAGTGCAACCTTTTGTCAAACGCCGGGGAGTTCTCTCTTGCCACGTTGCATATTTGAATCACCGCTCGTAGCTTTGTACGCCAAGATGGTCGAGGAGGGAAAATGGCAGCCAACATCCACGACGTCGCGAAATTGGCCGGCGTCTCTCCCCGCACAGTCTCGAACGTCGTGAACGACTACGTGCATGTGAGGCCGGCCACCCGGCAGCGCGTCCAGGACGCCGTCGCCAAGCTGAATTACCAGCCCAACATCTCTGCGCGACGGCTCCGGCAGGGGAACACCAGAATGCTCGGCTTCGCCGTGCCCGAGCTCTCTCAGCCGTACTTCGCCGAACTGTCGGAACTCATCGAACGGTCCGCCCAACGCCGGGGGTACACGGTGATCGCCACGCACACGCAAGGGACCAAGGAGCGTGAACTGCTCACGCTGAAAAACTTCACCTCGCACCTCGTGGACGGGCTGATATTCAGCCCAATGTCGTTGACCAAAGAGGAGCTGTATAGCGCCCCGCCGAGCGTCCCGACCGTGCTGATCGGTGAACAAATCTCGAGCTCGTCATACACGAGCATCGCTATCGACAACGTCAGGGCGGCACGGGAGATCACGGCGCATCTCATCGCCTCGGGCCGACGCCGCATCGCGACGGTCGGCGCGTACCGATCGGAGGACTACCGCAGTTCGCGGTTGCGGTTGCAGGGCTTTCATGAGGCACTGTCGAGCGCCGACCTCGACCTCGATCCTGAGATGCTGCTGTACACGGATCGTTTCGGCACCGCTGCCGGCCACGACGCGATCAGCCGCGCGATTGCCTCGGGCATCCGTTTCGACGCCCTCGTCTGCTTCGCCGACGTCATCGCATTCGGAGCAATGCGTGCACTGGCAGACGCAGGCCTCCGGATGCCCGAAGACGTCGCGATCGTCTCGATCGACGACGTGCAAGAATCGAGGTACTCGATTCCCTCATTGACATCGATCGCGCCGGACAAACAAGCGATTGCTGATCGAGCGGTCGACACACTCGTCGATGCCATTTCTTCGGGACATTCGGATCCACAGAGCATCGAGATCGAACATCGCCTTGTTGTCCGCGAGAGCTCCCGTGCTCGAATCGAGGCGTGACCGATCAGCGGTCGAGACTCATGTCTCAAGCGTGCTGCGCAAACTGCAACTGTCGTCGCGTCACGAGCTGCTCTGAGGACCGGAGGAAAAATGTTCACTCCGGCGAAAGCGGATGCCACTACCCTGACCTCATGACGACGAACGCCAGCGACGGCACACCGGACGCCGCCGGTCCAGCCCTCTCCGAGGCGCCTGTGAGGATCAGCCCGAGGCGGGTGCTGGCGTGGGGGCTGTGGGACTGGGGATCCGCCGCGTTCAACGCCGTGGTCACGACTTTCGTCTTCACCGTGTACCTCACCTCCGAAGCTTTCGGCGGAGAAGCCCTGGTCTCAGCTCAGCTCGGCTGGGCGCTTGCCGCCGCCGGTCTGCTCATCGCCGTGCTTGCGCCCGTCACCGGACAGCGCTCGGACAGCGCCGGGCGCCGCAAGTTATGGCTGGGCGTGAACACCTACATCGTCGTCGCCATCACCGCGTGCATGTTCTTCGTCGCTCCCGAACCGAACCTCCTCTGGCTGGGGCTGCTGCTCGTGGCGGCGGGGAACGTGTTCTTCGAGTTCGCCAGCGTGAACTACAACGCGATGCTCGCCCAGGTATCGACCCCGAAGACGATCGGCAGGGTCTCAGGCATCGGCTGGGGCTTCGGCTACCTCGGCGGCATCGCGCTCCTCCTCATCGTCTACTTCGGCCTGATTTCACCGGAGGTCGGAATCTTCGGCATCACCGGCGAGGATGCGATGGACATCCGCGTCACCGTCCTCATCTCCGCGATCTGGTTCGGACTGTTTGCCCTTCCCGTGCTCTTGACCGTCCCCGAATACGAGGGAGTCGGCACTCGCCGGGCCACGGTGGGATTCTTCTCCTCCTACCGGCGCCTCTTCAACGACATCCGGAAGCTCTGGCACGAAAGCCGCCAGACCGTGTACTTCCTCATTGCCAGCGCCGTCTTCCGCGACGGCCTCGCCGGAGTGTTCACCTTCGGCGGTGTGCTGGCGGCAGGCTGGTTCGGCTTCTCAACCCGCGAGGTGATCGTCTTCGCCATCGCCGCGAACGTCGTCGCTGGAATTTCCACGATCACCGTTGGTCTGCTCGACGACCGGCTCGGCGCAAAACCGGTGATCATGGCATCCTTGATCGGGCTTGTGATCGCCGGCCTCGCGGTCTTCTTCCTGCACGACGGCGGCGCGACCGTGTTCTGGATCTTCGGGCTCGCCTTGACCCTGTTCGTCGGTCCTGCCCAGTCGGCGTCGCGCTCGTTCCTGGCCCGGCTCATCCCTGCCGGCCGCGAGGGCGAGGTGTTCGGGCTGTACGCCACGACGGGGCGCGCCGTCTCGTTCCTGGCGCCCACCGCCTTCGCGCTGTTCATCACGATCGGTGGG
>NZ_JBKJWH010000116.1:0-12906 GCF_046716805.1 Mycetocola sp. | reverse complement strand
GCAGGCAACGGATCGGACAACCTGCGGCTGTGGTCAACCGAAGTCACTACAGCCAGCTACCGTCCTGTCCTCACCCTGGATTACATGCCGAACGGCTGACCGCAATGACGGGAGAGGGTCTCGGGAGGCGGCAGTTCGTCCTCGGGGGAGCAGCAGCACTGCTGCTCCTCCCCTCCTGCGCCCGAACGGGCACACGCATAGCGTCTCCGACGCCGTCCACGCCGTCCACGCCGGCAGCGCCGCAACCGGTGTCGACGATTTCCGAGCTGTTCGCGCTCGCTCCGTTCTATATCGCCCACCGCGGATCTGGAGATAACTGGCCGGAGCACACGGCGGTTGCGTACCGGAACGCTGCCGAAGCCGGGGCACAGGCCATCGAAATCTCTGTCAACGCGACTTCCGACGGAATCCTCGTCTGTCACCACGATACGAACACGTGGCGAATGACAGGGGTAGATCGCGAGATTGGCCGGACGACGTGGGAAGAGTTGTCCGGGCTCAAGAACAACGCCACCGCATGGCTCGGGCCGAGTACCCCTCTCGAACCCATCCCGCTACTGAGAGACGTCCTCGACGAACTGGCGGCCGACGGCCGCCGCGTCATCTTCGTCGAAGACAAGCAGGGCACGAACACACGGGCACTGCTCGATCTCCTCGACTCGTACCCGGACTCCACAGAGCACTTCGTCTGGAAGCAGTGGGCGGGCGCCCGGCAGCATCAGCTCGCCCAGGAACGGGGATACACGGCCTGGGGGTATTTCACCTCAGAGATTCAATCGACAGAATCAGTCATCGACAGCTTCGATTACCTCGGCGTCTTTCACACGGCTCCCGACGAGTTCGTCGCTGACCTCGTCTCAACGGGCAAGCCCGTGATTGCCTGGGAAGTCCATTATCGGTCGGTCCGCGACCGGCTGGCGAAACTCGGCGTTGTGGGAATGATGTGCTCGAACATTCCCTATGTCACCGCGACGGCAGCCCTGGCAGCCAGAGACACGTTCGCAACCGGGATGAGGGCGGCCGGCGACCTGCCCTGGACAGTAGATCTGGGCTGGGGGGTGCAACCGAAACTCACTGCAGACGCCGGGACCGTGCTGCTCGACTATGCCGGCAACCAAAGCTACCTCATGGGATCCTTCGCGCCGATCGACGCATCGAGCTTTGAGATATCCTTCCGGATCCGGTGGCCGAAAGTACTCCCCGCAGATACTCAACACGCCGGAATTTCCTTCGGGGTCGAGAACGACCGCCCGTATCGGCTGGGGTTCGCGGGCGACGTCAGCGGCTACCACGCCGTGCTTCGTGCAGACGGTTCGCTGGAACTCCACGAACAGGCGAAGGGAACAGCCGAGGGTAATGTGCTCGACTCCGTCCAGACCCCCGCACCGGCGGCGGGAGAGTGGATCGACCTTGTCGTCGCTGTGAGCGAAGCACGGATCGCGGTCAGCAGGGACAGGAACCTGTCCTGGGAGGCGGCGGTGGACGACGCCCGCTATCGCGGCGGCTACTTCTGGCTGTGCAAGAACTACGCGGAGCCAGTCGCCGTCGAATACTCCTCCGTCATCGTGGAATGATCCGGCGCCACAACCTCAGCGAGCACACCCCTGAATCGTCCGATGGCGGTTTCAGCTGACAGGATCGCACCTCGGTACTCACGTGCGGATGCCCCGAAACCTGCCGCAGCATCGGGGTCGGCTGCCAGGTCCTCCGCGGCCCGCAGCAGGTCAATCGGGCGAGTCGGGTCAACGACCGGGCCAGCGCCGGCCGCCCGCAGTTCGTCGGCCGTGATGCTGCTGTGGTCAACTGCTCCGATCACGGGCAGACCAGTGGCGAAGTAGGAGGTCAGCTTGCTCGGTACGGACATCTCCGTGAGACCCGGGCATTCATTGACCAGCAGGATGTCCGCCGATGCGAGGGCGGTCTCGAACTCGCCGTCCGGCAGGGGATCAAGAAATTGAAGTCGCGAGTTGGGACCGGCTGCCTCGAGGCTTTTGCGGGTGTTTCCGTCGCCGAGCAGCACGAATCGCACCCGCGATCCGCGCTCCTCCGCCAGCTGGGACGCGCGGACCACGTTGAGAAGCCCCTGTTTCGCTCCCATGTTGCCCGCATGGAGGACGATGATGTCGTCCGGCCCCCAGCCCAGCTGGCCGCGCATCGTGTCATCGCGCGAAACGGCGCTCGCGTCGAGGTGCGACCAGTTGCGAACCACGTCGGTCGATTCCGCTGGAACACCGAGTTCGGTCGAGAGGTACCGCCGGAAGCGGTCATGAATGACGATCACTCGGGAAGCGGCACGGAGCGCGGACCGCTCGACGACCGAGACAGCGTGAGCAGCACGAACACCGGCGCCGGTCTCCGCGACGCCGAGCGAGTAGATGTCCTGAACCCAGATGCAGGTCGGCACCCGGAACAGCTTCGCCCGCATCGTCAGGAGCGCGGTCGCGAACAGGGCCGGGCTGACAAGAACGAGGACATTGGGAGATTCCCACGGTGAGAACAGTGCGCGCAGCCCAAAGTGCAGTTCCATCAGGAGGCGGCGCCCGCTGGTTGGCCGACGGGGGATGTGGTGGCCGATCCGCAGAACCGAGACGCCGCGCAGTTCTTCCTCGCGTGAGCGGCCGGTGTACCCTGCGGCCACTTCCCATTGCGGATAGTGGGGGAACCCCGTGATCACATAGACCTCGTCGCCCCGCGCGGCGAGGCCCTCAGCGAGTCCCGCTGTGTACGGAGCGATGCCGGTGAGTTCAGGCGCATAATTCAGCCCGATGAATGTCACCCGGAGGCGCTGAGAGTCATCTGCCACGGAAATCATCACCTCTCGAAAGGAACCAGTCGTATGTGTGCCGGATGCCGTCGGCAAGGCTGATCTGCGCTTCCCAGCCAAGCGCGTGAATGCGGGACACATCCAGGAGCTTCCGCGGCGTTCCGTCCGGTTTGGACGTGTCGAATCGAAGTTCTCCGGTATAGCCGACGACCCCCGCCAGCAGTTCGGCCAGTTCGCGGATCGAACAGTCCAGGCCCGTTCCCACATTGAGATGCGAAAGCATCGGCTGGGTCACGGATGCGTACGTCTCCTGGTCGAGTCCCATCACGTGCACGCTGGCGGCCGCCATGTCGTCGACGTGGAGGAATTCCCGTCGCGGCGTTCCGCTTCCCCAGATGACGACCTCTGTGGCATCCGCCTGCTTCGCTTCGACGAAACGACGCATGAGAGCAGGAAGAACGTGGCTCTCGTCCGGGTGGAAGTTGTCACCGGGGCCGTACAGGTTGGTCGGCATGACACTGCGGTAGTCACGCCCGTGCTGGCGGTTGAAGCTCTCACACAACTTGATCCCGGTGATCTTTGCGATGGCGTATGGCTCGTTCGTGGGTTCCAGGACTCCGGTGAGAAGGCTCTCCTCCGGCATGGGTTGCGGTGCGTTCTTCGGATAGATGCACGACGAGCCGAGGAACAGGAGCTTCTGTACGTCGGCGTCGTGCGCTGCCTTGATGATGTTGGCCTCGATGAGAAGGTTGTCGAGGAGGAAATCGGCCGGGAAGGTGTTGTTCGCCTGGATGCCCCCGACGCGCGCCGCCGCGAGGTAGATCTCGTCGACCGCGTTCGCCCCGACGAACTCGGAGACCGCGCGCTGGTCAGTCAGGTCGACCGTGCGTCGATCGGCTGTGAGGATCTCAGTGCCCGTCCGGGCGAGCTGGCGTACGATCGCCGAACCGACCATTCCTCGGTGGCCGGCGACCCAGGTTCGCGTGCCCCCGCCAGGCATTCAGGATTCCAGCGCGACGGGAATCGCGAAGCCGTGCTTTTTGAGCAGGGCAACGCGTCGCATTGAGTCGAGGTCTGAGGCAACCATTTCGGCCACCAGTTCGCGGACGCCGACCTGGGGATGCCAGGCGAGAATGAACTGGGCCTTGGTGGCATCGCCACGAAGGCTCTCAACCTCCGCTGGCCGGAAATAGCGCGGGTCGACCCGGACGATGACGTCGCCGGGGCTGAGGGCCTCGGCAGCTTCTCCTTCGACGGCGTCGACGATGCCGACCTCGTCGGTGCCGGTTCCCTCAAAACGCAGTGTCACTCCCAGTTCGGCTGCGCTCCACTCCACGAACTGCCGCACCGAATACTGCTCGCCGGTTGCGATGACGAAGTCCTGCGGCACCTCCTGCTGGAGCATCATCCACTGCAGGCGGACGTAGTCCCTGGCATGACCCCAGTCGCGCAGGGAATCCATGTTGCCGAGGTAGAGGCAGGAGTCCAGACCGAGAGCGATCTGCGCCAGTCCTCGCGTGACTTTCCGGGTGACGAAGGTTTCACCCCGGCGGGGCGACTCGTGATTGAAGAGGATGCCGTTGCAGGCATACATCCCGTACGACTCCCGGTAGTTGATGGTAATCCAGTACGCGTACAGTTTCGCCACGGCGTAGGGCGAGCGGGGATAAAACGGTGTCGACTCTGTCTGCGGGATCTGCTGGACCAGGCCGTACAGCTCGCTCGTCGACGCCTGGTAGAACCGCACGGAGTCGGTGAGCCCGAGGAGCCGGATTGACTCGAGCAGGCGCAACGTTCCAAGCGCGTCGACGTCCGCGGTGTACTCCGGCTCCTCGAAACTCACGGCGACGTGCGATTGAGCACCGAGGTTGTAGATTTCGTCTGGCTGAACATCCTGGATGATACGGGTCAGGTTGGTGCCGTCGGTGAGGTCGCCGTAGTGCAGCTGGAATCGCTGATTCTCGGTGTGGGGGTCCTGATAGATGTGGTCGATGCGTCCAGTGTTGAGGAGGGAGGAGCGACGCTTGACGCCGTGGACTTCGTAGCCCTTCTCGAGCAGTAGTTCGGCAAGATAAGAGCCGTCCTGTCCGGTCACTCCGGTGATGAGTGCGGTCTTTGCCATGATGGTTCCTTCATTCTCAGGGAAGCCGGGTGCGTCAGTGTCGTTCAGCGCTGTCCGCGTCAGAGTCGATACCCGTGAGGATGTCTAGCGCCCGACGCAGAACGGTGCTGGAAGTGGACAGGGTGTAGGGGAAATACACGACGTCGACGCCCACCTCGGCGAACCGTCGCTCGAGGATCTTCCCCCGCTCGGTGCCCTTCCAGTCATCCCCCTTGAAGTAGACGTGGAATCCGAGTTCGTGCCAGGTTTCGAGCTTGTCCTCGTGCACCTCGGCGACCGCATGGTCGACGACGTCGATGGAACGTACGATCTCGAGCCTTTCGACCAGGGGCACCACCGGCGCGAACCCCTTGGTGTTCCGCATCAGTTCATCGGAGGCGACGCCGGCGATCAGATAATCGCACTGGCTCTTCGCGTGGCGGAGGATATTCAGATGGCCGATGTGGAAGAGGTCGAAAGCTCCGCCGGCGTAGCCGATTCGCTGTGTCACTGTTGCCCTTCCGCGTGGTGGTGTCGCGGCCATGTCAATACGCCCCGACCGGCTTGAGCAGGACTTTGATCGTGCGCCAGATGATCATGAGATCGCCGGTGAGCGACCAGTTTTCGACATAGTAAAGATCGAGCCGGACGCTCTCGTCCCAGCTCAGGTCGCTGCGCCCGTTGACCTGCCACATACCGGTCAGGCCGGGCTTGATGTAGAGGCGGCGGTGGACGTGACTCTCATAGGCCTCTACTTCGCGAGGCAGCGGGGGGCGTGGCCCGACGAGGCTCATGTCGCCGACGAAGACGTTCCACAGTTGCGGGAGTTCGTCGAGCGAATACTTCCGGAGGATCTTCCCGATCCGTGTCGTTCTCGGGTCGTCCTTGAGCTTGAAGAGGAGACCAGCGCCTTCATTCTTCGCGATGAGCGATTCGAGGTCAGACTCGGCCGTCGTCACCATCGAGCGGAACTTCAGCATCGGGAACCGATTCTCATTGCGCCCGACCCGTTCCTGCGAGAAGAACACCGGCCCGTGGTCGTCGAGCTTGATCACCAGGGCGATCAGGGCGAAGACGGGGGCGAGTGCGATCATCCCCAGCGCGGAAGCCACCACGTCGAATGCACGCTTGAGGACGTGCTTGCCGCCTTCGAACTGCGGGATCTCGACGTGGATGAGGGGGAGGCCCTCGACCGGGCGGAAATGAATCCGCGGTCCGGCGACGTCGGTGAGGCGCGAGGCAAGAACGAGCTCAGTAGCGGTTCCCTCGAGTTTCCACCCCAAAGTGCGGATGAACTCAGCCCCGCCATCCGGTTGGCCGGCGACGATGACGGCATCAGCGCCCACAGCTTTGGCGGCCTCAGCCGGGTTGACACCGTCGAGAACCGAGACGGGACGCAGCCCGGTGGTTACCGAGTGGACGTCGCTGCCTGCGTTCGAGACGACCGCTCCGACCACGTTGTAGGCGGACCCGGATTTCTGCTGAATCTGGCGGATGACATAACCGACGTCGTCGAGCGTCCCGACGACGACGGCCCGGCACAGGTAGAGGTCGTGGTGGCGCTGTTCGGTCAGCCACCTGCGCCACAGCCAGTGCGCCAGCAGCAGGCCGAAGGTCCCGATCGGAAGCGCCAGGAGAAAGTATCCCCTAGCGACGTCGATGTTGAGAATGAGGAAGATGATGGCGAGGACGCCGAAGGCTGTCGCGCTCGCGTTGACGATCCTCTTGTACTCGCTCGCTCCCACTCCGATCACCCGCGAGTCCTGGGTGCGGAATGCGGTGAGAGCCAGGAGCCAGGCGAAGACGATCGCGGCTGAGATCATCCCGTATTGGGCTTCCACCTGGCCGGGGGCTGTCAGCGAGTCTTCGCTGCCGAACCGCACGAAAAAGGCGACGCTCACGGCCGCCATCACCGTGGCGGCATCCGTCACGCGAAGCCGAAAGCGGTAGCTACGGGACCATACCCGTTCCGACGCTCGTGCCCTGACGATCTGCCTCTGGACGTGGTTCGTGCGGAACCCCAGGCGGACGACGCCGGGTACTACAAGGCGCTGCTTGACCTCGGTCATCGTGGTGATCTCGCGGCGGTGGCCGGCGTCCCCGTGTTGTGTCCAGGCTGAGTCGATGCGGGCATACTGGTTCCTCCCGGCGGATGATGTACCTGAGACAGCCAAACTTGCCGGCTCCGACTCGGATCCAAAACACGAGATTGTCTCAGTTTCGGCGTGTTCCGACAGTAGTCGCGATGAGGCCTGCGGGGTGCCCCCAGATATAGGGGTGAGCATTCCTCGGTTTTTGTGTCCTGAGCAGAGCGCCGACCGATTGAGCGGGGGTGCGGACCGCGTAATGCGGGCATCGGGTGAACGAAGTTCATGGTCCCGGTCCCGGCCCCGGGCCTGGTGCGCGGAGATTCCGCGTACCGGAGGGAGGTGCGGATGAGGCTTGTTGTTCCGCGTGCTCGTTGAAGGCCTGGGCCTTAACTTAAGAAATCCCCGTAAGTAGAAGCCTTACGAGGATTTCAGTGGCTCCGACCGGCATCGATCCGGTGACCTTTCGATTTTCAGTGAGCCTGGGCGGTTTTCGGCACTGTACTTATGGTTGCGATATCGCGCTGATCAGGTGTTCTCATCAATGGTCACAGTTGGTTTCAGTTGCTTCTTGGGGCATTAATGGCCCTTTAATGGCCGAAGATGGGGCTCGTCAAGGCCGCTCGAGCGAGTTTGGCAACCGCTTTTTGGCGAGCACCTCCGCCCCGCGGCACCGGGTCGATAAGGCCACGCATGGGTGCTGCCTCGCGAGGCGACCGTCCGACAACCGGCGCAGGTGGGACCTTCGAGGCGAGCTTCGAAAATCGGGTGCCCGAGTCCGCAGTTGCCCGGTCGCGTGACGCGGGAGATTAGCGCAGTGATGTCGCGCAAGGGCCACCTGAGTGCGAATCCTTTTCGGACAGGCCAAACGCGAACCGTCAGGCCCAGCGCTTTATCGCGGGCAATGACCGCGGGGAAGTGTCCGTAGAGCGTCCGTCTTACGCGGACGCCCACCGCCAATCCTTCCCAAGTGACAACGTCACGGCGCCTGCGACGTTTAAGCGCATAACGAGAACTCTTAACGGGAAGCATCACGGGGGACCGGATACGAGATCTCGGTGGCTCAGCATCGGCCCACCCCAGTAGGTTGAAGCCAGCGCCGGAACCGCCGGTCAAATGCGCATTCGAGTCTTTGAGGCCTGGATCGCCGTGAGGAGACGATCCGTGCCGACCCGTGCAACGACCAGCCGCGCCATCTTCAGTGTCGCGATCATCATGTCTGCAATGGCGGGGTGCAGCGCTAACGCCGAGTTGCCCGAACCGACGGAACCCGCCGCTGAGGTCGAATCCGAAGCCGAACGCCCGGCGAAACCCGTGAAGCCTGAGTGCACAGAGATCTCCGATTCCCTCCTCACAGCGCTCAACGACCTGGTTGTCGCGAAGGGGCGAGGCGAGACCGTCTTAGCAGGCGGAGCGCTGATGGATGAAGAGTCGGGATGGTGGCACGTCGCCGGTCATATCGACATCGCCGATCCAGCCAGTGACGATGTCTTCGGAGTCTGGGCGACCCAAGGAGACCCGACGGCGGAGCCTTTCGTGGGGAAGATTTTCTCCGTCAACGACAACGCGGCACCGGACCATTCGGTGGCAGAGCTGACGAACGAAACCAGGATCGACCCGGAGAAGATGCCGATGCTGAGCTGTGTACCGAAGGTGAAGGGGTAACAGGTTCTCAGAGCGCGCACAGCACTGCCCGAGGTGCCGAAGCCTCAATGGGTCCATGGAACCGAGCCGTCACGAGACCTCGTATCGCTCAGGCATCGCCGATGGTCGCGCGCTGCGCTATCCGCTCGAGGCCGCAGCCGCCGCGCCCTGACCGGCATCCGCACCTATGGTGCCCGCCATTGCTCTCCGATAGCTTCAGGGCATGCCCTTAGAAATCGACCTCTTGTGGAGCTTCTACCCGCTCCTCCTCCTGGCTCTCGCAATCACTCTCGCGGTGGTCGTCATCCGCCTGATGCTCGCAGCGACGCGAGCCCTCAACGCTTACACGGATGACCGGAAGCTGCGTACGGCGCTGGCTCTCGACGAGGTCGACCCAGCGGACGAGACGCGAGTCAGCTGACCTGACGGTCGGAATGATGACACCATGACCGAGCCACCGGAGATCTTCGTCGCTCGTGATTCAGCCTTCGTCGAAGTGGAGCCTGAGCCGGCCTGGCGTCCGCTTCTGCGGTTCACCATTGTGACGGCATTGTGCATCGCACTCCTCGTCGTCGCCCTCGCACTCACCATCGTGTGGCTGCAATCGTGGGGTCTATGGTCGTGTGGCGGATTCGGCGGGACGGACGCAGAAACCTATCCAGACGCGTATGTCTATAGCGAGGATGCCGGTTGCATGGTGCCCATCTCATCTCGATAGGGCACCGCTAAGCGAATCAGCGCCTCGGGCTGTCGCACTGCACCTTTCCGTTGAGCGTTACGTCAGCGGGCTACGGCTGCCTTTGGCAGTCGGTGAGGCATCAAGAGGTCCATGTTATGGGTAGCGACCGGGTTGTTGGCAGGTCCCCCAGTTACGTTGCTATTCAAGTGGAGGGCCGCGCTTCGCCCGCCTGTACATCTCACGCCTGATTACCTGATGGTTTCGTGAGTGCGTCGACGCCAACATCCGCGCGCATCGACCCGATCAGGTCATCTGAGGTGGGACTCTCGTCGTCGAATTCGGGCGAGATATCACCTGCCCAGGCATCTTCCATCTTCCGCGAATATCGGTAGAAGACCTCGCTGGCTCGTTCGCTCACCTGATCGCTGGCAAGGAGCTGAAGGCGGCCGAACGCTTCCCTCCAGCGGTCCCACAGATCATCACGTCGTTTCTCGAGTTCAAGTGCTGGCCGCTTGTTCTCGTCGTCCTCATCGATCTCCTCCGGTGTCCAGTGGAATCGGCCTTGTTTGTCTAATACCGCTCCCGGCGGCGGCACCAACTCGGCATGGAACCAACCGACATCGTGCGACAAGAATCTCCAGCGCTCGAGGCAATCAATGAACTCCGCGTAGACCTTCCGGCGCTCGACCCGGTTTGCTTCCATGGACATGTGCTCGAGTTGTCGGACTGAGTTTTCTCGCTGTGCCTTCGTGGATGAAGCGGTCGCGACCACAGAGAACAACCCTGTTAATAGCACGCCGAGAAGGGTCCCCCCGACGGCGATAGCCGTGACACCTAGATCATTCAATTTGTCTTCTTTCCGCTCGTTATCGCACATTATCGGTTCAAGGTGCGGGCATGGGTGCCTGTACTCGAAGCCGACGGTTGTATGAATGACCTGTCCGGTTGGCTGTCCCGATGAGGGTTCCGCTCACAGACACCGCTCGAAGCGATAGTCGCTTTCAAATCCGCACCATAGAGCAGGGTAAAAGCCCGTCCGCTGACCGGTCCTCCTCAGGGAACGCAGGGCAGCGAAGCGGGTCCAGGCATCGCGCGCCCCAGTAAAAACACCATTGGGCCGCTTCGGCACACCGGCCGCGGTGGCGGGAGCCGTTGTCAGGCTGGGGCGGGCGTGACATCGGCGCCAAGCATTCACGGCTAGCATGTGCTCAACCACACTGCAAGGAGGCACGATGGTTCCCCAGGATGTCGCCGCGAGCCGTATCGATGCGCGGCTCACCCGAGTTGCCATTATTCGTGCGGTGCGAGACCTCGTCGCGGTGAAGGGCGAGGGTGTGAGCATCCGCGAAATTGCCGACACCGCGGGTGTCGGCAGCGCCACGCTCTACCGCCACTTCGACGGCAAGAAGGACCTGCTCGACAGCGTCTCGATGCACCGCTGGTCGCAGATGTGTCACGCCACGCAGGCCCGCGCGGCGGCGGAACCGGCCGCGCAGGGCATCCGCCGTGTCGTCGGCATCATCGATATGTATACACGCATGACGACATCGGACGCCCAGTACATCCAGGCACTCGGCCTGCGAGTCGGCCACGACCCCACGGGCATCGGGCCGTTGAGGGATGCCTTCGACCCCAGCTTCGCGCGGCTGTGGGCCGTGGCGCAGGAACGCAGCGAGATCCGCCCTGCTGCACATCCGAATGACGCGATCGAGATGGCCGGCGCCATTCGCCAGTCGAATCGCCGGCTGCAGATGCTCACACTGCTCGTTGCGGGCATCGCGACGCCCCAGATCGACCCCGACAAGTTAGTGCTGGAGTTGTACCTGCGGGACAAGTGAGAACTTCGCGGCCTCTTCTTCTCACTTGATTGAGTAGGCCCCACACGGCCCTCAGCATGGCTTTATGCACTGTCGCTACGAACGTCCACGAGCTGCCTCATTCGTAGGCTCGCGCGGGGTGGCGTGACCATGGAATCCATCGTCTCGCTCGTCCTCTCGGTGTTCACCCTGTTCGGCTTCTACGCGCTACTCGCGGTCGGCATGGGGCTCATCTTCGGCCAACTCGGGGTCGTCAATGTCGCCCACGGGGAGCTCGTCATGGTGGGCGCGTTCGTCATGTTCGCGCTATCGGATGTCCCGTTCCTACTGCGCCTCGTGCTGGCGGTACTGATCGGGCTCGGGCTCGGCGTCATCATCGAACGACTCGTTCTCTCGAACCTCTACGAGCGGGGCTTCCTGGCGACGCTCCTCGCCATGTGGGGGGTCAGCATCGTGCTGCGGGAGGGTGCGAACGCGATCTTCGGCTCGACGCCTGCCTCGGTGCAGGCGCCCATCCAGCAGAACGTCGAGATCCTCGGCGTGAGCTACCCGCTCTACCGGATCGTCATCGCGGTCACGGCGCTCCTCATAGTCGCCGCCGTTCTTCTCGTCACGTATCGCACGAAACTAGGTCTCGTCGTGCGGGCGACAGTCGACAACCGTGACATGGCATCCGTGCTGGGCATTCCGCCGCGCCTCGTCATCACGGGCACGTTTGCCGTCGGTGTGACCCTCGCTGTGCTGGCCGGTGCGCTGCAGAGCCCCCTGCTCGGCGTCACCCCGACGGTTGGCGCCGCATTCCTCGCCCCAGCGTTCTTCGCGGTGCTGCTCGGCCGCGCCGGCTCGCTACCGGGCGCCGTCTTCGGCGCATTCGTCGTCGCCGTCTTGAGCACGGTGCTCCGCACCTACCTGAACGAGACCCTCGCCCAAGTCGTGCTCTTTGCCCTGTTCATCGTCTTGGTCGCCGTTCGTCCGAACGGCATTGATTGGAGGAAGGTCCAATGGAAATCTCATACACAGCCCGCGCAGGTCGCGGCATGACCGCGCTGCGGCGCACCGCCGGCATCGTTGCCGCGTTCGCCCTAACCACGTCGCTTGCGGCCTGCTCGGGTGGGGCGATCGGCGGCGGTGGCGGCGAGGGTGCGGACGATGGACTTAAGGTCGGCCTCATCGCCCCCCTGACAGGCCCCGTGGTACAGGAGGCCACCGCGATGCAGCGCGGCTTTGAGCTCGCCATCGAGAAGATCAACCAGGAGGGCGGCGTGCTCGGCCAGCCGGTCGAGTTCGTCATGGTCGATGACCAGGCGGATGCTGCGAAGTCGACCCAGCTCGCGCAGCGTCTCATCGACCAAGACGAGGTCGACTACATCTTCGGCACCGTTCCCGGCGACACGACGGCCGCCGTCGCGCAGGTGGCCGAGTCGGCGAAGGTGCCCTTTTCGTCTGCCATCCTCGGCAACGCCGGCGTCTGTGGGGAGTACTTCTTCCCCTTCGGTGAGCCCAACGCCGCGCTGCTGAACGGGCTGGTGCCCCAGATGATCGCCGACCACGGAACATCCGTCGCCCTGATCGGCAACGACTATGCGTTCCCGCGCGGCTACTTCGATGACGCCCGCACCCTGCTCGAGGAGCTCGGCGCGAATGTCGTGCTCGAGGAGTACTCGCCCCTGGGCACTGCCGACTGGCAGCCCGTTATCTCGAAGATCAACGCAGCGTCGCCCGATTGGGTGCTCACGGCGGTCGTCGGCTCGGATGCCACGGCTCTCGTGACGCAGGCGGATCAGGCCGGGATCCTCGACAGCATGGGCTTCACC
>NZ_JBKJWH010000115.1:0-21634 GCF_046716805.1 Mycetocola sp. | reverse complement strand
CGCGGGCGGGCCGCGCACCTTTCCCGACAACCCCCCGGTCTCCGCCCCGGGCGCTTCTTCGTTCCCGGATTCGTTGGCACGGAACATCCGAAATTCAGGACAATGCGATCAGAGCGGCTCTGCCGATCAGCGGCTGTCATCTCCCGAACTGGGACCCGAAGATTATGAGTGCGATCACGGGTTCTGCTGGAGAATCTGTGACGGAGTGTGACGGTTCACTTCGCATTCGAAAGATTTCCCAGCTATTTTGAGTATGTGCCTGCGCTGACGCGGCGCAGCCTCCCCTCCTTTCCTCCGGGAATCCCCGGTGATTGCGCTGCGCCCGCCCGCCGCCCACCGGCACGCCCAGCGTAAGAAGAAGGAATTCACCGTGAAGAAGTCATCCCTGAAGAAGAGCATCCTGGCCTCCCTGGCCGTCGTGCCGCTCGCCGCGCTGCTCGTCGGGTGCGCCGGAAACGCCGAAACGACCGGCGGAGCCGCCGAGAACGAGACCGTCCGTATCGGCGTCGTCGGTGCAAGTGACGAGTACTGGGAGACCTACGTCGAGGCTGCAGCCGAAGAGGGCATCTCCGTCGAGATCGTCGACTTCTCCGACTACAACCAGCCCAACCCGGCACTTGCGGAGGGCGAAATCGATCTCAACCAGTTCCAGCACATCATCTACCTCGCCGACTACAACGAGGCAAACAACCAGGACCTGGTCCCCATCGGAGCAACCGCGATCTACCCCCTCGGCCTGTACTCCAGCCAGTACACGGACGTGAAGGACATCCCCGACGGCGCGACCGTCGCTGTCCCGAGCGACCCGACCAACCTGTCCCGCGGCCTGCTCGTCCTGCAGTCGGCCGGACTCATCGAGCTGACGGACGGCGGAAGCGCCTACTCCACCCTCGATGACATCGACGCCGGGAAGTCGCGAGTCGAGGTCACCGAACTGGATGCCGCGCTGACCGCGACATCGCTGCCGGACGTGGCAGCGGCGATCGTCAACAACGACTACATCGCTGACTCCGGTCTCGACGCATCCGAAGCGATCGCACAGGACGACCCGTCCGACCCCAACGCCCTCCCGTACGCGAACATCTTCGCTGCGCGCGCCGAGGACAAGGACAACGCGACATACAAGCAGCTCGTCGAGATCTACCAGAACACCAAGGCCGTGACCGACGGAGTGGTAGCGAACGCCGGAGGAACGGCCGTCCTGCTCACCACACCGGTCGAGGAGCTCGAGAAGTCGCTCGCCACCGTTCAGAAGCAGATCGCCGAGCAGGGCTAACAAAACCACAACCGAGAATGCGGACGGCGCCGGGGGAGACCCCGGCGCCTGTTCGCGCCCACGGAGAAGGAAACGCATGAGCATCGTGACATTGACGGACGTCGTCAAGACCTACCCGCCCGCGCAAAAAGGCGGGGCGCCGGTCGTCGCGATCGACTCGGTCAGTCTGGATGTCGAAGAGGGGGACGTCTACGGCATCATCGGCTACTCCGGTGCGGGCAAGTCGACTCTGATCCGGCTGGTGAACGCGCTCGAGAAGACCACCTCAGGCAGCATCGTGGTGAACGGTCGTGACGTCACCACGCTCCGGGAGCGTGACCTCCGCGCGGTGCGCGGCGACATCGGCATGATCTTCCAGCAATTCAATCTCTTCAATTCGAAGACCGTCGCACGAAACGTGGCCTATCCGCTTGAAGTGGCCGGCCGGCCAGCAGCCGAGACCCAGCAGCGGGTCGCCGAGCTGCTCGACTTCGTCGGCCTCGCCGATAAAGCACGAAACTATCCCGACCAGCTCTCCGGCGGCCAGAAACAGCGCGTGGGCATCGCCCGCGCGCTCGCGACGTCACCTGCCCTCCTCCTCGCCGACGAGGCCACGAGCGCGCTCGACCCGGAAACGACCGGCGAAGTGCTCGCTCTCCTGGAACGCGTCAACCGCGAACTCGGTGTCACCATCATCCTGATCACGCACGAGATGGATGTGATCCGCAGCCTCGCCACCAAGGTCGCCGTGATGGACGGCGGTCGTATCGTCGAACGCGGCGATGTCTTCGACGTGTTCTCGAACCCGCAGAATGCGGCATCCGCCCGATTCGTGCAGACGGTGGTGCAGGGCATCCCGACCGCAGCCGAGGTCGAGGCCCTGCGCGCACGGCACGACGGCCGGATCGTGACGTTCTCGTTCCGCGACGGCGACAGTTCGCAGGCGCAGGTCTTCCTCGATCTGGCCGAGGCCGGCGTGCGATTCGAACTCGTGTACGGCGGGATCAACGACATCAGGGGCCGGGCGTTCGGCCACCTCACTCTTGCGCTCACCGGGGAGGACACGGCCATCGACGCCGTCCTTGCCCGCATCTCACAACGCTCACTCGTCACGGAGGCGAACTGACATGGACCGTCTCCTCGAGCTGCTTCCCGAACTTGGTGAAGCAACGGTAGAAACCCTCTACATCGTCGTCATCAGCCTGTTCTTCGGCGGGATCGGCGGGCTGGTCCTCGGACTGGGCTTGTACACGACCCGTGCGGGCAGCCTGTTCGAGAACCGGGCGGCGTTCACGCTGCTCAACATTCTCGTCAACATCTTCCGACCGATCCCGTTCATCATCTTCATCGCCGCCGTCCAGCCCCTCGCCCGGCTGGCCGTCGGCACCGGGATCGGCAACAGCGCGCTGATCTTCGCCATCTCGCTCGGTGCTGCTTTCGGCATCAGCCGGATCGTCGAACAGAACCTGTTGACCGTTTCGCCAGGCGTGATCGAAGCAGCCCGCGCTGCTGGGGCCGGTCCGTTCCGGATCATCCGCACGGTCATCCTGCCGGAGGCGCTCGGGCCTCTCATCCTCGGCTACACCTTCGTCTTCGTTGCGATCGTCGACATGTCAGCGGTCGGCGGATACATCGGCGGCGGCGGCATCGGAAACTTCGCCATCCAGTACGGCTACCGCCAGTTCAACCCGGCGGTGACCTGGGCGGCCGTGCTCGTCATCATCCTGCTGGTACAACTGGTCCAGTTCTCCGGCAACGCGCTGGCGCGCAAGATCCTGCGGCGCTAGGTTCAGCCCCGGTCGAAGCCCATGCTGAGTTTCCGCAGCAGGGCGGCGAGCTTCTGCTGGTCGGCCGATGACAACGCCGCCAGCATGTCGGCTTCGGCGTCGACCAGGCGGGTGATCGCGGCGTCGACCCTGGTCAGTCCGGTCAGGGTCATCACCACGAGGATGCCGCGACCGTCCCCAGGGTCCGCTCTCCGTTCGACGAGACCGGATGCGACGAGCCGGTCGATCCGGTTTGTCATCGTGCCGCTTGAGACCAGGGTCTCCCGAAGCAGCTGCTTCGGGCTGAGCGTGTACGGCTCGCCTGCACGCCGCAGGGCGCTCAGCACGTCGAATTCCCACGACTCCAGTTTTGAGCGTGCGAAGGCCGTCCGACGCGCCCGGTCCAGGTGGCGAGTCAACCGCCCGACCCGGGAGAGAACCTGGAGCGGGGCGAAGTTGAGGTCCGGCCGTTCTCGCTGCCAGGCCCCGACGATGCGATCGACTTCGTCGTTGTCTTCTGGCATGCGTCCATTATGGCGGCGTAACCGCGGCGATGCGTTCAGCAAGTATCTGGCAGACTGGACTACTGCACGCGAAGTGCGGTCCGCCTTAGTGTAATGGCAGCACGGCAACCTTTGGAGTTGTTCGGTCCAGGTTCGAGTCCTGGAGGCGGAGCGGAACGTCCCGGCTTCGGCCAGGGCGACCCGGATGTGGGCACCTCGCCCGATCGAATTCGTGGGGAGAATCGTGCCAGACAACAACCTTGCCATCGTGATCCTGGCTGCAGGCCAGGGAACGCGAATGAAATCCTCGACCCCGAAGCTGCTTCACCCGATCGCCGGCGTCCCGCTCGTCGGGCACGTCCTGGCAACGGCTCGCGCACTCGACGCCGCCCACGTTGTCGCGGTCGTACGCCACGAACGCGACCGGCTGGTCGAGGTCATCACCGGAGAACTGCCGGACAGCATCATCGTCGACCAGGATGAGGTCCCAGGCACCGGTCGTGCCGTCGAGCAGGCCGTCGACGCCCTTCCCGCGGATTTCGATGGCGACGTCCTCGTGGTGAACGGCGACGTCCCGCTCCTCGACGCCGACACCCTGTCGTCGCTCGTCGCCCGGCACCGCGAGGCGCGAACCGCTGCGACGCTGCTCTCCGCCGTCCTCGACGACGCCACAGGCTACGGTCGCATCATCCGTGGCGCAGCCGGTGGGCTCGACCGCATCGTGGAACAGAAGGATGCCTCCGATGAGGAGCAGGCGGTGCAGGAGATCAACGCCGGCGTCTACCTCTTCACGCTCGGTGCCCTCCGAGCCCAGTTGGCGAACCTCACAACCGACAACGCGCAGGGCGAGAAGTACCTCACCGATGTGGTGGAACTGCTCCGGGCTTCGGGTGGCGACGTCGCCGCGATCCCGGTTGCCGAACCGTGGCTCGTCGAGGGCGTCAACGACCGCGCTCAGCTGAGCGCCCAGGCCCACCGCCTGAACGCGCTCATCGTCCGCGGCTGGCAGATGGCCGGCGTCACCATCCAGGACCCCGCCTCGACGTGGATCGACCTCAAGGTCAGTCTTGCCCCGGATGTGACCGTGAAGCCAGGAACCCAGCTTCTCGGCGCCACCGCCGTCGAAACCGGCGCCATCATCGGCCCTGACACCACCCTCGTGGACTGTGAGGTGGGCGAAGGCGCCGAAGTGAAGCGCACAGACGCGACCCTCGCCGTCATCGGCGCCGGAGCATCCGTCGGGCCGTTCTCCTACCTGCGGCCAGGTACTGTTCTCGGCGCGGACGGCAAAATCGGTGCCTTCGTCGAGACCAAGAACGCCCGCATCGGCTCGGGGAGCAAGGTCCCGCACCTGTCATACGTCGGTGACGCCGTGATCGGCGAGCAGTCGAACATCGGCGCCGGGAGCATTTTCGCGAACTACGACGGAGTGAAGAAGCACTCATCCGTCGTGGGGTCCCACGTGCGGACCGGTTCGCACGGCGTCTTCGTCGCTCCGGTTAGGATTGGCGACGGGGCGTATACCGGAGCGGGAACCGTCGTTCGAAAGGACGTCCCGGCCGGAGCGCTGGCGATCACCGTCGCCCCCCAGCGGAACATGGATGGATGGACAGAATCCCACCGTCCAGGCACGGCGGCAGCGGAGGCTGCGGCTCGGGCCAAGCACACGTCCCCCGAAGAAAACTAAGCACTAACGCCGACCGTGTCGGCAGGAAGCAGGGCTCGTGTCGGGCATCAAAAGCAGCGGAGTGAAACGACTTGTCCTCGTGTCAGGGAGGGCGCACCCGCAACTGGCGCTCGACATCGCTGCAGAGCTCGGCTCCGAACTCGTTCCGACCGACGCGCGAACCTTCGCCAATGGTGAGCTCTACGCCCGCTTCGACGAGAGCGTGCGCGGAAGCGATGCGTTTGTCATCCAGTCGCACACCGCGCCGATCAACGAGTGGCTGATGGAACAGCTCATCATGGTCGACGCGCTGAAGCGCGCATCCGCCAAGCGCATCACCGTTGTCGCCCCGTTCTACCCGTACGCCCGCCAGGACAAGAAGGGCCGCGGCCGCGAGCCGATCTCGGCCAGACTCGTCGCCGACCTGTTCAAAGTCGCCGGCGCCGACCGGATCATGTCGGTCGATCTCCACGCCGCCCAGATCCAGGGCTTCTTCGACGGCCCCGTCGACCACCTGTTCGCGATGCCCGTGCTGCTCAACCACTTCCGCGAGAAGCTGGACCCGCAGACGCTCACCATCGTCTCGCCAGACATGGGCCGCGTGCGTGTCGCCGACATCTGGAGCGACAAGCTCGGCGTTCCGCTGGCGATCATCCACAAGCGTCGAGACCCGCTGGTGCCCAACCAGGTTTCGGTGCACGAGATCGTCGGGCAGGTCGAGGGGCGGGTCTGTCTCCTCGTCGACGACCTCATCGACACCGGCCGCACCATCGTCCGCGCTGCTGAGGCTCTCAAGGCCGCCGGTGCAATCGGTGTCGTGGTCGCGGCCACCCACGCCGTCTTCAGCGACCCGGCGACCCAGATCCTGCAGAGCGACTTCATCGACTCGGTCGTGGTCACCGACACCCTGCCGATTCCCGAGGAAAAGCGCTTCCCGAGCCTCACCGTTCTGCCGATCGCGCCGCTGCTTGGCCGCGCCATCCGTGAGGTCTTCGAGGACGGCTCCGTAACGAGCATGTTCGACGGCGCCGCATAGGCGAGGAGGACAGAGAAGAGGGCGGGATATCCCGACTATCCCGCCCTCAAAGACCCTCCGGAATATCCCGGCGTCCGGGTGCTCTCACTAGCACCTAAGCGGGGTAACTCGGGGGAGGATCTTCTACTGCTGAGGGTAAGATCGAACCCCTCCCCTGTACAGGGGGTTGACAGGTTCCGAATAAATGATCTCAGCGGTCGGAGAAGGTTCCGCCGTCGGACCCGGCGATCCTCGTGCTCTGCTCGATCAGCTCGTCCTCGGAGATCGCGATCCCGGCATCCGCGAACCGCTGCCGAAGCGCCTCGAGAACTTCGGCCTGGTCGTGGCCGGCGAGGTCCGCTTCTTCCTGCACCAGGATCCCTGCCACCTTGTCGTCGAGCGGCTGCGGGTGCTGGTCTTCCACTGGGGCGTCCTGGGTGCGGTCGTCGGTCATGAGAATCTCCTTCACGGTTGGCCTTCCATTGTGCCCTGCCCGGCATCCGTTACGGGCGCGCGGGGGCGATTCCCAGCTGTGGGATGCCGGTTCGGAAGCGACTCAGTAGAGGAAGATGTCCAGCCAGTCGCGGTTGTGCGCGTGCAACAGCACGAGGAACAGCACGAAGTCGAACAGCAGGTGAACGCTGACGATGTAGGACAACGATTTGGTCTGCTTGAAGATCCAGCCCTGGACGAGAGCGAACGGGAAGATGAGGAACGGGCCCCAGGAGTGAAACCCCAGTTCCCACAGGAATGAGGTGAAGAGCACAGCCTGGATGAGGTTCGCCTGCCAGTCCGGGAAGTGCCGGCGCAACAGGGTGAAGCACGTGCAGATGAAGAAGAGTTCGTCCCAGATTCCCAGGGCGTTGGTGCCGAGGAACAGCCGGCCGATGGACGCAGGGTCGGATGCCGCCGGCCAGTTCTCGAACACCCCGGTCGGGATCATGTACACCGGCAAGAGGAACCAGCCGAGGACCAGCACGGCGATCAGGTACCAGAGCTCAACCCGGGTCCAGCGCTGCCCGGTCAGCACCGGGAACCGGACGGCGTGGTCGCGGTACAGGAATCGGGAAACCAGGTAGGGCAGAATCACTGCCGCCGCGAGGGCGATACCCATCACCACCATGTGATCCCACGAGATGTCGGTGTTGATGTCGACGAGGCTGATGATCACGAGGCCTGCGCCGATAAGGAGCAGGTCTTTCGCCAGGGCCCGGTTGACGAGCCCAGCGGCGAGGAGGGCAGCGGCGAGCACCACGTACCCGCCCGGTCGCCAGTGCAGCCCGAAAAGCAGCAGGCCGGATGCCGCGAGGAGCGCGCCCGGCAGGAGGTTCCAGCTGACCACCCGGCGGGTGGCCGTCTGGGTCGTCGACAGGTTCGTTGTCATGGGTCCTTCCGGGTCTACGGGGATACTTCGAGGGTACCGGTCCGGGGCGAGTTGGCCGAGCGGCACGGAAGACTTCGTGGGGCGCGCGCTCAGCAGGAGTGACGGCTGTCAGACGGCCAGAATTTCCTGTCGGGCCTGCGAGATGCACAAAATGCCCTGTTGAGCGTCGGGGACGTACGCCCGGAGAACGGACAGGGCCCCCGTCGACGTGCGACGGGGGCCCGGGCAGTGCTGCGATGCCTAGTGGCTGTCGACGGCCTGTACCTCGCTACGGTCACCAGACCAGAGCGTGTGGAAGGTGCCCTCGGCGTCGATCCGCTTGTAGGTGTGCGCTCCGAAGAAGTCACGCTGGCCCTGGACGAGTGCTGCCGGCAGACGTTCGGCCCGCAGGCCGTCGTAGTAGGACAACGACGAGGAGAACGCAGGCGCCGGGATGCCGGACTGGGCGGACGCGACGACGACGCGACGCCAGGCTTCCTGGGCCCCGGCCATCGCCTCGGCGAAGTACGGTGCCGCGAGGAGAAGCTTGAGGTCGGGAACCTCGGCGTACGAGTCGGCGATCCGGTTGAGGAACTGGGCGCGGATGATGCAGCCGCCGCGCCAGATCTTCGACACGGCACCGAGGTCGATGTTCCAGCCGTGCTCGTCGGCTCCGGCCGCGATGGCGTCGAAGCCCTGCGAGTATGCGACGATCTTCGACGCGTAGAGCGCGAGCCGGACGTCTTCGATGAACGCGTCCGAATCCTCGACCGTCCAGTTCTCGCTCGGGCCGGGAAGGTCGGATGCCGCTGCGCGCTGCTCCGGGTGGGAGGAAAGGCCACGCGCGAAGACGGCTTCGGCGATTCCCGAAACCGGGGTGCCCAGGTTGAGAGCGGTCTGAACGGTCCAGACGCCTGTTCCCTTTGAGCCGGCCTGGTCGACGATGATGTCGACGAGGGGCTGACCGGTCTTCGCGTCGACCTGGCGGAGGACCTCGGCGGTGATCTCGATCAGGTAGCTCTCGAGTTCGCCACGGTTCCACTCGGCGAAGACCTCGGCGATCTCGGCCGGGCTCTTACCGGTGCCCCGGCGGATGAGGTCGTACGCCTCGGCGATGAGCAGCATGTCGTCGTATTCGATGCCGTTGTGGATCATCTTCACGAAGTGGCCGGCGCCGTCGGTGCCGATGTGGGTGACGCAGGGCTCGCCCTCTGCCACGGCAGCAATGGAGGAGAGGATCGGGCCGAGGGTCTCGTACGCTTCGGCTGATCCACCCGGCATGATCGATGGGCCCTTGAGCGCGCCCTCTTCGCCGCCGGAGATCCCGGCGCCGACGAAGTTGATGCCGGTCTCGCGAACGGCCTTCTCACGGCGGATGGTGTCGGTGAAGAGCGCGTTGCCACCGTCGACGATGATGTCGCCCGGTTCGAAGAGCTGGGTGAGCTGGTCGATGACGGCGTCTGTTCCCTTGCCTGCCTGCACCATGATGATCGCCGTGCGCGGCTTCTGCAGCGAGGCAACGAAGTCCTCGATCTTCTCCGACGCGATGAAACCGGCCTCGGGGTGCTCGGTGAGAAGCGTGTTCGTCTTCTCCCAGGAGCGGTTGTACACCGCCACAGTGTTTCCTTCGCGGCTGGCGAGGTTGCGGGCGAGGTTGGAGCCCATCACCGCCAATCCGACGACGCCGATGTTGGCCTGGGCCTTGGTTGTATCCGCCATGGAGATCTCCTCTTGTGGTCAGCGGTCAGAAGTCGGACAGTCCTCGAGAAGAGGAGCAAAGAAAAGCGGGGAAAGCACGGTCACCCGGGCCCGGCTTCGTGTACACGCTAGCAAACCGGGTCTATCCGGTTTCCCACGTGACGCCGGGCAGCGGAGGGTTAGAGCCGGGTTCCGAAGGTGTCGCACCAGACGTTCTCGTTGAACGTGCCGGTGAACTCGGAGAGGCCCTGGATTTTCTCGACGGTCGCGGCAATCGCTTCGCGGCTCGGGGCGTGCGCGTGGATCATCGTCTTGACCATGGGCACGTCGATGAGGTGGTTCGGCTGGGCGAGCGACACGAACACGGTGGGAATCTCGGTGACGTACCAGGGGATCTCAGCGGCCATCGGCGTGGACCAGGTGATGCGGATGCTTGCCTCCTGCGCGAAGCCCGTGACGTTGGCGAACACGATGGCGGCGTCATATTTCTCGGCGTAGTGCTCGTTGGCTTCATCCGCCATGACGGTGTGGAAGTAGACGTTCTCTTCGCCCTCGGCGGCGCGCTGCTTCGCGTTTTTGAAGACGTGCACCTCGAAACCGGCCTTCTCGAGTTCCTCGCGCGCCACCTCGAGGTAGCCGCTCGGGTCGGTGCCCGTGAAGTCCGCCTGGCCGCTGATCCCGTACAGCCGGATGCGCTTGTGCGTCTTTGGCGTGAGGGGGAGGTTGCCCTGGGTGTCCTTGACCAGGGTGACCGTCTTGTCGGCGATCTCAGCAGCGATGGTGTGGTGCTCGCTGCTGCCGATGACCGACAGCGCCTCTGGTCCCGGGACGAGTTCCTCGCGCGGGGTGACGTGCAGGCCCAGCGACGCCTTGAGCGCGAGGATGCGGAGGACCGCGTCGCGGAGGCGCTCTTCGGTGATCACGCCGGTGCGGTAGCCGTCGAGCATGTACCGGAAGTCTTCGTCCGCGTCGCGGAAGAACAGGAACATGTCGCACCCGGCGGCGATGGCGGCGGGGACAAGGTCCTTGCGCTTCATCGCCTGGGTCATACCGATCATCATCGACGCGTCGGTGAGGATCAGGCCGTTGAATCCGAGTTCCTCGCGGAGGAGGTCGTTGAGCAGCTCAGGGGCGAGTGTTGCCGGCAGGATGTCGGCATCCGTCATCCCGGGGCGGTAGTGCTTCGACAGCTCGGGGGCGCCGATGTGGCCGATCATGATCGACTGCACGCCGTGGTCGATGAGCTCGCGGTAGACCCGGCCGTAGCTGGCGTTCCATTCGTCATACCCGAGCGTGTTGTAGCTCGTGACGACGTGCTGGTCGCGTTCGTCGATTCCGTCTCCGGGGAAGTGTTTCATCGCGCAGACGGTGTTCGACTCGCTGATGCCGTCGAAGTATTCCTTGGCACGTTCGATGACGACATCCGGAGTGTTGCCGAATGAGCGGGTGCTGATGACCGTATTGCGCCAGTTGTAGTGGATGTCGACGATCGGGGCGAACGCCCAGTTGCAGCCCATGGCGGCGGTCTCGCGGCCGGCGACCCGGCCCATCTGGCGCGCGATCGACTTGTCGGGGTGTGATCCGGCCGAAAGGTGCGTGGCGACGAGGGTTCCGTCGTCCGCGCTGCCCGCGCCGCCCATCTCCGGGTTGGATGCCACGAGGAGCGGGACCTTCGCCTTCGACTGTGCGTAGCGGATGTGATCCTGAACGGTCTTCGAGTTCGCGCCCATGTACCGGATTCCACCGACGTGGAAGTTGCTGACGATGTTGTCGAGGTAGCCCTCGTCGAACGACACGTTGAGGTTGATGAAGAGCTGGCCGATCTTCTCTTCGAGCGTCAACGACTCAAACGTTTCCTCGACCCAGGTGACAGCGTCGTCGTCGAGGTGAAAGGGCTTCGCGCGAAGATCGACCATGAGGACATCCTTGTTGTCAGGGGAGTGCGGCGGGAGAACACACGCCGCTTCCCTCTATCAGACACCACCCCGGCGGCACTTGTCAACCGATTGCCAAACGGTCCGAGGGGTCGCGGCACGACGCGTTTCAGCAGGTTTTGGCAATCGGTTGCACGAGAAGCCGGACGCGCCTAAGCTGGGGCAATTACCTTGCGGACGAACTTCTCCGCCGAGGTTCCCAGCGACGTGAACAACGCAAAGGTGGCTTCTTTCATGACCCAGTCCAACGCTGTTACCTGGACCCTCTCTGGTTTCGGTGACGAGATCGACCCCGATCCCGCCGTGCAGGTCGCCGTGCTCAAGGCGCTCGGTGCGTCGCACATCGAGGTCCGCAGCGCGTGGGGCACCAACGTCGTCGATTTGTCGGACGACCAGCTCGACACCCTCACCGCCTTCCTCGCAAAAGAGGGCATGCGGGCATCCGCTGTCGCGTCGCCGATCGGCAAGGTCGACGTCTCGCTGGACCCCGAACTCGAGGTGGATCGGCTCCGCCGCATCATCCGGGTCGCCCACGCGCTCGAGACCCCGAACATCCGCATCTTCTCCTTCTTCCGTGGCGACGGCGTGTCCGTCGAATCGACCAGGGACGACGTGATGCTGCGGATGCGGCTCCTCGCCGACGAAGCGGAACGCGAGGGTGTCACACTGCTGCACGAAAACGAGAAGGACATCTACGGCGACACACCCGAGCGCGTGCTCGACCTCGTCGAGTCCGTCGGTTCCTCCGCGCTGCGGCTCGCCTGGGACAGCGCCAACTTCGTCCAGGTGGGTGTCGCTCATCCGCACGACGACGGTTACGCCATGCTGCGCCCGTACCTCGATTACCTGCAGGTGAAGGATGCGGTCGCCGCGACGAACACGGTGGTCCCTGCCGGCGAAGGCGACGGGCAGGTGCTGGCGACTCTCACGGCCCTTCGGGACGACGGCTACACCGGCTTCGCCTCCCTCGAACCCCACCTCGACGAAGCCCACGCGCTCGGCGGGTTTTCCGGGCCGACGGCGTTCGGTCAGGCAGCCCGCGCGTTCAGCGGCCTGCTCTCCGAGATCGGCGTGACCACGAAATGACCCCGGCCACCGTCGCGATCCTCGGCGCTGGGAAGCTCGCACGAACGCACGCGCGAGTCGTCGTGGCGCACCCCGATCTCCGGCTCGTCGCCATCGTCGATCCCGACGCCGCCTCCGGCGCCGCGCTGGTCGAGAGCATCGTCAACCGGTTCGAGGGGGAGCGCGCCCTCCTGTTCGCCGACCTGGACAGCGCCCTCGCGGCACTCGACATCGACATCGTGGCGATCGGTGAGGTCGCGGACTCCTCGGTCGCCGACGCCGCCCTTGCCGCAGGCAAAGTCGTCGTAGGCGGAGATCCGGATCCCGGCGGGAGTGAACACGGCCGATGGTTCGCGTTCGACGACGCGGCGTCCGCCGGGCGGCAGGGCATGGTGGACGCAGCCTTCGCCGACCACCTGCGCCAGTACGAGAACGTTCTCAGCAGCATCGGCCGCGGTCCGGCCGCCGCCATGGCAGGTGCAGACGCATGACCGGGTATCGTGCAGCGATCATCGGATGCGGGGACATCTCGGCGCTGCACCTCGCCGCGATCGCGACTCTCCCCGACACCGAACTCGTCGCGGTCTGCGACACCGATGAGGGCCGGCTTTCCGCTGCAGCAACCGGGAACGACGTTCCTGGGTTCGCCGACCACCTCTCGCTGTTCGAAAGCGTCAGGCCGGACGTCGTGCACATCTGCACCCCGCACTCCACCCACGCGGCGATCGCTGTCGACGCACTTGAGCGCGGCATCCATGTCGTGTTGGAGAAGCCCGTCGCCCACACCCGGGACGAAGCCGCGCGACTCGTCCGCGCCGCCGAGGACAGCACAGCAAAGATCGCGATCTGCTTCCAGAACCGTTACAACGCCCCGGTGCGGGCCGCGCACGCGGCGCTCTCCTCCGGGGCGCTCGGCCGTGTTCTCGGAGCCTCCGCCACAGTGCTCTGGCACCGCACGGCCGCGTACTACCTCGATCGCCCGTGGCGGGGCCGCTGGTCCACAGGAGGGGGTGGGCTCCTGATGAACCAGGCGATCCACACTCTCGACCTCGTCCAGTGGCTCGTCGGCCCCGTCGCATCCGTGCAGGGCAGCGCCAGCACCCGATTCCTCTCGGACGTCATCGAGGTCGAGGACACCGCCGAAATGGTGCTCACCCATGAGAACGGCGCTCGGAGCGTCTTCTACGCCACCCTTGCCAACGCCACCAACGCCCCGGTGGACATCCAGATCGTGACGGAGAAGGCGACGCTTCACCTTCGCGGCGACCTCACTCTCACGCACGCCGACGGCACGATCCAGACGGTGACCGAAACGGTGGCGACGGGGGAGCGCGCCTATTGGGGGGTCTCCCACGAGCTGCTCATCCAGGACTTTTACTCCACCCTCACCGGGGACGGCGACTTCTGGATCGATCCCCGTGCGGCTCGTGCCTCGTTCGACATCATCCAGGACGTTTACGACCAGTCCTTCCCCGACCGCGCCGACCTCCTCGGCTCAGCAATCCACGACAGCACAGAACGGAACCCTCAGTTATGACGACAAAAGTCCGCCTCGGAATCATCGGGCTCGGCGCCCAGGGCTCGATGTACGCGAAGTTCATCGCGGACGGCCTGGTGCCCAACATGGAAGTTGCGGCGATCGCCGACCACAACCCGGAGAAAGCGGCCGTCGCTGCCGAAAACTACCCGGACGCCGTCTTCTTCGAGGACTACCTTGAGCTGCTGGAGAGTGGCACCGTCGACGCCATCGTCACCTGCGTGCCGCACTTCCTTCACCCGCAGATGGGCATCGATGCCCTGCAGCGAAACGTCCACGCCCTCGTCGAGAAGCCCGCAGGCGTCTATACCAAGCAGGTCGCCGAGCTCAACGCCTTCGCTGAGTCGAAGCCGGAGCTGAGCTTTGGGATCATGTTCAACCAGCGGAACAACCCGCTCTACATTCGGCTCAAGGAGATCGTCGACAACGGCGAAATCGGCAACATCCTTCGGACGAACTGGATCATCACCAACTGGTGGCGGCCGCAGGGATACTACGACCAGAGCGCCTGGCGGGCCACCTGGGGCGGCGAAGGCGGCGGCGTCCTCGTCAACCAGGCGCCGCACCAGCTCGACCTGTGGCAGTGGATCTGTGGAGTCCCGAAGTCCGTGTACTCGAAGGTGGCATTCGGCTACCGCCGCAACATCGCCGTCGAAGACGAGGTCACCGCTCTCGTCGACTACGGCAACGGCGCCACCGGCGTCTTCGTCACGGCGACACACGAGCTGACGGGAACCGACCGGTTCGAGATCGTCGGGGACCAGGGCAAAATCGTCGTGGAGAACAGCAAGACGGCCACCGTCACCCGGCTCAACCGACCGGAACGCGAGCTGTCCGAGAGCATGGACATGGACGACGTCAAGAAGCTCTTCATGGGCCAGCTCAACGTCGCGGAGCTGTACACCCAGGAGACGATCGAATTCGATTCCCCGTGGGGAGCCCAGCACGCCGGTGTCCTCGAGAACTTCGCCGCGAACATCCTGGACGGGACGCCGTTGCTCGCCCCGGGCTCTGACGGCATCAAGGGCGTTCGCCTCGCGAACGCCATCCACCTCTCGGCATGGACGGGCCAGGAGGTCTCCCTCGACTTCGATGAGGACCAGTTCCTCGCCGAGCTGAACTCCCGCATCGCCGAGGAAGGCACCTTCCCCGAGCGCAACTGATTTGCCACAAATGGCCCCGTCGCATGCGCGGCGGGGCCGTTCTGTGTTGAGGGCAACAATTTGGCAACAGCTGCAACCGCTTGTGGTGACGTAAGTGCCGCCAATTACCGGGAATTATTACGCTGTGGTAACGGATCATCGGCAATTTTTGACAATCGGTTGCCAGGGCGTGAGAGTTTCTGTAATCTGAGATCCAGCGAAGCACGCTTCGCCCCCTTAGAGCCGGATGTCCATCCGGTCGTCACTGCAAAGATGCACACAGGAGCCAACAATGAAGTTCGGTAAATCTCTGAAGGTCGCTGCATTCGCAGCCGGGGCGGCAGTGCTGCTCACGGGTTGCGGCGCCGGCGGCAACGCCCCAACCGGTGGCGACGGCAAGACCGCCGCCCGCGGCGGAACGCTCACCATCGGCGCCGTCGTCGACATCCCGTCCTGGGACCCCAGCCAGGCACACGTCGGCCACGCACTCCAGCCGTACCAGGCCGCATACGACTCGCTTCTCCTCCGCGAACCGGACGGCAAGCTGAGCCCGATGCTCGCCACCAAATGGGAGTACGACGAGGCACTCACGAAGCTCACCATGGATCTTCGCACCGACGTCACCTTCAGCGACGGTGAGAAGTTCACCCCTGAGGTGGTCAAGGCGAACCTCGAAGGTTTCAAGGCTGCCAACGGTCGCCAGGCCGCGCAGGCCTCAGCGCTGCAGTCGGTCACGGTCGTCGACGAGGACACCGTTGACATCACGCTCAGCGCACCCGACCCGGCCTTCGAGTACTACCTCAGCCAGGCCGCCGGGCTGATGGGCAGCCCCGAGGCCCTCGGGACCGACGAGATCGCCGCCAACCCGGTCGGCACCGGCCCCTACGTGATGGACGCCAAGGCATCCGTCGTCGGCTCGCAGTACACCTTCACCGCTCGTGAGGACTACTGGAACAAGGACCTGCAGAAGTTCGACAGCATTGTCTTCAAGGTACTGACCGACGTGACCGCCCGCGCCAACGCCATCGTCTCAGGACAGGTGGACGCCACCCTCGTCGACGCCCGCTCGGCAGCACAGGTCGAGGGTGCCGGGCTCACGCTCAGCGACAACCAGGTGGACTGGAGCGGATTTTTGCTCCTGGATCGTGACGGCAAACTGAACCCCGCGCTGGGCGAGCTGAAGGTTCGCCAGGCCATCAACCACGCACTCGACCGCGAAACCATCCTCGAAGAGCTCCAGCTGGGCTACGGCACAGCGACGAACCAGGTCTTCGGGCCGGACAGCGGCGCCTACGTCGACGAACTGGACGAGATGTACCCGTACGACCCGGCGAAGGCAAAGAAGCTCCTTGCCGAAGCGGGATACGCCGACGGGTTCGAGCTCGCCATGCCGTCCTTCGTCGGACTCGAGGCAACAGTCGCGATTCTCACCCAGCAGCTCGCGGACGTCGGCATCACTCTGAAGGCCGAGACGGTACCGCCGGCCAACATCGTCTCCGACATCGCCGGCGGCAAGTTCCCTGTGGCGTACTTCTTCCTCTTCCAGGGTGAGCCGTGGGTCGCCATCAACCAGATGATCTCCACCGAGGCCCTGTACAACCCCTTCGACACGACGAGCCCCGAGCTGCAGGAAATGATCGACGCTGTCCGCACGGGCGGTGACGAATCGGGTGAGCTGGCCAAGGAGGTCAACCGCTACGTCACCGAGAACGCCTGGTTCGCTCCGATCTTCCGGGTCGACCAGATGTTCTTCATCAACGAGAAGAAGATCACCTCGACGCCGCAGACGCAGCAGGCGGTCCCGTCCATCTACAACTTCGCCCCGGCGAACTAACACAGCACCATCCGCGCTCCTTGACAGCGCAGGGGCGGATGCCTCGGCATCCGCCCCACCCCCAGATTTTCAACCACTTTGCAACGGAGCAGCATGGTTCCCTTCATCCTCAAGCGCCTCGCCGCCGGGATCGTCCTCCTCGTGGCGATCAGCGTCCTGACGTACACCCTTCTGTATTTCTCGAGTGCCAACATCGCGCGGAACATCCTCGGCGACCAGGCGACCGACGAGCAGATCGCGCTCAAGGAGACCGAGCTGGGCCTCGACCAGCCGCTCTTCGTCCGATTCTTCGACTGGGCGGGTGCGGCGATCACCGGCGACCTCGGCCGTTCCTGGTTCAGCGCTGAGACGGTCGGGGCGGCACTCGTCAACCGGCTCCCGATCACCCTCACCCTCGTGATCGTCGCCATCCTCCTCACCGCCGTCATCGCGACCGCGCTCGGCATGGCCGCCGCGGTGAAGCGCGGCACGGTGGACAAGGTCGTGCAGATCGGCGCCGTCATCGGAGACGCCATCCCCGGTTTCGTCCTCGCCATCATCCTCGTCACGATCTTCGGCATCCAGCTCGGCTTCTTCCCCGCGATTTCCACGATCAACCCCGGCTCGGGCGCAGACGCCTGGATCGCGTCGATGACCCTCCCGGTCATCGCCCTCACCATCAACGCCGTGACGTCGGGTGCGCAGCAGATCCGCAGCGCCGTCATCAAACAGCTCGAGAAGGACTACGTTCGCACGCTCCGCAGTCGCGGCATCCCCGAACGGGAGATCCTTTTCAAGCACGTTCTCCGCAGCGCCGCGCCCGCCGGCCTCACCGTCCTGAGCCTGCAGTTCATCGGCATGCTCGGCGGTGTCGTCATCATCGAATCCATCTTCGCCCTGCCCGGAATGGGCGCACTCGCCGTCAGCGCGACAAGCCTCGGCGACATCCCTCTCGTGATGGGGGTCGTGCTCTACACGGTCGTCATCGTCATCATCGTCAACCTGGTCGTCGACCTCATCAACGGCTGGCTCAACCCGAAGGTGCGTGTCTCATGACCCAGCCCGTCGAAATCTCCGGCCAGGCCGGCACCGTCGTCCGTGCGCACGTTTTCCGCCGCATCCTGCGGAACCCGCTGGGGCTGTTCGCCCTCGCTGTTCTCGCTCTCATGATGCTCGTGGCCGTCTTCGCGCCGCTGATCGCTCCGTTCGACCAGAACTTCGCGACCATCACCAACACGCTGGCCCCTCCTGGCGGTGAGCACCTGCTCGGCACGGACAGCGCAGGTCGAGACATCTTCAGCCGGCTGGTCTACGGCGCCCAGCTCACCCTGCTGTCCGCCCTGCTCTGCGCCGCCGTCGCGATCGCCATCGGACTGCCGGCAGGCCTGATCGCCGGCTACTACGGCGGCGCCTTCGACCAAGTCTCGAGCTGGTTCGCCAACATGCTGATGAGCCTCCCCGGCATCATCGTCCTCCTCTCCGTCCGCGCAGCCTTCGGCCCGTCGGTCTGGACGAGCATGATCGTCTTCGGCATCCTGATCAGTCCCGGGTACTTCCGACTCACCCGCACAGCGGTGCAGTCCGTCCGCAACGAGTTGTACGTCGATGCAGCTCGGGTCGCCGGACTCAGCGACCTGAGCATCATCACCAGGCACATCTTCAGCGTCGTCCGGGCCCCGATCATCATCCAGACCGCCATGGTGTGCGGTGTGGCGATCGCCATCCAGTCCGGACTCGAGTTCCTCGGTCTCGGCGACCCGACCGAGGTGACCTGGGGCGTCATGCTCAGCGAAGGTTTCCGCAACGTCTACCTCAACCCGCTCATGCTCTTCTGGCCCGGCCTCGCCATCGGACTCACCATCGGTGCGCTCGTGCTGCTCGGGAACGCGGTGCGCGACGCGCTCGAGGACGCCCAGAAGATTCCGAAGCTGAAGAAGGCGGCCGCGGACGTAAAAGCCGTACTCGCCGATTCCCCCGCACCACGCACCGGCAAGCTCCGCAAGGTCGCCGCAGACGTGGAGGCCGGCACCGAGAAGCACCTCCTCAAAGTGAACCACCTCGCCGTCGGTTACCCGCAGGCGGACGGGTCGATCAAAAAGGTCGTCGACGACGTGTCGTTCTCGCTCGATCGCGGAGAAGTCCTCGGCATCGTGGGGGAGTCCGGTTCCGGCAAATCCCAGACCGCGTTCTCCATCCTCGGACTGCTGCCCGACACCGCGCGAATCGTCGGAGGCAGCATCCAGTTCGACGGTAAGTACACGGTCGCCCCCGGCGAGGAGACGGTTCACCAGGACCGCCTTCAGCCACTCCGCGGGAAGCGCATCTCCTACATTCCCCAGGAACCGATGTCCAACCTCGACCCGGCATACACCGTCGGTTCCCAGCTGGTCCGGCCCATGGTCAAGATCCTCGGAATTTCCAAGGCCGAAGCCAAACGGCGGGCACTCGACCTGCTCAAGAGTGTCGGAATCGTCAACCCGCAGCGGACGTTCGACGCCTACCCGCACGAAGTGTCCGGCGGAATGGCACAGCGTGTGCTCATTGCGGGAGCGATCAGCTGCGAACCGGACCTCATCATCGCCGACGAGCCGACGACGGCTCTCGACGTGACGGTCCAGGCCGAGGTGCTCGACCTCATCCGCGACCTTCAGAAGCGACTGGGCGTCGGGGTCATCCTCGTCACCCACAACTTCGGTGTCGTGGCCGACCTCGCTGACCGCGTCGTCGTGATGAAGAGCGGCCGTGTCGTCGAATCCGGCGACGTGCGCGAGATCCTCCGCAATCCGCAGGACCCGTACACGCAGACGCTGCTCGGCTCGATGCTCGAGGGCAAGACGCCGATGACCATGCTCACGACGACCGGAAAGGACGGTGCATGATGGGCGAGAACCTGCTCAGGATCGACAGCCTCAACGTGGAGTACCCGGGGAAGGGGTTCCGGGCGAAGCCGTTCCGTGCCCTCACCGACATCAACATCGCGATCGGCCAGGGAGAAACGCTCGGCCTGGTCGGAGAGTCGGGCTCAGGCAAGACCACGCTCGGCCGGGCGGTTCTCGGCCTCGCGCCGGTCACCGCCGGGTCGATCACCTTCGAAGGCAACGACATCAGCCACGCGTCGCGCAAACAGCGGCGGAAGCTGAGCCGTGACCTGCAGGTCGTGTTCCAGGACCCATACACGTCGCTCAACCCGTCACTCGAGATCGGCGACATCCTGGCCGAGCCGCTCGGGGTGCAGGGCGTCGGCAAGGCCGAGGCGCGCAAACGCGTCGGCGAGCTCCTCGATCAGGTCGGGCTCCCATCGGATGCCGCCTCCCGGCTTCCGCGGGAATTCTCCGGTGGGCAACGCCAGCGGGTAGCCATCGCCCGGGCGCTCGCCCTGTCGCCGAAACTCATCGTCTGCGACGAGCCGGTCTCGGCACTCGACCTCACGACGCAGGCCCGCGTGCTCGACCTCTTTCTGCAGATCCAGAAGGACACCGGTGTCTCCTACCTGTTCGTGTCCCACGACCTCGACGTCGTCCGCCACATCAGCCACCGGGTCGCCGTGATGTACCGCGGCGAGATCGTCGAGCAGGGCGAGGCGGGAGAAGTCACCGTGACCCCGGAACATCCGTACACCCAGCGCCTGTTGCTGGCGTCGCCTGTGCCGGATCCGGATCGCCAGGAGCAGCGGAGAGCCAACCGACACCGGCTTCTCGCAGAACAGCGAGAGCAGGACCTGCAGGCCGGTGTCGCGGCGTGATCGGCGCTGACAAGGTGCGATACCTTGGACCCTGGCCATCACGGCCAACCGCAGACGGCGTGCGAGCGCCCGGAGGAGTACGAACATGTCGAGCGACGCCGTAGCCGCAGAGCCCGTACCCCCGGTGCGGACGCGCGGCCCACGCGGAGGTAAGTCCGCGCCGACGATCTACGACGTCGCGAAGCTGGCCGGAGTGAACCCGTCCACCGTCTCACGCGCCCTCAGCCAGCCAGGGCGCATCAACATCAAGACCGAAGAGCGCATCCATGCCGCCGCAAAGGAGCTGAACTACCGGCTCAACCCGATGGCAAGGGCGCTGCCCACCGGACGCACCAACACCCTCGGGCTTCTGCTCGCCGACATCACCAACCCGATGATTTTCGGGATCGTCCGCGGAGCGGAGCATGCCGCCGCAGCGCAGGGCTACACGCTCGTGATCGCTGAGTCACAGGAATCGGGCGAGGTCGAGGCGACAACGGCGGAACGGATCCAGCCCTCCGTCGACGGGCTCATCCTTGGCACCACCCGGCTGAGTGACGAACAGGTCCAGCGTCTCGCTGAGTCGAAGCCCCTCGTTCTGATCAACAGGGACGTCGAGGGGGTTTCAAGCATCCTGCCCGACGTCTCGCCGGGGATCGAGGAGGCCGTCGCCCACCTCGAGTCCTTCGGGCACACCCGCATCGCGTACCTGTCCGGTCCGGCGAACTCCTGGATGAGTGCCACCCGCTGGTCGGCCCTGCTCGAGCACGCCCTCGCCCGTGGGATGTCGATCGTCGAGATCGGGCCGGGTGTGCCGACCCTCGACGGCGGACGAGCGGCGCTGTCCCGGGTGATCGCCGCAGGCGTCACCGCTGTCGTCGCGTACAACGACCTCATGGCCATCGGCCTTCTCCGGGCGGCAGCGGAGCAGGGTATCGATGTTCCCGGTCGGCTGAGCGTGATCGGGTTCGACGACATCTTCGGCTCGGACTTCACCTCGCCAGCACTGACGACCGTGCGTACGCCGCTTGCCCTCGCCGGTGAGCGCGCCGTCCGGCTCGCGCTCGAGATGCTCGGCGCAGACGACGCTCCAGCGCCAGGCGATGACGAGGCGATCGTCACGTCGCTTGTCGTCCGCGGTTCGACGGGGCCGAGC
>NZ_JBKJWH010000114.1:0-26535 GCF_046716805.1 Mycetocola sp. | reverse complement strand
GAATAGAAACCCGCCGCTTTAGTTCTGGTAAGCGGGCACGACTCCGTGGTGAGCGTCGCCGACCTTGTGGACGCGGAGGTCGTTGGTCGACCCGGAGATTCCGGGAGGGGAACCGGAGATCACGACGACCTTGTCTCCGATTTCTGCCTTGTCCAGTCCGAGCAGCACGTCGTCGACCTGGCCGAACATTGCGTCGGTGTGAGTGACCCGGTCCACCAGGAACGTTTCCACTCCCCAGTTCAGCTGCATGCGGCGACGAATGCCTTCATCCGGCGTGAATCCGAGGACCGGAATCTTCGTGCGCAGACGCGCCATCCGGCGTACCGAGTCGCCTGACTCCGTGAAGACGCAGAGGAACTTCGCCCCGACGAAGTCTGCGACCTCGCTCGCGGCGAGCGTGATGGCGCCGCCTTGCGTGCGGGGCTTGGTGCCGAGCGGCGGAATCCGCTCGAGACCGTGGTCCTCGGTCGACTCGATGATACGTGCCATGGTCTGCACGGTGATCACCGGATACTCGCCGACGCTGGTCTCGCCGCTGAGCATGACGGCATCCGCACCGTCGAGGACGGCGTTGGCGACGTCGGAGGTTTCCGCGCGAGTCGGGATCGGGCTTGAAATCATCGACTCGAGCATCTGGGTGGCGACGATGACCGGCTTGGCCATACGGCGGCACAGCTCAACAGCACGCTTCTGCACGATCGGCACCGCCTCGAGCGGGAGTTCGACGCCGAGGTCACCGCGGGCGACCATTATGCCGTCGAAGGCGTCGATGATTTCCTCGAGGTTGTCGACGGCCTGCGGCTTCTCGATCTTCGCGATGACGGGGAGGCGCTTGCCCTCTTCATCCATGATCTCGTGCACCCGCTGGATGTCTTCAGCGTTGCGGACGAAAGACAGGGCGATGAAGTCGGCGCCGAGCTTGAGGCCCCAGCGGAGGTCGGCCTCGTCCTTGTCGCTCAAGGCGGGGACGTTGACGGCAACACCGGGCAGGTTGATGCCCTTGTTGTTGGAGACGGCACCGGCGACGATGACCTCGGTCGTGACGACGACGCCGTCGGTCTCGAGGACCTTGACCTTCACCTTGCCGTCGTCGATGAGCAGGAAGTCACCTGGCTGCACGTCGTTCGGCAGACCCTTGAACGTCGTGCCGGAGAGTTCCTTCGTGCCGAGGACGTCTTCGGTGGTGATCTTGAAGATGTCGCCTTCGGCGAGGTCGTACGGGCCGCCCTCGAACTTGCCGAGCCGGATCTTCGGTCCCTGCAGGTCGACGAGCACTGCGACGGGCTTTCCGGCGTCGGCTGCTGCCTTGCGCACGTTGGCGTAGACGCCTTCGTGGACGTCGTAGGTGCCGTGGCTGAGGTTCATCCTGGCAACGTTCACACCGGCGTCGATGATCGCGCGGATGTCCTCATAGCTACCAGTTGCCGGGCCGAGGGTCGCGACGATTTTAGCTCGTCTCATAGGTACTGCTCCATATTTCTGCGCGGAAATGCGCTGGCGGGATTTGTTGCGGGGAGAAGGACGGGCGTGAGCCTCGCCTTCGAGTCTAGAGCGAGATGGCGCGGTCGGTCGGGCGCACGGGTGCGGGGAGGTTCGTCTCACCCTCGAGGTACCGGTCAACGGCGGCTGCTGCCGCCCGCCCTTCTGCGATGGCCCAGACAATGAGGGACTGGCCGCGACCGGCGTCGCCGGCGACGAAAACACCGGGCTCGCTCGTCTGGTAATCATGATCGCGTTCAACGTTCCCGCGCTCATCGAACGGCACGCCGAGTTGCGGCGCAATGTGATCCGATTCAGGTCCGGTGAACCCGAGAGCCAGCAGAACGAGGTCCGCCGGAATTTCGCGTTCCGTGCCGCTCTTGGGCACGCGTCGTCCGTCGAGGAACTCGGTCTCGGCCACACGGATGGCGCGGACCTCTCCTGATTCGTTGCTGAGGAACTCGACGGTCGACACGAGGTACTCGCGCTCCCCGCCTTCTTCGTGAGCACTCTGGACCTCGAACAGCGTCGGCATCATCGGCCACGGCTGCGTGTCGGTACGAACAGGGGATGGCTGCTTTCCGATCGCCAGGTTGGTGACGGATGCCGCACCCTGACGGTGCGCGGTTCCGATGCAGTCCGCTCCGGTGTCGCCGCCGCCGAGGACGACGACGTGCTTGCCCTCAGCGGTGATTTGCCCGGGCACATCGTCGCCGGCGCCCACCTTGTTCTGCGGCACCAGGTAGTCCATGGCGAAGTGCACACCGGCGAAGTCGCGCCCGGGAATCGGGAGATCCCGGGGGACCATCGCGCCGGTGGCGATGACCACAGCGTCGTAGCGGGCGCGGAGATCGTTCCAGCTGATGTCCACACCGATGTTCACTCCGGCACGGAACCGCGTTCCCTCGTCAGCCATCTGCTTGAGACGGGCGTCGATGTGGTTTTTCTCCATTTTGAAGTCCGGAATGCCGTACCGCAGGAGTCCGCCGATCCGGTCGTCCCGCTCGTACACCGCGACGGTGTGGCCGGCTCGGGTCAGTTGCTGTGCCGCGGCCAGCCCTGCCGGGCCGGAGCCGACGACGGCGACCGTCTTGCCCGTGAGGCTCTCCGGCGGGTGGGAATCGACCCAGCCGTTCGCGAAGGCCTGGTCGATGATCGACACTTCGACCTGCTTGATGGTCACCGCAGGCTGATTGATGCCCAGCACGCACGAGCTCTCACACGGAGCAGGGCACAGCCGGCCGGTGAACTCCGGGAAGTTGTTCGTGGCGTGCAGCCGCTCGATGGCCTGCCTGCCTTCGCCACGCCAGGTCAGATCATTCCACTCCGGGATCAGGTTGCCGAGAGGGCAGCCCTGGTGGCAGAACGGCACACCGCAATCCATGCAGCGGCCGGCCTGCCGGCGCAACTGCGTGGGGTCTCCCTGCTCGTACACTTCCTTCCAGTCCATGAGCCGGATCGGCACCGGGCGCCGCTTCGGCAGCTCCCGTTCCGTTACTTTCAGGAATCCCTTGGGATCAGCCACCGGTTACCTCCAGGATTCGGCCCCAGACCACGTCACCGTCAGGGTCGAGACCCTCGGCGACGGCGTCGTCGCGAGTGCGCAGCACCGCTGCGTAGTCGCGGGGCAGGACTTTGACAAATTTGGGGATGCTGCCACCGAAGTCGGCGAGCAACCGTTCTGCAAGCGCCGAACCGGTCTCGGCGAGGTGTCGCTCGAGCAGGTCGCGGACGATCTCGACATCGGCGCTACCGAGTGCGGTGAGCTCGAGCTCGCCGGCCTGAAGAGCCTCCCGGTTCACCTGGTCCGGCTGGAGGTCGAAGACGTAGGCGGTACCACCGGACATTCCCGCACCGAGGTTCCGGCCGGTCACGCCGAGGATCAGGGCCAGTCCCCCGGTCATGTACTCGAGCGCGTGGTCGCCGACACCTTCGACCACGGCGGTCGCACCGGAGTTGCGCACGAGGAAGCGTTCGCCGACGACGCCGGAAATGAACATGCTCCCCTGCGTTGCCCCGTAGCCGATGACATTGCCTGCGATCACATTCCGGTCCGCGTCGAACGTGCTCGACGCCGGTGGGCGCACGACGATCTGGCCGCCCGAGAGTCCCTTACCGACGTAATCGTTCGAGTCACCCTCGAGACGGAGGGTGATGCCGCTCGGGAGGAAGGCACCCAATGACTGACCGGCGGAACCGGTGAGTCGTACGTCGATGGAATCGGTTGGCAGCCCGTTCTCGCCGTGGCGGCGGGTGACCTCGTGCCCCAGCATGGTGCCGACAGCGCGCTCGGTGTTGCGGATCGGCAGGTCGATGCGGATCGATCCCCCGTGCTCCAGCACATTGTGGCTGCGTTTGATGAGTTCGACGTCGAAGTGCTTGTCGAGTTCGTGCTCCTGCTCGCGAGCGTGCGTCCTCGGCTCTCCGGGCCGGAAGGTCGGCCCGACGAGAATCGGTTCGAGGTTGAGCCCTGAGGCCTTCCAGTGTTCGATCGCCGTGTCCGTGTCGAGGAGTTCGTTGTGGCCGATGGCTTCCTCAAGGGTGCGGAACCCCAGCTCGGCCAGGTACTCGCGTACCTCCTGGGCGATGAATTCAAAGAAGTTGACGATGAACTCGGGCTTGCCGGCGAATCGTTCCCTCAGCACAGGGTTCTGCGTGGCGACACCGACCGGGCAGGTGTCGAGGTGGCAGACCCGCATCATGACGCAACCGGAGACGATGAGCGGCGCTGTCGCGAATCCGAATTCCTCCGCGCCGAGCAGCGCGCCGATGATGACATCCCTGCCGGTCTTCAACTGTCCGTCGACCTGGACGACCACGCGGTCGCGCATGCCGTTGAGCATGAGCGTCTGCTGGGTTTCGGCGAGGCCGAGCTCCCACGGTGTGCCGGCGTGCTTGAGCGAGTTCAGCGGGCTCGCGCCGGTTCCGCCGTCGTGTCCGGAGACGAGGATGACATCCGAGAGCGCCTTGGCGACTCCGGCGGCTACCGCACCGATCCCGGACTGGCTGACGAGCTTCGTGTGGATGCGCGCGGACGGGTTGGCCCGTTTCAGATCGAAGATCAGCTGCTTGAGGTCTTCGATCGAGTAGATGTCGTGGTGAGGAGGCGGCGAGATCAGACCAACACCGGCGGTGGCGTGGCGGGTTCGCGCCACCCATGGGTACACCTTCGTTGGCGGCAACTGCCCGCCTTCGCCCGGTTTGGCCCCCTGCGCCAATTTGATCTGGATGTCGTCGGCGTGGGTGAGGTACATGCTCGTGACGCCGAACCGGCCGGATGCCACCTGCTTGATGGCACTACGACGCTCCGGGTCGAGCAGGCGGTCGGTGTCCTCGCCGCCTTCGCCGGTGTTGGACTTCGCGCCGAGTCGGTTCATCGCGATGGCGAGTGTCTCGTGCGCTTCCTGCGAAATCGATCCATAGCTCATCGCGCCGGTGGAGAACCGCTTGACGATGGAGGCGACCGATTCCACCTCGTCGAGGGGAATCGGGTCCCGGTCGGCGGTCTTCAGCTTGAACAGGCCGCGGAGCGTCATCAGGTTCTCGGCCTGGTCGTCGACGAGCCGCGTGTAGTCGCGGAAGATGTCGTAACGCCTGGTGCGGGTGGAGTGCTGCAGGCGGAACACGGTGTCGGGGTTGAACAGGTGGGGGGAACCGTCACGGCGCCACGAGTACTCGCCGCCGGTCTCGAGCCGCTCGTGGGAGATCTCAGCCGTGTTGAGCGGGTATGCCGACTGGTGGCGTTTGAGGTTCTCGGCCTGGATCACGTCGATGCCGACGCCGCCCAGCTTCGACTGGGTACCGGTGAAGTATTCGTCGACGAACTCCTGGCTCAGCCCGACGGCTTCGAAAGCCTGTGCGCCCGCGTAGGAGGAGACGGTCGAGATGCCCATCTTCGACATGATTTTGAGCACGCCCTTGCCGAGCGCGTAGATGACGTTGCGGACCGCTTTCTCGGCGGTGACTCCCTCGATGACTCCGCTGCGGACGAGGTCTTCGCAGGTCTCCATGGCGAGGTACGGGTTGATCGCTGAGGCGCCGTACCCGATCAGCGTGGCGACATGGTGCACCTCTCGGACGTCGCCGGCTTCGACGACGATGCCGACCTTCAGGCGGTTCTGGGCACGGAGCAGGTGGTGGTGCACGGTGGCGAGCAGGAGCAGCGACGGGATCGGCGCCAGGTCCTTGTTCGAGTCGCGGTCGCTCAGCACGAGGAAGTGGGCGCCGGCCTCGATCGCCTCGTCGACCTCGGCGCAGATCACCGCGAGGCGGTTCCGCAGCGCATCGGGTCCTTCGTCGAACCGGTACAGGCCCCGGATCGTCGTGGTGGTGCGCGAACCGTGTGCCGGGTCGATGTGCTGGATTTTCGCAAGCTCGTCGTTGTCGATCACGGGGAAGTCGAGGACGACCTGGTTGGCATGCTCGGGGCCGGAACTGAGCAGGTTCCGCTCAGGCCCGAGGCCGAGCTTCAGCGAGGTGACGACCTCTTCACGGATCGAGTCGAGCGGCGGATTGGTGACCTGCGCGAACTGCTGGGTGAAGTAGTCGAACAGCAGGCGCGGACGCTTCGACAACGCGGCGATCGGCGTGTCCGAGCCCATTGCGCCGAGCGGTTCGGCACCGGTCTGGCCCATGGGACGCAGCAGGATGCGGACTTCTTCCTCGGTGTACCCGAAGGTGCGCTGACGGCGGGTGACCGATGCTGGGGTGTGCACAATGTGCTCGCGCTCCGGCAGGTCGGCGAGGTTGATGCGGCCGGCTTCCAGCCACTCACCCCACGGTTTCGACGCGGCCAGTTCGGCTTTGATCTCGTCGTCCTCGATGAGCCGCTGCGCTTCGGTGTCGACGAGGAACATCTTGCCCGGGCGCAGTCGGCCTTTCCGCTTCACCCGCTCGGGAGCGATGTCGAGCACGCCGATCTCGCTGCCGAGTACGACCAGCCCGTCGGTGGTCTCCAGCCAGCGACCGGGCCGCAGGCCGTTGCGGTCGAGCGTGGCGCCGACGAGAGTGCCGTCGGTGAAGGTCAGCGCCGCTGGCCCGTCCCAGGGTTCCATCTGCATGGAGTTGAACTCGTAGAAGTCGCGGAGTTCCTGCGAAAGGCCGGTTTGCTTCTCCCACGCCTCCGGAACCATCATCATCATCGCGTGGGGCAGGGTGCGACCGGTGAGGGTGAGCAGCTCGAGCACCTCGTCGAATGAGGCGGAATCACTCGCACCGGGAGTGATGATGGGCAGTAGCGGCCGGATGTCCCCAATCAGCTCCGACTCCAGCTGGGACTGGCGGGCGCGCATCCAGTTCCGGTTGCCTTCGACCGTGTTGATCTCGCCATTGTGCGCCATCATCCGCAGCGGTTGCGCCAGCGGCCACGACGGGAACGTGTTCGTCGAGTAGCGGGAGTGGACGATCGCCAGCTTCGAGGCGAAGCGCTCGTCGCTGAGGTCGGGGTAGAACGGCTCGAGCTGGAGCGTCGTCACCATGCCTTTGTAGACGAGAGTGCGGCAGGACAGCGAGATGAAGTAGCCGTTCAGCTCACGCTCGACGCGTTTGCGGAAGCGGAATGCCTGCCTGTCGAGGACGATCCCTGAAACGAGCTCACCGGCATCCGTTGTGTCAGTGCTCGACACGAACAGCTGCTCGAATGCCGGCATCGCGTCGCGAGCGAGCCTGCCGAGGTTGTCGTCGTCGATGGGCACGCTTCGCCAGCCGAGGACGGTGAGGTCCTCGCTGTCAGCGAGGCGCTCGATTCCGGCCTTGAGCTCCGCCCGTTCGGTGTCGTCCAGCGGGAGGAAGGCGATGCCGACGGCGTACTGGCCGGCGGCGGGCAGCTCGAAGTCGGTGACCGCCCGGAGGAATTCATCGGGGATCTGGGTCAGGATGCCTGCACCGTCCCCTGTTCCCGCGTCGGAACCGATGGCACCGCGGTGCTCAAGGTTCCTCAACGCGTCAAGCGCTGAGACGATGATGTCGTGCCCTGCGGTGCCTCGGAGCGTGGCGACCATCGCCAGGCCGCACGCGTCCTTTTCGCTCGCAGGGTTGTAGAGGCCCTGGGCGGGGGGAACAAGGCTGAACTGGGAAAAAGTGGGTCGAGGCTCCATCGAAATACCGTCCTCACAAGGAAATATCGGCGGTGGGACGACGATGGCCCAAGAAAGTTGAGGGTTCGTCGCCCGGCAGTGGACAGTGTGAACTCACACGCCAGGCGATTGTCTTACCGGGTGGAAGCCGTGGGTGTGGGCAGACCTAGGACTTTGAGCCGATCTCACTTGTGGCGGCGGCGTCGATCGATCCGGGAGCGGTTTCCTCGGGCTCGCCGAGATCCACGTAGTCCGAATCGGTGTGTGAAGATTGTACCCCAGCGGGGGCACCTTCCCATCCGCGGCCTCGCACGTACGGCCCAGGCTCACTGCCCGTGTGCCGGCGGGACTGGATCACGAAGAGGACGATTCCGATGAGGATCGCGAGCAGGGCCGCCCAGACGTTGACCCGCAGGCCGAGCAGAACCTCGCTCGGGTCGATCCGAATGGACTCCCAGACGGTACGGCCGAGGCCGTACCAGACCAGGTAAACGGCGAGGACCCTGCCCCACTGGAGGCCGAGCTTGCGCTCGAGAAGCAGGAGAACGGCGACGCCGGCGAGGTTCCAGATCACTTCGTAGAGGAAGGTGGGGTGGAACAGGGTTCCGGCGGGCAGCCCGAGCGGCCAGGCGGCGTTCGACTGGTCGATCTCGAGGCCCCACGGCAGGGTGGTCGGCAGTCCGAACAGTTCCTGGTTGAACCAGTTGCCGAATCGGCCGAATGCCTGAGCGAGCAGCAGGGCCGGTGCGACGGCGTCGGCGAACGTCCAGAAGCGGATGCCGGTTATCCGGCAGCCGATCCACGCGCCGACGGCGCCACCGAGAAGCGCACCGAAGATCGCGATGCCGCCCTCCCAGATGTAGAGAGTACGCAGCAGGTCGGCGCCAGGGTAGAAGTAGTCGTTCGGGTGGGTGAGCACATGGAAGATCCGCGCTCCGATGATGCCGAGCGGCACGGCCCAGAGGATGATGTCGAGCACGATGCCGGGTTCGGCGCCTCGCTTCGTCAATCGGGCGTTGGTCAGGAAAGCGGCCGCAACGATGCCGACGAGGATGCAGATGGCATAGAAGTGAATCGTGAAGTTACCGAGCTGGATGGAACTGACGTCCGGGCTCGGGATGCTCAGGTGGATGGACACGTGGTTCCATGCCTTTCTGGGGTTGCTGTCGTTCGTGCGCGGTTAACTCTAGTTCGCGCGGCTTGTTCCCTGTGCCAATTCCCTGGCGACTGCCGCGACGCGATCCACTCCGCCTTCGGCGAGAGCCTTGACGAGGGCCGATCCGACGATGGCGCCGTCAGCGTAGGCGAGGATTTCGCGCACCTGTTCGGCGGTGGAGATTCCGAGTCCGACACACGCGTTCTCGCATCCGGCCTCGCGCAGACGGGAGACGAGAACCTTCGCGGCCTGGTCGACGTCGCTTCGGGCACCGGTGATGCCCATGGTGGAGACCGCGTAGACGAATCCCCTGCTCGCGTCGACGGCCTGGCGCAGACGCGCGTCGCTCGAGGACGGAGCGGCAAGGAACACGCGATCGAGTCCGGTGCGCTTCGACGCCGACAGCCAGTCGCTGCCCTCGTCCGGGATGAGGTCAGGGGTGATCAGGCCCGCGCCGCCCGCGGCGACGAGATCGTCGGCGAATCGCTCGACGCCGTACTGCACGACCGGGTTCCAGTAGGTCATGACGAGGACGGGAACGTCGACGCGAGCGGTGATCTCGCGGACGGCGTCGAAGCCGTGCCGGAGTTTGAACCCGTTGGCCAGCGCATGCTGAGTGGCCTTCTGGATGACCGGGCCGTCCATGACGGGGTCCGAATACGGGAGCCCGAGCTCGATGATGTCGACGCCGTTCTCGGCGATCGCCACCGCGGCATCCACGCTCTCCGTGAAGCTGGGGAACCCGACGGGAAGGTAACCGATCAGAGCGCCGCTGCCGGCCTCACGTCTGGCGGTGAGGACGGATGCCACGCTGCTCACGATTGTTCTGCTCCCGAGTCGATCAGGTCGAAGTACCGACCGGCGGTTTCCATGTCCTTGTCGCCGCGACCGGACAGGTTGATGAGGATGGTGGTGTCAGGGCCGAGTTCCTTGCCGAGCTCGAGCGCGCCGGCCAGGGCGTGCGCGCTCTCGATCGCGGGGATGATTCCCTCGGTGCGGCTGAGCAGGCGGAGCGCGCTCATCGCAGCAGCATCCGTCACCGGCCGGTAAGTGGCCCGTCCGATGCTCGCCAGCCACGAGTGCTCAGGACCGACGCCCGGGTAGTCAAGACCGGCGGAGATCGAATGGGATTCGATGGTCTGGCCGTCTTCGTCCTGGAGCAGGAAGCTCTTCGCGCCGTGGAGCACTCCAGCGCGACCCTTGGTGATGGTCGCGGCGTGCCGAGGTGTGTCGACACCCTCTCCGGCGGCTTCGAAGCCGTACAGGGCGACATCGGCATCGTCGAGGAACGCGTGGAAGATGCCCATCGCGTTCGATCCGCCGCCGACGCAGGCCGCAACGGCGTCCGGAAGTTTGCCGGTGAGGTCGAGAACCTGCTGGCGGGCTTCCTCGCCGATGATCTTCTGCAGGTCGCGGACCATGGCGGGGAACGGGTGAGGGCCTGCGACGGTTCCAAAGATGTAGTTCGTGGAGTCGACGTTGGTCACCCAGTCCCGCATGGCGTCGTTGATCGCATCCTTGAGGGTGCGTGAGCCGGTTTTCACCGAAACGACCTCTGCTCCGAGCAGGCGCATCCGGGCGACGTTGAGCGCCTGACGTTCGGTATCGACCTCGCCCATGTAGATGACGCAGTCCAGACCGAACAGTGCGGCTGCGGTCGCCGTGGCGACACCGTGCTGGCCTGCGCCGGTTTCGGCGATGACGCGAGTTTTGCCGATTCGTTTGGTGAGCAGCGCCTGGCCGAGCACATTGTTGATCTTGTGCGAGCCGGTGTGGTTGAGGTCCTCGCGCTTGAGGATCATCCGCGCCCCACCGCCGTGTTCGGCGAATCGGGGAACTTCGGTGATGAGGGACGGGCGCCCGGTGTAGCTCTTGTGCAGCTCGTTGAGCTCTGCTGCGTAGCCGGGGTCCAGCTTCGCCAGTTCCCACGCCTCCGACAGCTCGTCGAGAGCGGCGATGAGCGATTCGGGCACAAATCGCCCGCCGAAGTCGCCGAAGTATGGGCCTGTTTCGTCGCGTAGTGCCATGGTTATACCGCCAGGAATTCGCCGAGGGTCAGAATGGGGTCGCTCGTGACGAGCGCTTCCCCGATGAGGACGACATCCGCTCCCGCTTCGCGGTAGTGCGCGACGTCTGATGGAGACTTCACGGCTGACTCTGCGACGCGGATGACCCCGGACGGGATCTGCGGGGCGAGACGCCCGAACAGGTCTCGGTCGAGTTCAAAGGTCGAGAGGTCGCGCGCGTTGACTCCGATGAGTCCGGCGCCGAGGTCGAGGGCGCGTTCCAGCTCATCAGCGCTGTGCGTTTCGACGAGCGCGGTCATGCCGAGGTCGGTGACCAGGCTGTACAGCTCGACGAGGGTGCGCTGGTCCAGGGCAGCAACGATCAACAGGGCGATATCCGCGCCTGCTGCTCGTGCTTCGAACACCTGGTACGGGATCGAGATGAAGTCCTTGCGGAGCACCGGGATTCCGACGGAGTTGCGCACATCCACGAGGTCGTCGAGCGAGCCCTTGAACTTGCGTCCTTCGGTGAGCACGCTGATGGCGCTGGCTCCCCCGCGCTCATAAGAGACAGCGAGTTGGGCCGGATCCGGGATGTCGGCGAGGTCGCCGCGCGAAGGACTCGCACGCTTGACCTCGGCGATGATCTTGACGGATGCCGCCGGGGACAGGGCGGAGAGGGCATCGAGGGGCGGCGCAGCATCCGCCGCAGCGGATTCAACACGGGCAAGCGGGCGCAACGATTCACGCTCGCGTGCATCGTGGAGTGCGCCAGCCGTAAGGTCGGCCAGCACGGGGCTAGTGCTCCTTCGCGCTGTACTTGTCGCCGTTCACGCCGTAGCCCGCCTTGGCGAGGATCCAGCCGAGAAGCGCTCCGACGACGAGGAGGCCGGCAGCGGCCCAGACGAGCCATGCCCAGTCCAGCCAGAAGGCGACGGTTCCGATGGCGAACGCGATCAGCATCACCGTCACAGCCGTCCAGGCAGCCGGTGAGTGGCCGTGTCCTTGGTCTGTCGACTCTGCGCTCATGGGTCTCCTTCAGTGATCAGTGCCGAACCAGTCTATCGGTTGTTGTGGATGGCTTCCGGCCCGCCCCTCGGTGGGTGGCGGTATCGTGCACACCGGCCCTCTTTGGTAGGACGGCGGGCGGCGGCATCGTGCCCCGGCGCCCATGGGCGCCCGGCCACACCCTCGGCACACGATGCCGTCGCCCGCCTGAGTAGCGCCGCTGGAATTAGGGCCGTCGTATCCGTTGCTCGGTCGAAAAGGGTTGCTCGTCGTCGGCATTCTCGACCGGTTTCGACCGAGGAGGGTCGCAACAACCGTTAGTGACCGAGCAAGGGCGGGGAGCGGGTTTGGATGCCGGCGCGCACGATTGGCGGGAGATCACACGGTTACCAGGATGCTTTCGCCGATTCGCTCCTGTGAATCGTGAGATCTCCTGCAAAACGTACTGCCGCTCAGCGGGTCGGGTCGTCCCCACGGGTGAGGTCGTCCCAGCTGTCGACGGAGTCCGGCATGGCGTCGCCATCGACGGGTTCCAGCCGCACGGCAGAGTACTTGCGTGACGACGACGGCCAGCGCTGAGCGGTCACCAGAATCGCGACACCGACGACGGCGAGCAGGACGCCTGTCGCCAGGGCGACAACCGGCCACGGGGTGAGTGACGTGGCCGAGACGAGGTCGGCGATCGAGTCGGAACCGGCGATGCCTGTGACGTCGGTGACGGCTGCCTCGCTGGCGGCAACCGGTCCGTTGAGCACCAGCACCGCCGAGAGGGCGATGCAGCCCCCGAGCACGATGTTGAGCACACCGAGGAGAATGCGGAACAGCAGGCCGGCGATCGCGAGGGCGGCGCCGAGGGCGAGCCCGGCGAGGGCAAGAGCGGCGAGGGCGGGAGCCGCAACAGCTCCGTCGACGGTTACCGCGGTCGTCGGGGAACCGGGCGCGAGTTCGACGTCCAGCCAGGTCTGCGTCCAGGCCATTAGGGCGAGTCCGCTGAGAAGCAGCGACGCCAGGATCAGGACATACTTCGAGCGCTTCCCCGAGCGCGATGCCGGTGTCACCGCACCCGCTTCATCGCGTTCGCGACGGCGACCGCCCGGAGCGGCGCCGCCGCCTTGTTCTGAGACTCGAGGTATTCGCTCTCGGGGTCCGAGTCTGCGACGAGTCCGCCGCCGGCCTGCACATGGGCGACACCGTTCACGATGGTCGCGGTGCGGATGGCGATCGCAAGGTCGATGTCACCGGAGAACGCGAAGTACCCGACGACTCCCCCGTACACTCCCCGCTGCGCGGGTTCCAGTTCGTCGATGATCTCAAGCGCGCGCGGTTTGGGCGCTCCAGACAGGGTGCCAGCCGGGAACGTGGCGGTGAACACGTCGATCGGGCTGGCTGAATCGCTGAGTGTTCCTTCCACGCTCGACACGAGGTGCATGATGTGGCTGAACCGTTCGATGCGCATGAACTCGGTCACCTCGACGCTGCCCGGCGTGCAGACCTTGAGAAGGTCATTACGGGCGAGGTCGACGAGCATGAGGTGTTCGGCGCGTTCCTTCGCGTCACCGGAGAGCTCGTCGGCCAGCTCGATGTCGCGTTCGGGTGTGTCGCCCCGGGGCTTCGATCCGGCGATCGGGTGGGTGAGTACCCGTTTGTCCTGCACCTTGACGAGTGCTTCCGGGCTTGAACCCACGATCGAGTACGGTGTGCCGTCGACGTTGTGGAGCGTCAGCAGGTACATGTACGGGCTGGGGTTGAGGCTCCGAAGGATCCGGTACACGTCGATGGGTTCAGCGCTGCACTCCTCGTCGAACCGCTGAGATATCACCACCTGGAAGATGTCTCCGTCACGGATGCGCTCCTTGGCAGTCACAACAGCGTCGAGGAAATCCGACTTCCTGGTGCGGTAACGCGGGTTCGGTGCCGTCGCCAGGTCGACCTCGGCGAGCCACGCGTCGTTCGGCTTGGCCAGCCGGGACTGCATGACGTCGAGTCGGTCCTGCGCTGAGCGCCACAGCGTTGCGTCGTCGTCGAGCCCGTCGTTCAGAACGTTCGCGATGAGCTGGACGGTGCCGCTGCGGTGGTCGAGCACCACGAGGTCGGCGACGAAGCACAGCGCCTGGCCGGGCACGTCGAATTCCTTGGGCGGTCGATGCGGCAGGTTCTCGATCTGGCGGATCGCCTCCCAGCCGATGAATCCCACCAGCCCGCCGGTGAGCGGAGGGTGGCCTTCGATGTGGGGGGTCTCCCAGCGGCGGTGCAGCTCCGTAATCGCCTGCAAAGGCCGCAGTCCGGTGGCATCCCCAAGGGCTCGTTCCCGGCTGATCCCGTAATCGATCCACTGGACTGATTCGTTCTGCTGGGTGAGCACGCCGAAGGCTGAGACACCGACGAAGGAGAATCGTGACCAGATGCCGCCTTGTTCGGCCGACTCGAGGAGGAAACTCCCCGGTCTGCCGAGCGCGAGTTTGCGATAGATCCCGACGGGGGTCTCCCCGTCGGCGAACAGTTCTCGGATGACCGGGATGACACGGTGCTCTCGCGCGAGCGCGTCGAACCCCGCGCGGCTCGTTGTGCCTGTGCCCCTACTGGTTGTCATCGGCTGAGTCCTCGTCCGGTTCGTCTCCGATGGCCGGACTGAGTTCGTGGGCGTCGAAACAGGTTCTCGTTCCGGTGTGGCAGGCCACCCCGACCTGCTCCACCTGGAGCAGCAGGGTATCCGCGTCACAGTCGAGCGCGGCGCCCTTGACGTACTGCGCGTTGCCTGAGGTGTCTCCCTTGCGCCAGTACTCCTGCCTGGACCGGGACCAGAAGGTGACCCGACCCTCGGTGAGGGTTCGCCGCACAGCCTCGTCGTTCATGTAGCCGAGCATGAGCACCTCGCCGGTGTCCCACTGCTGCACGATGGCCGGGATGAGCCCGTCCGCATCGAACTGAATCTGCTGGATCGTCGACGAAACGCTCATCAGCGCACCAATACCCCTTCGGAAGCCAGTTCCTGTTTGACGTCTGTGATGGTCAGCAGGCCGGAGTGGAACACGCTCGCAGCCAGAACGGCGTCAGCACCGGCGGCGATCGCCGGCGGGAAATCCGCTGCCTTGCCCGCGCCGCCGGAGGCGATCACGGGCACACTGCTGATCTCACGCATGAGCGCGATCAGTTCGATGTCGAAACCCTGCTTCGTTCCGTCGGCGTCGATCGAGTTCACGAGAAGCTCCCCCGCTCCCCGCTCGATGGCCTCGCGAGCCCAGTCCAGGGCGTCGATTGTTGTTTCGGTGCGGCCGCCGTGGGTGGTGACGACGAAACCGGAATGCGTGGATCCGCTGCGCTTCACGTCGAGGGAGAGCACAAGCACCTGCGCGCCGAAACGGTCGGCAATCTCGCCGAGGAGCGGCGGCCGGGCGATAGCGGCGCTGTTGACGCCGACTTTGTCCGCCCCGCTGCCGAGCAGCCGGGCCACGTCATCCACGGAGCGCACTCCCCCGCCAACGGTGAGCGGGATGAACACCTGCTCGGCGGTCCGGGTCACCACGTCGTAGGTGGTCGCCCGGTTGTCGACGGTGGCGGTGACGTCGAGGAAGGTGAGTTCGTCAGCACCCTGCTCGTAGTAGCGGCGTGCAAGCTCGACGGGGTCGCCGGCATCACGGAGGTTCTGGAAGTTGATGCCCTTCACGACCCGGCCGTCGGCGACGTCGAGACAGGGAATCACACGGCACGCAACGGTCATGGGTTCGCTCCCCTAAAGTCTCGCCGCGTGGATGGCACTGACGAGGATCGCCCGTGCGCCCAGCTCGTAGAGCGCGTCCATGATCCGGTTGGTGCGCTCACGCGGCACCATCACCCGGACGGCGACCCAGTCCTTCTCGCGGAGCGGCGACACCGTGGGCGATTCGATGCCGCCGGCGATCTCGGTCGCCTGGTCGAGGAGCTCGGCGGGCAGATCGTAGTCCATGAGCACGTAACGGCGTGCGACCAGGACACCCTGCAGGCGGCGGCGGAGTGTGTCCAGTCCCGGCTTCTCCTGCGGGGAGCCGATCAGCACGGCCGTCGATTCCAGGATCACCGGGCCGAAGATGTCGAGGCCGGCCTTGCGCAGTGTCGTGCCGGTGGAGACGACGTCAGCGACGGCATCCGCTACGCCGAGCTGCACGGCCGATTCCACCGCACCGTCGAGCGGCACGAGTGTCACATCGACGTCGTGGCCGGCCAGGAAGTTGCCGACGAGGCCGGGGTAGCTCGTGGCTACGCGGTGTCCGGCGAGGTCGGCGAGGTCGGTGAACCGTCCGGTGGGCCCGGCGAAGCGGAAGGTCGAGTCGCCGAAGCCGAGGCTTTCGATTTCGGATGCCTCCGACCCGGAATCGAGGAGGAGGTCACGTCCGGTGACACCGACGTCCAGTGCGCCTGAGCCGACGTAGGTCGCGATGTCGCGCGGACGGAGGAAGAAGAATTCGACGTCGTTCGGGGCGTCGAGAAGGTGGAGTTCCTTGGGGTCGCGACGGCCGGCGTATCCGGCCTCCGACAACATCTGGGCGGCTGTTTCAGCCAGGGAGCCCTTGTTGGGCACTGCGATTCTCAACATGCGGAAGTCTCTCGTTGTGGGTCTGTGGTGGAGGTGTTTCTGTGGCGCTGGCGTCACAGATGTCGGTAGACGTCCTCCGGCGAGAGGCCCTTTGCGAGCATGAGGACCTGCAGGTGGTAGATCAGCTGCGAGATCTCTTCGGCGGTCTCGGTGTCGCTCTCGTACTCGGCCGCCATCCAGACTTCCGCGGCTTCTTCGACGATCTTCTTGCCGATGGCGTGGACGCCTGCGTCCAGTTCGCGAACTGTGCCGCTGCCCTCGGGGCGTTCGGCAGCCTTCAGGCTGAGTTCTGCGAACAGGTCGTCGAATGTCTTCACAGGTATCAGGGTACTAGCTTCGCGACGACGACCCGTGCGCGTGGGCCCGACCGGATGCCGCCGCCTCACGCAGCGCGTTGATCCGCAGTCCGGGACTGTCGGAGCCGAACACGCTGGAGCCGGCGACGAAAGTGTCTGCACCGGCCTCGGCGGCGATGCCGACGGTGTCCTCGTTGATGCCGCCATCGACCTGCAACCAGACATCCCCGCCGGTGCGTGAGAGTTCCTGCCGGAGCAGCTGCAGCTTGGGCATCGTCTCGTGCATGAACGACTGGCCTCCGAAGCCGGGCTCCACAGTCATGACGAGCACCTGATCGAACTCGCTGAGCAACTCGAGGTAAGGCTCAACGGCAGTTCCCGGTTTGAGGGCGATGCCGGCTCGCGCGCCGATCGACCGGAGGCGCCGAGCCAGCGCGACGGGATCAGCCGTCGCTTCGGCGTGGAAGGTGACGCTGTATGCGCCGAGCTCGGCGTAGCCGGGCGCCCAGCGATCGGGGTCGTCGATCATCAGGTGGACGTCCAGCGGAAGCGTCGAAACCTGCTGGATCCGGTCGACCATCTGAGGCCCGAAGGTGAGGTTGGGTACGAAATGGTTGTCCATGACGTCGACGTGGACGAGGTCGGCGGTGCCGATTCGCCCGAGGTCACGCTCGATGTTCACGAAATCAGCGGCCAGGATGCTCGGGGAGATGCGGATCGACATCCCGACAGCCTAACGAGTGCCGGCGGTCGACGACGATTTGGCGATCAGGGCGATGAACATGGCATCCGTACCGTGTCGGTGCGGCCACAGCTGGACCGTTGTGCCGGTCCCGTCAGCGGGAGAATCGGCCTGCGGCAGGTCGAGGGGCTCGACCGCCACCGACTGGACCACGGCGGCCGTGTCGAGCAGTTCGGCCTCCTCACCGAGCCGCCGGAGGGCGTCGGAGACGACGCCGCGGGTCTCCGCGACGTGCGGTGAGCAGGTGACGTAGGCGAGGACACCGCCGGGTTTGAGCGCAGCGAAGGCGGCGAGCAGCAGGGACTGCTGCAGCACGGTGAGGTCCGCCACGTCCTTCGCCGTCTTCCGCCAGCGCGCCTCGGGGCGGCGGCGGAGGGCGCCGAGGCCGGTGCAGGGGGCGTCGACGAGGATGCGGTCCCACGCCTCGGGCTGGAGTTCGCCGATCTGGGTGCCGTCGAGTTCCGTGACGGCGATGTCGCCTGGCACCGGTGCGACCGCGCGACGGACGAGTTGAGCACGGGCAGGAACGAGTTCGTTCGCGGTCACCGTCGCCCCGGACAGGACGGCTTCAGCGCCGAGCAGCGCGGTCTTGCCGCCCGGGCCGGCGCAGAGATCGAGCCAGCGCTCCCCCGCGGCCGCGGGGCGGGCTCGGCTGAGTGCGAGGGCCGCGAGCTGGGAGCCTTCGTCCTGGACGCGGAGGCGTCCGTTCTCGTGGCGGATCGCGGCATCCGGGTCACCGCCCGAAAGCGTGAAGCCGAACGGCGAGTGCCGGTTCGAGTCGGCGCCCTCAGGCACCTCGGCGAGGCCGGGAAGGGCGATCAGGTTCACTTTGGGCGCCTGGTTGTCTGCGGCGAGCAGCTCCCGGAGTTCGTCGGCGCGGCCCTCAAGAGCGAGGGCCTGCCGGAAGGCGCGGAGAATCCACGCCGGGTGGGCGTAGTCAGCGGCGAGCCGGTCGTCGGCGTTCGTCGCCGCGGCGAGCACCCGTTCTCGCCATTCCTCGGGTGTGGACCGTGAAATGGTTCGCAGGACACCGTTGGTGAATCCGACGGCGGAGCGCGACCCGACCATGCGGGCCAGCGCTACGGACTCGTTGACGGCGGCATGGGGTGCGACCCGGGTCGCCAGCAGCTGATGCGCGCCGAGCCGGAGGACGTCGAGGATACCGGCGTCGATCTGGTTGATGTCCCGGCCGGCGGCGAGGGCGATCACCCGGTCGTAGTAGCCGCGCAGGCGGAGGGTGCCGTAGGTGAGCTCGGTGGCGAGGCCCGCGTCCGCGGAGCTGAGCGAGGCCCGCGCGATGAGCGTCGGCAGCAGAAGGTTCGCGTACGCATCGTCGGTGCTCACCGCCGCGAGGACGTCGTAGGCGATGCGCCTGGCTGGCTGGACGGATGACGGCTGAGGTGCCTGTGCTGGAGTCATGGGGGAACCTACTCTGCCCGGACGGGCTGGTCGTGGCTGAGTCCTCGCCACCAGTCGGATGCTGCCATGGCCGGCTTACCGGCCGGCTGGACGCGCAGGAGTTCGAGTGCTGACGTTGCGGTGCCGATGAGGATTCGGCCGTCGAGGCGGTCGACGGTGCCCGTTGCCAGCGTGGTTCCGGGCGCCGGGAGGGCGTCGAGGATCTTGAACCGGGTGCCGTTGATGGTGGTATGGGCGCCGGGCTCCGGTGTGACGCCGCGGAATCGGTTGTAGACCTGGTGTGCCGGGGCGGTCCAGTCGAGCCGGCCGTCGTCGATGCGAAGTTTCGGGGCGAGTGTCGCTGACCCGGTCTGCGGAGCCGCTCGCGCTGAGCCGTCGGCGATGTCGTCGACGATGCCGGCGAGGAAGCCGGCGCCGGATTCGGCGAGCTCGGCGAGGAGGGTTCCGGCCGTCGCATCCTCATCGATGGGGTGCTCGAGAACGCCGAACAGGTCGCCCGCGTCGAGCTCGCGAACGAGTTGGAAGACACTTGCGCCGGTGAGGGTGTCGCCGGCGAGCAGCGCGTGCTGCACGGGCGCGGCGCCGCGCCAGGCGGGCAGCAGGGAGAAGTGCAGGTTGATCCAGCCGTGCCGTGGGGTGGACAGCAGCGGCTCGCGCAGCAGGCCGCCGTACGCGACGATGACCCCGAGGTCGGTGTCGAGGTCGGCGATGGCCGCCGTCACTTCATCGGTCAGCCGGTTCGCCTTGATCACCGGGATTCCGGCGTCCTCGGCGGCACGGGCGACGGGCGACGGGGTGAGGACGCGTTTCCGGCCGAGCGGGGCGTCCTCCCGGGTCAGGACGGCGACGACCTGGTGATCGCTCGTGAGCAAGCGATGCAGGCTGGGCACGGCCACATCGGGGGTGCCGGCGAAGATGAGCCTCATTCGAGTCCGAGTCGGGCGGTGCGGGGTGTCATGACAGGATCTCCGGGTCGTCGAATCGGACTTTCAGTGTAGGTGGCGGCCGGTACCCGGCTTTGCCCTGCGGTGCCTTCCGCCTGCGCGTCGCGTTCCGCACGACGGCACCGCGAAGCAGCCGCGCAGCCTCACCCGCTTGCCCGTAGTCCAGCCGGAGGATGGCACGGACTCCGTCGCCGGTGGGCGTCGGTCCGAGAATGCTGGCTCCCGGGAGGTCGCGCACCTCGGCGAGGGCTTCGGTGACGGCGGCGGCGTCACCCGAGACGGATGCCGCGCGGACGGCGGGCGGGAATCTCAGGGCGCGACGGTCCTGAAGTTCGGCGTGCGCGAACGCCGGCTGGGTCCAGGTGGCGAGTGCGCGCGCGAGGTCGCCGGTGACTCCGGTGAGAACCACCGGGGCTCCCGGACGGGCGAGAGCGGCGGCATTGGACCACCAGCGCAGGCAGTCCTCACCGATGCGGAGATGTTCAGCGGCGAGCATGCGGTCACCGTCAAGGAGGAGCACGGCCGCGTAACCGCCGGCGGCGACCGGCTCGGCTCCGCGGGTGGCGATGACGAGTGCCGGTCTCGCGTCGACGGCGGTGACCTGCCGTTCGCCGTCGGAGATGAGGACGGGGACGCCGGGGAACGCCCGGCCGAGTTCTTCGGCTGTACGCCCCGTGCCGCGGGTGACGAGGCGCAGCTTCGTGCCCTCGCAGGTCGGGCAGGTCCAGCTGGCGGCGATCGCCCCGCAGAGAGTGCAGGAGGGTGCGGCTCCGGCGCGGGCGATACCGAGTGGGCCGGCGCAGGTGCTGCATCTCCCGGCGGACGAACAGGTGGCGCAGGCGACGACGGGGGCATATCCCGGCCGGGCGACCTGCACGAGCACGGGGCCGGTGGCGATCGCCTCCTTGGCCTGGCGCCAGGCCATCGAGGGGATGCGTGCCGTGACGGCGACGGCGTCCTCGTGGTCGGCTTTCGCGGTGATCAGGATGCGCGGCGTCGCGGAGCGTTCCGGGGCGGCGGTTTCGAGCCAGCCGATGTCGACGAGTCGTTGGGCGTCGACACTTCGCGTGTGCCCGGCGAGGACGAGGGCGGCCCCCGACTGCTGCTGACGGATGAGCGCAGCGTCCCTCGCGTGCACGTACGGTGCGAGGGGTTCGGAGTACAGCGGGTCGCCGTCGTCGAAGATCGCGAGAAGACCGAGGGATGCCGCAGGCGCGTACACCGCGGATCGGTTGCCGAGGATGACCCTTGGGATGTCGGTCAGGCAGTCGAGGAACGCTCGGTACCGGTCCGCATTGGGCTGGGACGCGTCGACCCTGGTGATCCGATCCGGCGGGAGGTACTCCCCGAGGGCGGCGAACAACTGGTCGCTGTCGCGGTAATCGGGTACGGCGAGGATGGCGGTCTCCCCGGCTGTGACGGTGCGGGCAGCGGCCTGCGCGAGGGTGACGGCCCAGCGTCCGACCCATGTCCCCGATTCGAGCTGGACGACCTGCGGAATCACGTCGAGGGCGACGCGTTGATGCCCGGCGAGACGTTCGGGCAGAGTTGTCCCGTATCCGTCGATCTCCGGTGGATCCGGCAGGAACGACACGGTCGAGCTTTCTTCCTGTGTGCGTTGCCAGGTCTTTTCGACCCGGACCTGCCGAGGCGGGATGGCAAGGCGGAGGATGTCGCCGGCGCCGCCCGCCGCACGGTCGGCGGCTTTTCTCGCCAGCGCCCACACCTCCGGGGTGAGCACCGGGACCGCTGAGACGACGGAGTCGAGTGGGCTCAATTCGCCGTCGAAGCCGTCTGACGCGTCGACTGTTTCGACGATGTAACCCCGTGCGACCCGTCCCGCTGAGCGCAGAGGCACCGTCACACGCACACCAGGGAGTGCTTCGTTGGCGAGTTCCTCCGGGATCCGGTAGTCGAAGAGGTGATCGAGCTGCGGCAGAGGGGAATCGAGAATCACGCGGGCCGTTGTGCCGCGCCGCGCCGCGGGAGCGGGCGATGCCGTTCCGGTTGCGGCGCTCTCGGTCATGTCACGCCCCTTGATCAGTCAGAGCCCGGCGGCGCTCTGCAGGTCGGCGACCTTGTCGAGCCGCTCCCAGGTGAAGTTCGGCAGTTCCCGGCCGAAGTGCCCGTAGGCGGCGGTGGCGGCGTAGATGGGGCGTTTCAGGTCGAGGTCACGGACGATGGCTGCCGGCCGAAGGTCGAAGACCTCACGGATCGCGTCGACGATTGTCTCCTCCGACACCTTCGCGGTACCGAACGTCTCCACATACAGTCCGACGGGCGCAGCCTTGCCGATCGCGTAGGCGACCTGCACTTCGAGCTTGTCGGCGAAGCCGGCGGCTACGGCGTTCTTGGCCACCCAGCGCATCGCATAGGCCGCTGAGCGGTCGACTTTCGACGGATCCTTGCCACTGAACGCTCCGCCGCCGTGGCGCGCCGCTCCGCCGTAGGTGTCGATGATGATTTTGCGTCCGGTGAGCCCGGCGTCACCCGCAGGACCTCCGATGACGAAACGGCCGGTCGGGTTGATCAGGAAGTTCACGCCGGAGGTGTTGAGCTCGACTCCGTCGAGAACAGGGCGGATGACGAGTTCCTCGACGTCTGCCCGCAACCGGTCGAGGGCGATGCCGTCCTCATGCTGGGTCGAAAGAACGACGGTTTCGACGCTGCGCGGGGTGATTCCGTCGTATCCGATCGTCACCTGGGTTTTGCCGTCCGGGCGGAGGTAGTCGAGTTCGCCCGATTTCCGCACGGCGGAGAGCCGCTCCGCCAGGCGGTGCGCGATCCATCCGGGCACCGGCATGAGCTGCGGGGTTTCCGTCGTGGCGAAGCCGAACATGATGCCCTGATCGCCGGCGCCCTGATGGTCCAGCGCATCGGAACTGGCCAGTTCCCGGGACTCGAAGGCGTCATCGACGCCCTGCGCGATGTCCGGGGACTGCTGACCGATCGAAACCGACACCCCGCACGAGGCGCCGTCGAAGCCGACGTCGGAGTGGTTGTAGCCAATCGACGTGACGAGGTCGCGGATCAGCGCAGGAATCTCGACGTACGCTTCGGTGGTGACCTCACCGGCGACGTGAACCAGTCCGGTGGTGACAAGGGTTTCGACGGCGACGCGACTGTCCGGATCCTGTTCGAGCATGGCATCCAGGATGCTGTCTGAGATCTGGTCGCAGACTTTGTCCGGGTGCCCTTCAGTGACGGATTCCGAGGTAAACAGGCGCAGATGCGTCATACCAGCTCCAAAAGGTACGGGGCGAAAACAATGGTTCGGGATGGCCTCCCGCCGTTCAGTGTCGATGGGAGAACCGACACCCGGCTGGAAAGCCTTTCTCACTATATCGCCGCGCCGGTGGGAGACCCCTCCACGGGCGGTTCAGGCGATCGGGGCAGGGACCGGACGGGTAACGGCGTCGAGGATGCGGTCGGCGATCTCGCGCTTGGTCCCTGATGCCTCGAACGCGACGTTCCCGCCTTTCGCCAGCACGACGATCGTGTTGGTGTCGAGCGCGAAACCCTCGTTCCAGCCGACCCGATTGACGACGAGGAAGTCGCACCCTTTGCGGGCGAGCTTCGCCCGGCCGATCGCCAGCAGCTCGTCCTCCCCCGGTGTCGTCTCGGCGGCGAATCCGACGATAACCTGACCCGGTCGGGCGGATGACGCGAGCCCGGCGAGGATGTCGGGGTTCTGCACGAGCCGCAGAGTGAGTTCGTTCCCGGTGTCTTCCTTCTTGATCTTGGCGTCGAGAACCTCGGCCGGGCGGTAGTCGGAGACGGCAGCGGCCATGATGACGACGTCTGCCTGGGTGGCGGCATCCGTCACCGCCTGCTGGAGCTCGGCGGCGCTCGGCGCGTGGACCAGCGTCACACCGTCAGGCGGGGCCACGTCGAGGTGGGAGGCGATGAGTGTCACTGTGGCACCGCGGCGGACCGCCGCCTTCGCGAGGGCGACGCCCTGCTTGCCGCTTGAGCGGTTGCCGAGGAATCGCACGGGGTCGAGCGCTTCGCGGGTTCCGCCTGCCGTGATCACGATGCGGGTTCCGGCGAGGTCTCCCGGGTGTCCGGATGCTGCGGCGAGGGCCGCCTGGACGATGGTCTCGGGTTCTTCCATGCGGCCGGGACCGGAATCGGCGCCCGTGAGCTGGCCGCTCGCCGGGCCGACGATGGTGACCCCGCGGGAGCGCAGGGTGGCGATGTTGGCCTGGGTGGCCGGGTTATGCCACATCTCGGTGTGCATGGCCGGTGCGAGCACGACGGGAGCGGTGCTGGCAAGAACCGTGTTGCCCAGCAGGTCGTCGGCGAGACCCGAGGCGAGGCGGGCGATGGTGTTCGCGGTCGCCGGGGCGATGACGATGAGGTCAGCGGCCTGGCCGATGGCCACATGGCGCACCTCGGCGACACCTTCATACAGTTCCGTGTGCACCGGGTTGCGTGAGATCGCTTCGAGGGTCGGTCTGCCGACGAACCGGAGCGCACCCGGGGTGGCGACCACCTGGACCCGGTGTCCCGCCAGCACGAAAGAACGGATGACACCGACCGCTTTGTATGCGGCGATGCCACCCGTTATGCCGACAACGACATTCAGAGAACCTGTCATCGGGGGGACGACGTGTTACTCGACGATGGGACGCAGGACGAGCTTGTCCTCGTTGATCTCGTGGAGGGCGACGGAGAGCGGCTTGTCTTCGACGTGCGAGTCGACGAGCGGACCGACGTTGTCGAAGAGGCTGCCTTCGTGCAGGTCGGAGTAATAGTCGTTGATCTGGCGGGCACGCTTGGAAGCGAAGATCACCAGCGCGTACTTGGAGTCGACCTTGGAAAGCAGGTCGTCGATGGGCGGGTCAATGATTCCCTTGGGCTTTTCAGCCATAACTGAAGTCACACTCCTCGTGCGTTGCGGATTGAAGAAATAGAGGTCTGTCGGCGGCTGCGAGTCATGCCTTGAGGGCGACTGACGGGCCGCGAGTCTGCATCAAGTCTACGACCTCCCGGGCGGCTTCGGCCACGGTACGGTTCACGACCCGGTAATCGAACTCGTTTTGGGCCGCCAACTCGTGCTTGGCGGTGCTGAGCCGGCGTTCCCGTTCCTCGGCATCTTCGGTTCCCCGGCCGACCAGGCGACGGACGAGTTCGTCCCAGCTGGGCGGCAGGAGGAAGACCAGCGTCGCCTCCGGCATGGCCTCGCGCACTTGCCGCGCACCCTGGATGTCGATCTCCAGGAGGACGCTGTGCCCGGAGCTGAGCGCCTTGTCGATCGGCGCCCGCGGGGTGCCGTATCGGTAGGCGTTGTGCACCGTCGCGTACTCCAGCAACTCCTGATCGGCGATCAGCCGATCGAATTCGGCGTCATCGACGAAGAAGTAGTTCACGCCCTCGACTTCGCCCGGTCGAGGGGCCCGGGTGGTCGCGGACACCGACAGCAGGACGTCCGGGTAGTTCTCCCGGATGTGTGTTGCGACCGTGCCTTTTCCGACAGCGGTCGGGCCGGCGAGCACGACAAGGCGGCTTCTGCGCCTGCCGCGGTTTCGGGCCTCACGCTCGATGATGAAGTCGCGCAGCCGAGAACGCTGGTTGTGCCCGAGCCCACCAATTCGCTTGGACGGCGAGATGCCCAGGTCCTCGAGGATGCGGGTGAGCTTCGTGCGGCCGATGGCCGGGACGCTCAGCAGGAAGTCGGTGACCCGCATCCGTCCGGCAACACCCTCAGGGTGTTCCAGCCCGTCGTCGAGGACGGACAGCGCGGTCACGGAGCCATCGGCGACGGCATTCTTCAACGCGGCGCGGGCGCGGCGAGCCTCGACGGCGGCGCGGGACGCCGCGACGCGGTCAACTTCTGGTGGTGTTCGATCGGTCGGTTCAGCCACTGGCCAGCCTCACCTCTTCTGTTCGGGCGGCGATGGCCTGGCGTAGACGCGCGGGCCCCGCCGCGAGGAGTCCGCGGGACTCGGAGACGATCACGCCGTCCGCCAGGGTGCCGTAGATGGTCTTCAGATCGGAAACCGATGCGCCCTGGTGTCCGAAACCCGGCGCGAGCACGGGAGGAGTCGGGCTGGGGAAATCGCCGAGGTCGAATCCGCCGAGATCGAGTGTCGCGCCGAGGACGACTCCGACGTCGCCGAACGGCCCGCTCGCGTGCGCTGCATTCCACGTGGTCACGTCGTCGAGGATACTCCGAGCCAGGGTCCGGCCGGAGGCGAGTTTTGCCTTCTGACCGGCAATACCCTCCGGGTTCGACGTTGCAGCGAGGACGAAGACGCCTTTGCCGTTTCGCTGTGCCAAATCGAACGAGCCGTGAAGCGCACCGACACCCTGGAACGGGTTCAGCGTGACCGCATCCGACTCGAGAGGTGAGCCGTCGCCGAGCCAGGTCTCGCCGTACGCGTCGGCGGTGGAACCGACATCTCCGCGTTTGGCGTCGGCGATGACGAGGATGCCCCGCTCGCGTGCCGAGCGGATCACCTGTTCCAGCGCGTCGAAGCCACGCGCGCCGAACCGTTCGAAGAATGCCACCTGCGGTTTGACGATGCCGGCCAGGCCGGCGGCGGCGTCGACGACCCGCAGACCGAACTCCCTGGCGCCGTCCGCGCTGTCTGCGAGGTCCCACTCCGACAGGAGCCAGCTGTGCGGGTCGATGCCGACACAGAGCCGGCCGCGGGCCGAGACCGCCCGGTCGAGACGAGCACCAAACGTCACGCGCTGGCTTCCTGCTGAGGTGCCGGCATCCGTACGGGTGTGCCCGCCGGCCGGTGTGCCACGCCCACCGCCTCGCCTGGAGAGGTGAGCCCGCGCCGGGCCAGCTCGACGCGCAGCTCCTCGGCGACCCGCGCCGGCGCGGACG
>NZ_JBKJWH010000113.1:0-4938 GCF_046716805.1 Mycetocola sp. | reverse complement strand
CCGCCGTGACTGACAGACATCCGTCCGTCCTGCGGTTTGCGTCGTTCGGCGATGTCGATGTCGCTCATGATCTTCAGGCGGGAGATCACCCCGCTCTGGATGCTCTTCGGAGCGCTCGGCATCTCGTGCAGCACTCCGTCGATGCGATATCGCACCCGCAGGTTGTGTTCAGCCGGCTCGATGTGGATGTCGGACGCCAGGTCCTGGATCGCCTGGCTGACGAGCAGGTTGACGAAACGCACGATCGGGGCGTCGTCGTCGATCGCATCCCCGATGCCGAACGCTGAGCTCTCCTCAGGAGCGCTTTCCTCTTCGAGAGTCGTCGTGAGGCTGCTGAGTTCCTGGTCGGCGCGGTGGTAGCGGGCCAGCGCTGCGAGTAGGTCTGTGCGCGCAGCAACCACCGGTGCGACACGCAACCGTGAGGCTTCGCGGACGTCGTCCATCGCGATGACATTGCCGGGGTCGACCATGGCGAGGATGACCCGGTCGCCGTCGATCGCGAGCGGCAGCACCTCGTGGCGCCGGCAGACGGCTGCTGTGACGAGCGACACCGCAAGCTGATCCACCGGGTAGTCCAGCAGTTCCACGAACGGGAGGTTGGCCTGCGCAGCACGAGCCTTCGCGAGCTGGACCTCGGTGATGACCCCGCGGTCGACGAGCCCGCGAACAGACGCTTCGTCGGCGAGATCGCCGGCCATCGCCGCGTCGAGGTCCTCAATGGGCAGGAGGCCGTGCAGGATCAGGATTTCAGTCAGGCTGGCCACGCGCTTCTCCCCCCGATCGCCGCTTCTCACACCATAGTGGACGAATTCCCTCCCAGGAATCGCGGCGAACCCCACGTTGTGGGACCGTTGCCTCGAAAGACGGGAGCGTTACTCCCAGATCGCCTCGACGACGTTCTCGGTGTAGCCGCGAATCGGCGCGTTCAGCCAGAACGTCGACACCCACACGCCCTCACGCAGGAAGTGCGACTCGCCGAGGACGCTTCCATCGGTCTCCTCACGGGTCACACACCGTGTGCCGGCGAGCTGGTCGTAGCAGTCGAATCCGCCGGATTCCATGATCTCGAGGGCCTCGTCCGACTGCTCTTCGGACACCCGGGCCACGGCCGTGACGATGCCGAGTTCACCGGCGCCACCCCACGTGCACTGGAGGTACTCGAGGCCCCGCAGGTTCTCCTCGAGTTCTTCGTTGTTGGAGAAGTTGGGATCCGCCATTGTTGAGTCGTTGAGCGGCGGCAAATCCTCCTGCAGGCTCTTGAACATGGCCGGCCCGTAGATGTCCTCACACGAACCGGGGAGAACGACGCCGACCTCCTCAGGGGTGGCAACCGCAGATGGAGTCGGGCGCGGCTTCTCGCTCGGGGTGGCCGAAGCCGACGCAACTGGCGTGCTCTGCGGGACCGCGGTGCTGGAGCATCCGGAGACGATTGCGGCCGTCAGTAGCGCCGCCGTTCCCAGCCCGACCAGGCGGCCGACCGATGTCTTCCGTGCCGTCCCGTATGACGCGATTCCGCGCATGTGTCCCCCTGCTTTCAGTACTGGTACCCGACCGTGAGCCTACCGCCGCCCGGCGCTCAGCCGAAACCGGAGCCAGCCGGAATCGGGTAACGATCCACCTGGCAAATTTTAACGCCGAAGGGCCCCGGCGCGATGCCGGGGCCCTTCGGGTGTGAGTCGCTACAACTACTAGTTATAGGTTCCCGGGGTGAAATCGTCGTTCGAGAAGGTGTCGAAGTCGACGAATCCGAGGTCGGACTCATCGAACACACCATCCGTCGCGAAGATGCGGTTCGGGTAACGCTCAGCCTTGGCTTCTTCCGTCGCCTCAACGGTGACGTTGCGGTACTTGGCGAGGCCGGTACCGGCGGGGATGAGCTTACCGATGATGACGTTCTCCTTGAGGCCGAGCAGAGGATCGCTCTTGCCTTCCATGGCGGCCTGCGTAAGAACGCGGGTCGTCTCCTGGAACGAGGCGGCGGAGAGCCACGACTCGGTCGCAAGAGAAGCCTTGGTGATACCCATGACTTCCTGGCGGGCGGATGCGGTCTTCTTGCCCTCGGTGAGAGCGGCGCGGTTCAGCTCGTTGTACTTCATCCGGTCGACAAGCTCACCCGGCAGGAGTCCGGTGTCACCGTGGTCAACCACGGTCACCTTGCGAAGCATCTGGCGGACGATGACTTCGATGTGCTTGTCGTGGATCGGCACACCCTGCGAACGGTAGACGCCCTGGACGCCACCGACGAGGTGCTTCTGCACTTCGCGCACACCGAGAACCCGCAGAACTTCCTTCGGGTCGACGGCACCGAGGTGCAGCGGCTGACCGAGCTCGACGTGCTGCCCGTCCTCGATGAGGAGGACGGCACGCTTGAGCACCGGGTAGATCACGGGCTCATCGCCGTTGTCCGGCGTGAGGATGATCTTGCGGCTGCGGTCGGTGTCTTCGATGTTGACGCGGCCGGCAGCCTCGACGATCGGCGTCGCACCCTTGGGGGTACGAGCCTCGAAGAGCTCCTGCACGCGGGGAAGACCCTGCGTGATGTCATCAGCGGATGCCGAACCACCGGTGTGGAAGGTACGCATCGTGAGCTGCGTTCCCGGCTCACCGATCGACTGGGCCGCGATGATGCCGACGGCCTCTCCGATGTCGACGAGCTGACCGGTGGCGAGTGACCGGCCGTAGCAGGCAGCACACACACCGACAGCGGACTCACAGGTCAGGACCGAGCGCACCTTGATGCTCTCGACACCGGCCTCGACGAGCTGGTCGATGAGAACGTCTCCGACGTCTGCACCGGCCTCGGCGACAACCGTGCCCTTCGGGTCGATGGCCTCCGCGGCGAGCGAACGGGCGAACACGGAGTTCTCCACGTTGGCGTCACGCACGAGCGTTCCGGTCGAGTCGACAGCGGCGATCGCGAGCTCGAGGCCCTTGGTCGTTCCACAGTCGTCCTCACGGATGATGACATCCTGCGACACGTCGACGAGTCGACGCGTGAGGTAACCCGAGTCAGCGGTACGCAGCGCCGTGTCAGCCAGTCCCTTACGAGCACCGTGGGTTGCGATGAAGTACTCCGCAACGCTCAGGCCCTCGCGGTAGGACGAGATGATCGGGCGAGGGATGATCTCACCCTTCGGGTTGTTCACCAGGCCACGCATACCCGCAATGTTGCGGATCTGCAGCCAGTTACCACGAGCACCCGATGTCACCATCCGGTTGATCGTGTTGTTCTCGGGGAAGTTCGCCCGCATGGCCTCTGCAACCTTTTCGGTCGCTTCGGTCCAGATCTTGATGAGCTCCTGGCGACGCTCGGCGTCGGTCGTGAGTCCCTTCTCGAACTGGCCCTGAACCTTTGCGGCCTGCTTCTCGTAGGCCTGGACGATCTCGCGCTTGTTCGGCGGGGTGAGAACGTCGCTCAGTGCGACGGTCACGCCGGAGCGGGTTGCCCAGTGGAAACCGGCATCCTTGATGTTGTCCAGCGTTGCTGCCACAACGGTCTTCGGGTACCGCTCGGCGATGTCGTTGACGATCGACGAGAGCTTGCCCTTGTCGGCGACGTCTTCCACGTACGGGTAGTCGTCCGGAAGCGCCTCGTTGAAGAGGGCGCGACCGAGCGTCGTGGTGACGAGGGAGACTCCGCTGCCTTCATAACCTTCAGGGGCTTCGCCCTTGGCGAAGGTGATGTCGACCAGGCGGATCCGCACCTTGGCGTTGAGGTCGAGCGTCTTCTGGTCGAACGCGAGAATTGCTTCCGCGATCGACGAGAACGCACGGCCTTCGCCGACGACACCCTCCTTGAGGGTGGTGAGGTGGTGCAGGCCGATGATCATGTCCTGCGTTGGCAGGGTGACCGGGCGACCGTCGGACGGCTTGAGGATGTTGTTCGAGGCGAGCATCAGGATGCGAGCCTCGGCCTGGGCCTCGACCGAGAGCGGCAGGTGGACAGCCATCTGGTCACCGTCGAAGTCTGCGTTGAACGCAGCACAGACGAGCGGGTGCAGCTGGATGGCCTTACCTTCAACGAGCTGAGGCTCGAAGGCCTGGATGCCCAGGCGGTGCAGCGTTGGTGCACGGTTCAGCATGACCGGACGCTCGCGGATGATCTCTTCGAGAACGTCCCAGACCTCGGGACGGCTGCGCTCGACCATACGCTTCGCGGCCTTGATGTTCTGAGCGTGGCTCAGGTCGATCAGACGCTTGATGACGAACGGCTTGAACAGCTCGAGAGCCATCTGCTTGGGCAGACCACACTGGTGCAGCTTCAGCTGAGGACCGACGATGATGACCGAACGACCCGAGTAGTCGACGCGCTTTCCGAGCAGGTTCTGACGGAAGCGACCCTGCTTGCCCTTGAGCATGTCGCTCAGGGACTTGAGGGCACGGTTACCGGAACCGGTGACCGGACGACCACGGCGGCCGTTGTCGAACAGTGCGTCGACGGCCTCCTGAAGCATGCGCTTCTCGTTGTTGACGATGATCTCGGGGGCACCGAGGTCAAGCAGTCGACGCAGACGGTTGTTGCGGTTGATCACACGACGGTAGAGGTCGTTGAGGTCAGAGGTCGCGAAGCGGCCACCGTCGAGCTGCACCATCGGGCGCAGGTCCGGCGGGATGACCGGCACGCAGTCGAGGACCATGCCCATGGGCGAGTTCTTCTTGGTGCCGTCGGTGAAGGGCGAAACGACCTTGAGGCGCTTGATCGCTCGCTGGCGCTTCTGACCTTTGGCGGTCTTGATCTGGTCGCGGAGGAACTCTGCTTCGGCGTGAAGATCGAGGCTGGCGAGGAGGTCCTTGATCGCTTCGGCCCCCATGCCCCCCTTGAAGTAGTCGCCGTAGTAGTCGCGCATGTCGCGCCAGATCTCCTCGCGCTCCTCGATGTACTTGGGCTCGATGACCTTGAAGGTCTCGAACACCTCCCGGAGTCGCTCGATGTTGCGC
>NZ_JBKJWH010000112.1:0-29763 GCF_046716805.1 Mycetocola sp. | reverse complement strand
CATACGGTTGCTGCTGATACTCGAATACATACGCTCGGATCTCAGCGGACGTAAATCCCGGACTAATCGACATTGCCCAACCCCTAACCAATCGTGAAGTGACTCACAACCAGCGTGGCAAAGAGGGTTCACGTCGATTTGCGCACGACGAACCGGCCGGCGGCCCAGTGGATGGTAACTCGGTCTGTGGATAGCGCCTGTATCGGATGCTTCGGTGGCAGTGTGTGCGGATGCGCCGCAACGCAGACCTCCCTGCCGAGCTCGGACTGACCTTCGCCGTCGCCGAGGCGCACTCGCGCGGAGTGGGCGAGGGGCGCCTGCGGGGTGCTGACCTCGAGCGCCCGTTCCACGGCGTGAGGCGGGCCCGCGAGCAACCGTCGACATACGACGACCCGTTCGACAGACACCGTGAGGAGGTCGTCGCACTGGCACACGCCTACTCACACCGGATGCGGGACGTCGAGTTCTTCAGCCATGAAACCGCGGCCCTGCTCTGGGGTGCACCGCTGCCGTTGTCGCCGGATCGTGGCATCCATGTCAGTGTCCCGGATCCGGCGGCGGCGCCTCGATCCAAGGGCGTCCGGGGTCACCGGTTGCGTCGGGGGCAGGCATCCGTCGTCCTGTATGACGGAGTGCATGTCGCCTCGCCCGCGTCGACCTGGGCAATGCTCGGCCACCTCGAGGTGTTCGACCTCGTCGCGCTTGGCGACTTCTTCGTGCGTGAGTGGCGCGCGGAGGGGTACTTCCGTGTCAATGCCGGAAGGAAACCACTCGCGACACCGAACCAACTGGGGGCTGCGCTGGACGCGGGACGCCGCGCCGGTGCGGCGCGACTGCGTCAGGCGCTTCCCCTCATCCGGCAGGACTCGTGGTCGCGAGCCGAATCGTTGACTCGATGTCATCTCGTCACCGCGGGCCTGCCCGAACCGGTGCTGAACCGCGACTACTTCGACGCCTACGGGGAGCACCTGGGCTGCATCGACCTCAGCTACCCCACGTACCGAGTAGCGATCGAGTACCAGGGGCGACAGCATGCGAATCGGTATGCCCGGGACATCGAGCGCATCGAGCGGCTGCGCGTTGAAGGCTGGATCGTCATTCAGGTCACTGCGACACTGCTGGAAACCCCGGCCGAACTCGTGCGCCGTGTGCGCGCCGCGCTGCACAGCAGGGGTTGGCGCGGCTGATTCCTCGAGCGGTTCCGCGGTGTCGGCCTGCCGAGCGTTGACTGTGCGCACATCGACCCGAAACAGGACTGTGACGTCGATGTGCGCACAATGAAAGCGGCCGGGACCAGACGGTGGCCGCGGCCGCAAGCGGCATGGTTGACTACACCCTGCTGCCGGCAGCGGCGGCACCGAACTCAGAGAAGAGATCCGCACGTGACACTTACCTCCCTGAACTCCGCCGACGGCACGAGCTGGGTTCTCCGCGCCGTCTCCGGTCCGATCGACGCCGGCGTCACCGGCAGGGACATTCCCGCCGTCGTGCCCGGCGAAGTGCAACTCGACCTGCTCGCCGCCGGCCTCATCGCCGACCCGTTCGACGGCGTCAACGAGAAGGTGCAGGCCTGGATCGGCCACTGCGACTGGCGTTACAGCACCACGTTCTCCTGGACACCGAACGACGCCGACCGCCACGACCTCGTCGCCGACGGCCTCGACACCGCGGCGGCCATCACCCTCAACGGGGTGGAGGTCGCCCGTACTCAGAATCAGCACCGAAGTTACCGTTTCGACGTCGCCGCGCTGCTTCGGGACGGTGAGAACGAGCTGGTCGTCGATTTCCGATCGCCGATCGAATTCGCCCGTGAGCAGGAGGCACTCCTCGGCGAACGACCGACGGTGATGCACCATCCGTTCAACGCGATCCGCAAAGTCGCCTCCAACTTCGGCTGGGACTGGGGCATCGACGTCTCGAGTTCCGGCATCTGGAAGTCGATCGGCATCGAGTCATGGTCGGGCGTGCGCATCGCCTCGGTGCGCCCCCTCGCCGACGTCGACGGAACCGCGGGCATCCTCACCGCGCACGTCGGGCTCGAATGGGCGGCCGGCGCCGCAGCGGCCGACGTCTCCGTCACCGTGAACGGGCACACCGAGACGGTCCAGGTTGCGCCAGGCGAAACGGATGCCGTCCTCCGCGTCGACGCCGGAACGGTCGCCCTGTGGTGGCCCCGCGGCTACGGCGACCAGCCGCTCTCTGACGTCGAGGTGACCGCGGGCGATGCCACCTGGAGGAGCCGGGTCGGATTCCGCACCGTCGTACTCGACACGGCGGCGGATGAGCACGGCTCCAGGTTCCACCTCACGGTCAACGGCACCCTGATCGGCATCCGCGGTGCCAACTGGATTCCCGACGATGCGTTCGTCACGCGGATCACCCGCGACCGCTACCGGTCCAGGATTGCGGATGCCGTCGACGCGAACATGAACCTGCTTCGGGTCTGGGGAGGCGGCCTCTACGAGTCCGATGACTTCTACGATGCGTGCGACGAACTCGGCGTGCTCGTCTGGCAGGATTTCCTGTTCGCCTGCGCCGCCTATGCCGAGGAGGACCCGTTGCGGAGCGAAGTCGAAGCGGAGGCCCGTGAGCACATCACCCGACTGAGCAGCCACCCCAGTCTCGCGCTCTGGAACGGCTGCAACGAGAACATCTGGGCCTACGTCGAATGGGGATGGCGTCAGCAGCTCGGCAGCAAGACGTGGGGCGAGGGGTACTACTTCGACCTGCTCCCGGCGCTGGTGGCCGAACTCGATCCGAGCACCCCGTACTCGCCAGGGAGCCCATTCTCGTACACGCGGTACGCGCACCCGAACGACTCCCGCCACGGCACGACCCACATCTGGGATGTGTGGAACGACAGGGACTACACGGCGTACGGCGACTACCGGCCGAGATTCGCGAGTGAGTTCGGGTTCCAGGGGCCGCCCGCATGGTCGACGCTCACGGCATCCGTTCACGACAAGCCCCTCGACCCGTACGGCGAGCAGATGCTCGTCCACCAGAAAGCCGCCGACGGCAACCTCAAGCTCGAACGCGGACTCGGCGAGCACCTGCCTGCCCCGCGCTCGATCGAGGAATGGCACTGGGCGACCCAGCTCAACCAGGCGCGGGCTCTCCGGTTCGGGATCGAGCATTTCCGGTCGCTCACGCCCCTGAACAGCGGCTCGATCGTCTGGCAGCTCAACGACAACTGGCCGGTGATCTCCTGGGCCGCAGTCGACTACGCCGGCCACCGCAAACCACTGTGGCACGCGCTCAAACACGCCTTCGCCGACCGTCTGATCACTTTCCAGCCGCGCGACGGCCGACCGACCCTCGTCGCCCACAACGACTCAGCTGACCGGTGGCGCGACACCGTGCGCGTCACGCGCCAGGCGTTCGACGGGACGGAGCTCGCCAGTCAGCTCATCCAACTCGACGTCGAGCCGCGCGGGATCGCCCACGTCGATCTCGACACGCGCGTGAGCACGGCGACGGATGCCTCCGGCGAATTCGTGTCGGCGACCGGTGCCGATGCCACACCCGCCTTCTGGTATTTCGCGGAGGATCCCGACCTGTCGCTGCTGCCCACGTCCGAGGCGGTGGAAGTCTCGACCGAGCGGATGCCGACCGGGCTCCGGATGACGGTGACGGCGACGTCGCTCGTCAAGGACATCGTCATCCAGGCGGACAGACTGGATGCCGCGGCATCCGTCGATCGGGGGCTGGTCACCCTCGTCGCGGGGGCGAGCGCCGTGTTCACGGTCACCGGGGACATCGGATCCGATGTTCGGATCGGGTTTCCGGTGTTGTGTGCGGCCAATGACCTCGTCACCGGCTGACGGCTGAGGTCGCGAAGACAGACAGCGCGCGGCGAGCGGCGGGCAGTCGTTCAATGGGCGCACAAGCACCCCGGCGGCTCATGAGACATCACATCAGTGTTGCGAGCCATTTGCGAAGATCGAATGATCACCCCGTCGGGCGACGCCATGGGGCCGACCCATACACTGGCAGGGTGAGCGACGACGGAACGATCCCCAGCATTGCGATTCTCGGCACCGGCTCGATGGGGTCGGCGATCCTGTCCGGGCTGCTGCAGCCGGGAGTGACCGTGACCGGAGGCATCCGCGTCACGAACCGCACCCGCAGCAAGGCCGCCGAACTGGCGAAGCTGCCCGGCGTCACCTCGCTCGCCCTCGAGGACCAGCCGGACGCAAACCGCGCCGCGGTGGCCGGCGCTCGTGTTGTTCTGGTCGCCGTGAAGCCCGCAATGGTGCCCGACCTGCTGCGAGAGATCGCCGACGCGCTCGAGCCGGGCACGATCGTCGTCAGCGTCGCCGCCGGAGTGACCGTGGCAACCTTCGAGTCGCTTCTGCCCGAAACCATCGCCGTGTTGCGCTCGATGCCCAATACGCCGGCCCTGGTTGGCCGTGGGGTTACCGGACTGTCAGCAGGCACGCGCTCGAGCGACGAGGACCTCGCGGTCGCCCGTGCCGTCTTCGAAACCGTCGGCACCGTCGTCGATGTTCCCGAAAGCCAGCTCGACGCCCTCAGCACGATCTCCGGCTCAGGCCCCGCCTATGTCTTTCTGCTGATCGAGGAACTGACGAAGACCGCCGTCTCCAAGGGCTTCACCGCCGAGCAGGCTGCCGTGCTCGTGAACGGGACGTTCCTGGGGGCATCCGAGTTGCTCGCTCAGTCCGATCAGACCCCCGAGCAGCTGCGCATCCAGGTCACCAGCCCGAACGGCACCACCGAGCGCGCCGTGGCGGTGCTGCAGCAAGCCGGCCTCACGTCGATCTTCGATGAGGCGACGGATGCTGCGCTCGAGCGGGCGAAGCAACTCGCGGCGGGCGCCTGATCGTTTCGGGCCAGGCCCGCCCGGTCACATCGCCACGAGTTCACGCGATCCGGACGTAACCACGCGGCGCACCGGATGATCCGGTCCGGAGCAGGTGAATTCGCGGCTGCCGTTAGCTCGTCAGCGACGCGAATTTCTCGATGTCGCCGGTCGTGCCGGACACGATGATGAGGTCGTGGTCGGTGACGATGGTCTCCGCGGTGGCGTACGTGAACGGCTTGCCCGGAGATTTCACGCCGACGACGGTGATGCGGTACTTCGAACGAACGCCGCTCTGGCCGAGGGGAAGACCCCGGATCGGCTTGGGCGGGTACATCTTCACGAGGGCGAAGTCGTCATCGAACTGGATGAAGTCGAGCATCCGGCCGCTCACGAGGTGGGCGACACGTTCACCGGCCTCGGCTTCAGGGTAGATGACGTGGTTGGCCCCGACCCGGGCCAGGATCTTGCCGTGCGACTGCGAAACGGCCTTGGCCCAGATCTGAGGGATCTTGAGGTCGACGAGGTTGGCAGTGATGAGCACGCTCGCCTCGATCGACGAGCCGACGGCGACGACGGCGATGGAGAAGTCCTGGGCACCTACCTGCTTGAGCGCCTCGATGTTGCGGGCGTCTGCCTGCACAGTGTGCGTGATCCGCTCGGACCACTTCTGCACGAGTTCGGCGCCTTCATCGATGGCGAGAACCTCACGATCCAGCCGATCGAGCTCGCCGGCGCACGCTGCTCCGAATCGACCGAGCCCGATGATGAGGACGGGGGCATCGTGCTTGATCCGATCAACCAACAATGGGCCTTTCTTCGGGTCTCCGGTACAGCTTGGAGCTCGTTGTCGCGGCGACCGCCGCAGCGAGTGTCACTGTACCAACTCGGCCGAGGAACATCGTCATCGCCAACACATACTTCGCGGGGTCGTCGAGCTCCGCCGCGAGACCGGTGGACAGCCCGACAGTACCGAACGCCGAAATGACGTCGAAGAGGACATGGTCGAGAGGAGCCTTGGTCATCTGCAGCAGGATGATGCACGACAGGGCGACGATGGTGGCGCCCCACAGCACCACGCTGAGGGCGACCCGCAGTACGTCGGGCGGAACGCGGCGACCGAAGGCCTCCATGTCCGGGCTGCCCTTCGCCTCGGCCATGGCGGCGAGGAAGATGACGGCGAGTGTCGTCACCTTGATGCCACCTCCGGTGGACGCCGAGCCCCCTCCGATGAACATGAGCATGTCGGCGACGAGCAGGCTCGAGCCGTTCAGGTCGGCGATATCGATGGACGCGAACCCGCCCGACCTGGTCATCATCGACAGGAACATCGACTGGAACACCGTGTCGCTGGCGTTCAGCGCGCCGAAGGTTTTCGGATTGTCAAATTCGAGCAAGGCAAAGACGCCGGCGCCGAGGAACAGCAGGACGAGCGTGGTGACGACAGTGAGCTTGACGTGCAGCGACCAGAACCGGGTGTGGAAGAGGTGACGCTTGAGGGCGTAGATGACGGGGAAGCCGAGGGCGCCCAGGAACACGCCGACCATGAGGATCGACAGGAACCAGTAGTCGTTGGCGAAGGTGCCGAGACCTTCGGCGTTCGGCGTGAACCCGGTGTTGGTGAACGCCATGGCGGAGTAGTAGAAACTGTGCCAGATGGCGTCGCCGATCGGGATGCCGTCGATGAGCATCCGGGGGAACAGCAGGATGGCGATGGCGATCTCGATGACGACAAGGCTCAGCGCCACAGTCGCGAGCATGCTGCCGATCTCGCCGAGCCGGACGGCCTGGCCTTCGGCGACGGGGCCGCGGTGCCCTCGCATCGGGTTGGAGTCGCTCGCTGCCATCAGCTTCGCCCGCAGGCCAAGCCGGCGGGAGATCACCATGCCGAGGATGGAGGCGAGCGTCAGCACACCGACCGCGCCGATCTGGACACCGACGTACACGAGGACGTGGCCGACGACCGACCAATGCGTCGCCATGTCGACGGTGGAGAGCCCGGTGACGCAAATGACGGACACCGCAGTGAAGAAGGAGTCGGCGAGGGGAGTCCACGTTCGGGAGGCCGACGCGATCGGCAGCGAGAACAACAGCGTGAACACGAGGATCAGCGCAGAGAAGATCAGGATGGCGAAGCGCGACGGAGATTCGCCGGTGAAGTTGTCGACCAGCTCCCGTACCCGGGCGAATCCGGAGCGGACCAAAATATGGGACCGAGCGTCGGTGATACTGCCTGCCACGGTTCCCCCGTTCTTGGCTTGGTTTGGGACCGTTGTCATGGTACTCCGTGCTGAGAGTCACTAGCCTTGTGCCATGGCTGACATTTTTGACGTGATTGCAGACGCCACACGGCGTGACATCCTGCAGATCCTCCTCGACCGGTACGAGAGCGATTCGACGATCTCGCACGGCGGAACGAGCGTCTCCGAAATCGTCACCGCACTTGGCCTCAGCCAGCCGACGGTGTCGAAGCACCTCAAGGTTCTGCGTGAGGCCGGTCTCGTCGCCGTGCGCGAGGAGGGGCAGCACCGCTACTACCGGCTCGAGTACAGCCCGCTGGAAACCGTCGAGGATTGGCTCATCCCTTTTCTGAGCGTCGACTTCGACATCGCCGAGGCCGTCGGGCTTGGTGAGCATGCACTGACCGATCAGGCGAAGCAAATGGCGGATGCCATCGGGCACGCCGTCGCGGACACCACCCACCGCGTCTCCTCGGCCGTGCAGGCCGTGAGCAAGAAGCTCGGCAAGTAGACCGACCCTCGACACCGGGAGCTCGCGGGAGCTAAAGTGGGCGCACGATCACGGCAACACCAGCCACACGCCCTTCAGGAGATCCCATGGCTCACGGATTAGAAGACGTTCGTTTTCTGACCGTTGCCGAGGTTGCCGACATGATGCGGGTCTCGAAGATGACTGTCTATCGCATGGTTCACGCGGGCGAGTTACCGGCCATCCGATTCGGGCGGTCATTTCGAGTTCCAGAGTCGGCTGTCGCACAGGTGGTCTCCACTCACGTAGCTGACACTGGCTGACTTCGGCGTGGGAGCTTGCACCTCGAGGATCAGCTAGACTGCTCCGAGGCATTTTTTTCTGCCGGCCGTGGCATTCGCGGCCACGGCCAACCTTTGTGAGGTAATTAATGGGTTCTGTAATCAAGAAACGCCGCAAGCGCATGGCGAAGAAGAAGCACCGCAAGCTGCTTCGTAAGACTCGTCACCAGCGTCGCAACAAGAAGTAAGTCGCAACGCACCAGTTAAGCGTCAGGCCATTTCGGACTGGCGCTTTTTGGCGTACCCGCTCACGGGGAAGTGTCACCGCGGGCCAGCGTGATCGCCGTTGGAGTCCGCACCACGAGCTGAGGCCGATACAGGCGGTGGCGCGGGTCGCTGGAGTTCTCATCCCAGCCGACGATCTCCCGCCCCTCCGGTCCGAGCAGCAGGTCGAGCGCCCCGGCGGCTACCTCGATGAGCGGCTGTTCGACGCTCGAGAGCCCGATGGCCTCGGCCACCGGTGTGTTGTCGTAGCCGATCACTGGAACCCGCGCGCGGGTCGCAAGCATGGCGCCGAGGGCAAGGGTGTCGCTTGCGCACACGATGGCGTCGACACGGTGTCCGCCGTCCAGCAGGGCCCGGACCGCGGCGCTTCCGTCGGTGACATCGTCGTGAGCCTGCAGATCGAGCCGGTCGACAGCATCCGGTGTGAGGCCACTGCCGTGCAGCATGGCGTCACGCCAGCCGCGGCGGCGGTCGTCGCCGATGCCCGAGTGGGGCGGCCAGCCCAGGTAGGCGACGTGGCTGATACCCGCGTCGAGGAAATGGACGGTGGCATCATGCACGCCGTTCCAGCCATCGACATCGACCCACAGGTGACGGGGATCGTTGAGGTCGTCGATCCCCCACGGGCGTCCGAATGTCACGAACGGTACGTCGTGCTGGATCAACCACTCAGTCCGTGGGTCCTCGTAGAACGTCGACGTCAGTACGAAGCCGTCGACGTCGGCGCCGTCCCGTAGCCGCGAGATCTGGCGGATCTCGTCGTCGGGATCGGTGGCAGTGAAGAGCATGACCCGCAGCCCGCGGGCATCCGCCTGCTCGGTCAGCGCGTGCAGGAACCGGTCGAGCACCGAACCGGATATGCCGTTCGTGATCGGGTCGAGGCGGATGCCGAGGGTCGAGCTTTTGCGGGTGCGGAGCCGGCGGGCGGATGCGTGGGGCCGGTAGTTGAGCGAGGCGATCGCCGCCTCCACCTTCTCCCGGGTGGCCGGTTTGACGAGGTCGGGGGAGTTCAGCACATTCGAGACCGTCTGCCGCGATACCCCAGCCTCACGCCCCACGTCTGACACGGTCGGCAGTCGTGACATGTCGCCTCCGTTTGATCGATCAACTTCAGTCAGGGTACCGCAGCACGACGGCTGCGCAGCGGCAAGAGGATTGACAGGGTTGGGAGGGAAGCATATCTTTTCCCCATCAGTTTGATCGATCAAATGCACAGCAGCGTTGCACCGTTTGATCGATCAAATCCACACCAAGGAGACTCCCATGCAAAGACGCACCTCCCGCTGGCTCACGGCTGGCGCCCTGGCCGCCGCAGGCACCCTCGTGCTCACCGGTTGTGGCTCAGGATTCAACGAATCGCCCGAGCCCGGGGCAGACGGCGGCGAACTCACCTCGTCGGACGACGCGCTGACGGTACTCATCGGCTCGAGCGGGCAGGCAGAGACCGACGCGGTCAACGATGCCGTGGCGGCCTGGTCCGATTCATCCGGCACCGACGCCAAGGTGAGCGTCGCGAGCGACCTGCCCCAGCAGCTGTCGCAGGGCTTTTCCTCCGGCAAGCCCGCCGACCTCTTCTACCTCTCCTCCGAGGGCCTCCCCGGGTACGCGTCGAACGGGTCGCTCCTGGCCTACGGGGACATGCTCGAGAACAAAGACGACTTCTACCCGACCCTCGTGAACTCGTTCACGTACGAGGGGGACTTCTACTGCGCCCCGAAAGACTTCTCCACCCTCGCTCTGGAAATCAACACAGACATCTGGGCCCAGGCAGGACTCACGGATGACGACATCCCGACCACCTGGGAAGAACTCGAAGCGGTCAGCAAGACCCTCACCACGCCGGAGCGCACCGGGCTCGTCATCGGAGGGGAATACCAGCGGGTGGGTGCTTTCATGGCCCAGGCCGGCGGCAGCCTCACGAACGACGACAACACTGAAGCCACGGCGAACACGGAAGAGAACGTCGAAGCACTCACCTTCGTTCAGAAAATGCTCAACGATGGCACCCTGAAGTTCGCGAAGGATGCCGGTGCCGGATGGGGCGGCGAGGCGTTCGGCAAGGGCCTCGGCGCCATGACGATCGAAGGCAACTGGATCACCGGCGCCATGACGAACGATTTCCCGGATGTGAAGTACACGATCGCTGAGCTGCCCGAAGGGCCGGCAGGCAAGGGGACCATGCAGTTCACCAACTGCTGGGGCATCGCCGCTGACAGCCCGAACCAGCAAGCGGCACTCGAGCTCGTCGAGCACCTCACCAGCGCCGAGAGCCAGCTCGCGTTCTCGACGGCGTTCGGGCCGATGCCGTCCATCCAGTCCGCGGCAGAAGAGTGGAGGGCAGCCAACCCGACGCTGGTTCCGTTCCTGAACGGCGCCGAATATGCCAAGGGTGTGCCGACGCTCCAGGGAGCGCCTGACATCATCACCGACATCAACTCAAAGATCGAAGGGCTGAAAACCGGTGACCCGAAGGCGATCCTCGATACGGCCCAGTCCAACATCGAAGCGCTGCTGAAGTAGCGAACCATGGCAAAGACCGCCAGTCGGTCGCCCCGCGCCGGAATCCGGCGCGGGGAGGCCGCGTCCGGGTGGCTGTTCACAGCCCCCATGCTTCTCCTGCTCGGTCTCTTCCTCGTCGTTCCGGTGCTGATGGCTCTGTGGGTGAGCTTCTCCGACTGGACCGGCCGGGGAAGCCCGTTCTCGTCGACCGTCAACTTCGTCGGCTTCGACAACTACTCGGCACTCCTCGCCGGTGGGGGGCTCGCGGAGCGCGACTTCGGAATCGCGCTGAAAAACAATGCGTGGTACGTCGTGCTCGTGGTCCCGTTGCAGACGGCGCTCTCTCTGTTCCTGGCTGTGCTCGTGAACCGGCAGGTGCTCAAAGGGCGCGGCTTCTTCCGAACGGCGTTCTACTTTCCGTCGGTCACCAGTTCCGTCGCCATCACCGTGCTCTGGCTGTTCCTCTTCAACAACACCGGCGCTGTCAACAGGTTGATGTCGTTCGTCGGAATCAATGGACCGAACTGGTTCAACGAGCCACGGGGGATCTTCCACTTCGGCGCTACCAGCGGCCCTGACGCCCTCACGCAGAACACCGCCCTCGGCGTGACCTGGTGGGACTGGCTCGGAGGGCCGAGCGTGGCGATGTTCGCGTTCGTGCTGATGGCAGTCTTCACCACGAGCGGCACGTTCATGCTGCTGTTCATCGCAGCCCTGCAAAACCTCGGTGGAGATGTTACCGAAGCGGCGATGGTGGACGGCGCAACGGGATGGCAGCGGTTCTGGCAGGTGACCCTCCCTCAACTGCGGCCGACACTCTTCACCGTGCTGACCCTCGGCCTGATCGGATGCTGGCAGGTCTTCGACCAGATCTACACCGGAACACGCGGCGCCCCGGGCAAGACGACGCTCACCCCCGCGTTCCTCTCGTACCAGACCGCCTTCAACAACCAGCAGTGGGGACAGGGCGCGGCGATCGCGTTCATCCTCTTCGCGATCATTGTGTTCTTCACCCTGATTCAGCGCTGGGTCCTCGCCGAACGGGAGGTGTCGAAACGGCGCGCACGCCTCTACGCGCTGCCCCCGGCGTCATCCGATGGCAGGCCGGCCCCGGTTGCCGTTCCCGAAACCTCTGGGAGGAAACGATGACCGCCACGGCATCCGCGGCACCCACGGCAACCCGACCCGTGGCATCCGCACCGAAGAGACGGCGCGACCGTCCCTCCACGAAGGTCATCGCCGGTCGATCGTTCCTCTATGCCCTGCTCGTCGCGCTCGCGATCGTCTACATCTTCCCGTTCCTCATCCAGGTGGCGACGTCGTTCAAGACGGACGCTGAAGCTGCCGTGAACCCGCTGTCGCTGATTCCGGCGACCTGGACGACGGCCGCCTACCAGCGGCTGTTCCTCAACTCGGACTTCCCGTTGTGGTTCGCGAACTCTGCGTTCGTCACGGTGGTGGTCACCCTCGGCCGGGTGTTCTTCAACTCGCTCGCCGGCTACGCCCTCGCCCGGCTCCAGTTCCGCGGGCGCGCCCTGATGTTCGCCGGTCTGATCGCCGTGATGAGCGTGCCGAGCGTCGTGCTGCTCATCCCGAAGTTTCTCGTCATCAACCAGCTCGGTATCTACGACAGCTACGTCGGGATGATCGTGCCGCTGCTCACCGACGCCGCAGGCATCTTCATCATGAAGAATTTTTTCGAGTCGATCCCGATCAGCGTGGAGGAGCAGGCGCGCATCGACGGTGCCGGCACCTTCCGGGTGTTCTGGTCAGTGGTGCTGCCGATGGCCCGCCCCGCCCTCGTCACGATCATCATCCTGTCCTTCCAGGGATCGTGGAACGAGCTCAGCCACTTCATCGTCGCCAGCCAGTCGCCCGATCTGGTGACGCTGACCAAGGGTGTGGCGTCTCTCGCCTCCGGCCAGCTGAGTCAGGGAACCCAGTATCCGATCAAGCTCGCGGCTGCGGCGATCATGACGATCCCGGTCGCCGTTTTGTTCTTCATTTTCCAGAAGAAGATCATGAACGCGAGTGAGGGGGCTGTGAAGGGCTAACCGGAGATCACCTGTTCCTGTCCCTCGTTCTCCCTGGAGGCTTCCGCATGCCCGTTCCCCTGCAACCGCTCCTACACAGCGAATTCGTCCTGCTCCGTGCCCCGATGCAGGCGTGGTCGTCCGCGGACGGCAGCATCGGGGCATGGCCCATCCATGGGATCTATCTCGGCGACGTGCGCGTGGTTTCAGCCCTCAGCGTCGCCTACGGCGGGCAGCCAGGCGAGCACATCGCGGTCGTTCCTCGGGGATCCGACCGGGCCCGTTTCGTCTCTCTGCTTCGACACCTCGACGATGCGGAGGCAGACCCGCGGGTACGCGTCTGCCAGGAGAGGGTGCTCCGGGTCGGCGGTGCAGGCGAGGAGTTCGTCCTCGAGTCGACCCTGAAGACGGATGTGACGACAACCGTCACTGTGTCGCTCGCGGCCGACCTCGCCGCGATGGAAACGGTGAAGATGGGTGGAGCGTCGTCGCCGGTTCCGATTCAGCCCGATGGGCAGTCGGCGACGTGGGAGTCCGGTTCGGTGTCTGTGTCGCTGAGCGCCCCGGATGCGACGCTGACCGTTCGAGGAGACACTCTCGAGATGCGCTGGGACGTCACCATTCCGGCCAAAGGCGGTGTGTCCGTCGGCTGGTCCCTGGAGGCCGCCGATACGTCATCGGTCGTCGCCGGTGCCCCGGCTACGGTCCCGTGGAGCGTCCCGGAGATCACATCCGGCGACGATCGGCTTACCCGGTGGGTGGCGCAGTCGCTCGACGACCTTGACGCTCTCCGTCTCACGACGGGGGAGTCGGCGGGGCAGTTCCTCGCCGCGGGAGCGCCCTGGTTCTTCACGCTTTTCGGCCGTGACTCGATCTGGGCCGCGCGTTTTCTGCTGCCACTCGGCACCGCCGTTGCCGGTGACACCCTCCGGGTCCTTGCCGGGCTGCAGGGTGCTGAGCGGGTGCCCGAAACGGCGGAGCAGCCGGGCAAGATCATGCACGAGCTGCGGCGGGAGGCCCTGTCTCTCGGCGCCGGCGTCACCTTGCCGCCGCTGTACTACGGCACCATCGACGCGACATCCCTGTGGGTGTGCCTGCTCCATGATGCGTGGCGCTGGGGGATGCCTGAGGACGAGGTCCGTTCACTGCTGCCGAATCTCGAGCGGGCGCTCGACTGGATGAGGGACTACGGGGACGCAGACGGCGACGGGCTGCTTGAGTACGTCGACGAAACCGGGCACGGGCTCGCGAACCAGGGTTGGAAAGACTCCGGTGACTCGGTGCAATGGCGTGACGGAACGCTCGCCGAAGGGCCCATTGCCCTCTGCGAAGTCCAGGCATACGCCTACGAGGCGGCGATGCACGGCGCTGACCTGCTCGAACATTTCGGTGTCGGCGAGCCCGCGGCGCGGAGGGCGTGGGCTGCGGACCTGAAAGCGACATTCCACGATGCGTTCTGGGTCTCCGACGCGGTCGGTTCCTATCCCGCTATCGCGCTCGACGCGCACAAGCGCCCGGTCGACACGCTGACCAGCAACATCGGGCATCTGCTCGGGACGGGTCTTCTCGACGCCGACCAGGCCGCCCGGGTGGCGGCGCGGCTCGTGTCCTCCGAGCTCAACTCAGGCTTCGGTTTGCGGACCATGTCGACGGACTCGGCCGGCTACTGGCCGCTCAGCTATCACGGCGGCAGCGTGTGGACCCATGACACCGCGATCGCGATCAGCGGGCTGGTGCGAGAAGGCCGCCACGCGGAGGCCGGCGAACTGATCCGTGGGCTGCTGGCAGCGGCATCCGCGTTCGGATATCGGATGCCGGAACTCTATGCGGGAGATCCGGCTGGTGCCTTCTCACGGCCGGTGCCGTATCCGGCGGCGTGCCGGCCACAAGCCTGGGCGGCGGCGGCCTCGATCGCCGTGCTCGGCGCGAGTCTTGGACTGGAGCACGGGGACGGCGCCTTGTCGGCATCCCCGGGTGCGCTGGGCAGCCCGTTGTCCGTTCGGGGCCTGAGCTTTAGCGGCGAGCCGGTCTCGATCGACGAATCCGGAGCGGTTATCGCGGGCCGGTAGCTCTCGACCGATCGGGGCGACGTTCGCAACTGCGGAGATTCTACGCACGATTGGCGTGACCCCTTGCTTTCTGGTGTCGCACGCCGGAATCTCCGAAGCCACGCACGCTCGCTACGGGGCCTGAGGGTCGCGGACGACGCCGCCAACAGGAGATTTTGTGCATCGTGCACGCTCGACAGGAGAATCGGCCCATTCTCGAGGCATGCTTCCGGTTGACGGTCCGGGGCTACTCCACCTGCGGGGTCGGCGCCGTGCCGACGACCGAGCTCGGGAGCGTGTGGTCGACAGCATTGAGCGGCGGCAGGCTGACCACCGCTTCAATGCCAACGAGGGCACCTGCCCGGCCGAGCGCATGGACCTGCAGCACCGTGATCGCCGTCGGCTGCGAGCCCCACCGTTCGATCGCGGGCCCGAACACCTCGTCGAGCGTCACATCCTTCGAGAAGTAGACGGTCAGCCTGGCGACAGCGGAGGTGTCGGCGCCCACATCGTCCAGGATCGCCTTGACCTGCTCGACCGCCTGGGCCGCCTGCGGGCCTGCGCCTCCGGGCACGATCTCACCCGAAGCATCCACCCCGTTCTGCTCACCGATGAACAGAAGCCGACCCCCGTCGACGAGGGTCGCCTGCGAAAAATAGGGGTTCTTGTGCATGGTCGACGGGTTCACGTGTGTCAGGGTCATGATGCCTCCAGCGCCATCGGTCTCGTCCGAGAATTGTAAGCATTAAGCTCGAGTACATGAGCGAATCGAACGACACCACCAGGCACAGCAAGGATGCCGGCTGGGATGTCGGCGTTCGCAAGACCGTCGCAGCACCGGTGGCCGAGGTCTGGGCCTACCTTCTCGGCGAAGGCCTGCCGATGTGGCTCGGCGAGATCACCGAGCTACCCGCCAAGAAGGGCGTGCGCTACCGCACGAACGACGGCGTCCGCGGCACCATCCGCGGTTTCGAGCAGAAGAAGCACGTCCGCCTCACCTGGCAGCCCGAGGACTGGCCCCACGACACCACACTGCAGCTCAGCGTCACGAAGTCCGCGGCTGGGACGACGATCGAGATCCACCACGAGGACCTCGCCGACCGCGACGAACGTCGCATGATGCTCGGCCACTGGCACCGGGTGGTCGACTCGCTCGTCGCGCACTTCGAGTAGTTAGGCTGGGACGGTGGAAACCGCATCCCTCACCCTCATCGGCAAACCGGGCTGTCATCTCTGTGACGACGCTCGCACGGTCGTCACCCGGGTGATGGTCGAGCTCCAATCCCGACCGGATGCTCCGGCCCTGACGCTCGACGAGATTTCGATCCTCGACGACGCGGCGCTGAACGCCAAGTACGCCGAAGAGATCCCCGTTCTGCTCATCAACGGGCGGGTCCACAACTACTGGCGGATCGATCCGGTTCGCCTGACCACCGCACTTCTGGAGCTGCCATGATCCGCCACATCGTCTGCTGGAAACTCGCCGCAACGGATGCCGCCACCAAGTCCGAACACGCCGCCGAGATCGCCAGGCAGATGAACGAGCTGCCCGCGCTGATCCCCGAGATCCGGGCGCTCCAGGTCGGCAAGAACGTGCTGTTCCCCGAAGTGAACTGGGATGTCGTGCTCGTCGCCGACTTCGACGACGCCGACGCGCTCGAGCGCTACTCGGTGCACCCGGAGCACCAGCGGGTCGGCAAGTACATCGGCCAGGTGCGCGAGGACCGCGTCGCCGTCGACGTCGAGGTCTGACTCGTTCTTTCGCCGACGAATTCACCCGTTCCGGACCGGTTCACTCGTTACGCCGAGTGAATCCGACCGGAACGGGTGTCTTGGCGACCGCGAGTAGCGCGCGAACGGATGCTCCGGCATCCGTCGGTCGATAAGCCCGCGTCCCCGTCGTCACGGTGTGACGGCGCGATCACGAACGGTTTCACTCGCTCCGGACCAAAACACCCGGCGTAACGGGTGCATCCGACCGCAACGGGTGAACTCGCGACCGGGAGCAGCGCGTCAAGAGCGCCTACGGCAGCAGGCGGGTCGGGCCGCGGAACAGGTAGGTGACCTCGCGGATCGACGTCTCGTGCAGCATCAGCATCAGCACACGAGCCAGACCCATGCCGAAGCCGCCATGCGGCGGAACACCGTAGCGGAAGAAGTCGAGGTAGAAGTCGAGTTCCTCCGGGTCGAGGCCCTTCTCCTTCGCCTGCTCGATGAGCACGTCGACGCGGTGTTCACGCTGGGCGCCTGTCGAGATTTCCACTCCGTTGAAGATGAGGTCGTAGCTCTTCGTGATCGACGTGTCGCCGTCGTGGCGCATGTGGTAGAACGGCCGGATGCTCGACGCGTAGTCGGTGAGGAACACGAACTCGTGGCCGAACCTCTCGGCGACATACGCCGAGATCTGCCGTTCGCCCTCGGGGTCCATGTCGTCATCGGCGCGGGGAACCTCATAGCCGCGCTCGGCGACGATGCGCTTGGCTTCGGCCAGCGGGATGCGGGGGAACGGGGTGGACGGAACGGTGACCTCGACGTCGAACAGGGCCTTGATCTCGTCGCCGTGCTTGGCCTTGACGGCGGTGAAGCCAGCGACGATGAGGTCCTCATGCAGCTGCATGACGTCCTCATGCGAGTCGATCCAGCTCACCTCGGAGTCGATGGAGGTGAACTCGGTGGCGTGACGCGAAGTGAACGACGGGTCGGCGCGGAACGCCGGCCCGACCTCGAAAACCTTGCCGAAACCGGCCGGCTGTGCCATTTGCTTGAAGAACTGCGGGCTCTGGGCCAGGTAGGCCTTGGTGTCGAAGTACTCGATCTCGAACAGCTCGGCGCGTGACTCGCTGGCTGATGCCATGAGCTTCGGGGTGTGCAGCTCGATGAAGTCGTTGTCGATCCAGTAGGTGCGGAGCGCGTGCTCGAACGTGGTCTGGATGCGGAAGATGAGGTTCTGCTTCGGGTTCCGCAGGTCGAGGAAGCGCCAGTCCATGCGCTTGTCGAGGCTGGAGTCCGCGGCGATCGGCGTCTCGGGGATCGCCTCACCGACGACGCTGAGCGACTCGATCTTGATCTCGAGCCCGCCGAGTTTGACGCGCTCGTCCTTCTTCAGGGCGCCGGTCACGGTGATGAAGGAACCGTGGGTCAGGGCCGAGATGGACTCGGTGATGGCGAGCTTCGACGCGGATGCCTCGTCCTCGTCGTTCAGTTCGCGAACGGCCGGATTGACCAGCTGCGCGGCGCCGGACTCATCGCGCAGCACGATGAACTGCACCTTCTTCTGGTCGCGGACGGTCTCGACCCATCCGGAGACGGAGACGGGACCCTCGGGAAGGCCGGCCAGGTTCTTGATCAATACGCGTGTGGTCACGAGGGTCAAGCTTACGCGAGCGTTCTTATCTGACGGATTCCTGCGAGAACGAGCGGGCTCGGGCCTCAGGTACTTACCCGAGTTCTACGATACGTAGACTGGGAGGTGTGGTAGCCAGTCAGATCCATCTCGTCCGACACGGCGAGGTGCATAATCCCTTGCGCGTTCTCTACGGACGCCTCCCCGGCTACCGTCTCTCCGAACTCGGCGAGCAGATGGCCGCAGCGGCGGCCGGTGAGCTCGCCGACCGGGGCCGCGACATCACGCGACTGATGGCATCCCCGCTGCAGCGCGCGCAGGAGTCCGCTGTTCCGATATCGGAACGGTTCGGCGTGGCGGTCGAGACCGATGAGCGGATCATCGAACCCACCAACCACTTCGAGGGCACGGTCATGCGCCTCGCTCTGCGGAACCCCGCGAACTGGATCGCGCTGAGGAACCCGAAGAAGCCCAGCTGGGGTGAGCCGTACGTGTCGATCGTGGCTCGCATGCTCGATGCCGTGCGCGACGCCTGGGAGTCGACTCCGTCCGGAGACGTCGTCCTCGTCAGCCACCAGCTGCCGATCTGGATGGTCCACTCCGCGCTCGGACACGGCCAGTTGCCGCACGACCCGCGCGAGCGTCGCTGCGCCCTGTCGAGCATCACGACTTTTGAACACCGTGACGGCGTCTTCGCCGAGGTCAGCTACACCGACCCGGCCGGCGCTCTCGCGGCCGGTGCCACAGACGTGGGGGCGGTATGAGACGACGGATGCGCGTGGTCGCGACCGCCATCGCCGCCGCGCTTCTTCTCACCGGCTGCGCCAGCGACCCGCTCGCTGAGCAGTACAAAGAGGGAAGCAACAAGGGATACATCGCCGGCGACGGATCCGTCACCGAGATCCCCGAGTCGGAGCGCGGCGAGTCGATCAGCTTCGCCGGCACGACCGAGGGCGGCGAGGAAATCTCCTCGGAGGACTTCGCCGGTGAGGTGCTCGTTGTGAACTTCTGGTACGCCGCGTGCGCCCCCTGCCGGGCTGAGGCGCCCGACCTCCAGGAACTCAGCGCCGAGTTCGACGGCAAAGGCGCGCAGTTCATCGGCGTCAACGTCTACGACCAGCCCGACACCGCTCTGTCCTTCAACGAGAGCTACGGCATCACCTACCCGTCGATCATGGACGTGCAGGACGGGGCCGTGAAACTCGCCTTCACTGGAACCGTGCCACCGAAAGCGGTGCCGACCACGATCGTCCTTGACAAGGAGGGCCGGGTCTCGGCCCGCATCCTGGGGCAGTTGCAGGAAGCATCCATTCTCGGCACGCTGATCAGCGACGCGATCGAAGAGTAGAGCGCCGTCATGAATCCGGGTGAGATCGTCATCAACGGGCAGCTTTTCGCAGCCATCCCCATCGCCCTGCTGGCGGGGCTCGTCTCGTTCGCGTCCCCGTGTGTGTTGCCGCTCGTGCCCGGTTACCTGGGTTACGTCAGCGGCATGTCGAACGGCCCTCGCACCAGGCAGGCCCCTGCCCGCTCACGGGTGATGCTCGGGGCGGTGCTGTTCGTGCTCGGCTTCAGCCTCGTCTTCGTGCTGATCGGAGCGTTCGCGGGCACCATCGGCGCTTTCGTCGTGCAGTGGGAGGATGTCATCACTCGCGTGCTCGGCGTCGTGGTGATTGTCATGGGACTCGTTTTCGTCGGCCAGTTCTCCTTCCTGCAGCGCACCGTGAAGTCATCCTTCCGCCCCGCAACCGGGCTCGCGGGCGCACCGATCCTCGGGCTCGTGTTCGCGATCGGCTGGGCGCCCTGCCTCGGCCCGACGCTCATCGCGATCCAGGCGCTCAGCCTCAACTCGGGATCCACCGGACGTGGAGCGCTCCTCGGCCTCGTCTACTGCCTCGGCCTCGGCATCCCGTTCCTCCTTGTCGCTGCCGGCCTGAACTGGGTCACCGGATCCGTTGCATTCCTGAAGCGGCATATCCGCGCGATCAACGTGGCGGGTGGCCTTCTGCTCGTATTCATCGGCGTGCTGATGGTGTCCGGCCTGTGGGGAATGCTCATGTCTCGAGTCGGAGTGCTGATCGACGGTTATGTCACGACCATCTGATTACGTCGATGCGGGGGCGCGCCAGCAGCAGGACCGCCCGAACCAGGACATCGTGCAGCCGAAGCTCGGTTTCGTCGGCACGCTGCGCTTCGTCTGGCGGCAGCTCACGAGCATGCGCACGGCGTTGCTGTTGCTCCTGCTCCTGGCGATCGCCGCTGTGCCCGGGTCGCTCGTGCCGCAGCGCAGCTCGGACCCGAACGGCGTCATCCAGTACTTCGATGACAACCCCGACCTCGCGCCGATGCTCGACAGCATCCAGATGTTCGACGTTTACGGGTCGGTCTGGTTCTCGAGCATCTACCTGCTGCTGTTCATCTCGCTGATCGGATGCGTGGTTCCGCGCACCAAGCACCACTTCCAGGCGATGCGGTCACGGCCACCGCGCACCCCCGCCCGGCTTCAGCGTCTCGCCGCGCACACCGAGGTCACCCTCGAGGGCGGCAACGCCGGCACCGCGATCGAGTCGGCGCACGCGCTGCTCAAGAAGTCCGGCTACCGGACCGAGCTCTACCAGGGCCGGAACGGAGACGTGTCGGTCTCGGCCGAGCGCGGGTATCTCCGTGAGACCGGCAACCTGGTCTTCCACTCCGCGCTCGTCGGCATGCTGCTCACCGTCGCGATCGGCGGCGGGCTCGGCTACGCCGGCCAGCGGGTCATCGTCGAGGGGCAGACCTTCGTCAACACCCTGCTCGACTACAACTCGTTCAACCCGGGGCGGTTCTACAACCCGGACGACCTCGCCCCATACTCCCTGTCGCTCGACACCTTCGATGTGACCTACGAGCAGGAGAACCTCGACGCCTACGGCCAGCCCATCGACTTCACGGCCCATGTCACCACACGGTTGCCGAACGGCGACACCGAGGAACGGGCCATCAAAGTGAACGATCCGCTTCGGTTCGAGGGCACCGACGTCTACCTCCTCGGCAACGGCTACGCGCCGAAGATCACCGTCCGCGACCCGGACGGCACCGTGGTCTGGACGGACTCCGTCCCCTTCCTCCCACAAGACGGCAACCTGACCTCCCTCGGCGTTCTCAAGATCCCGGACGGCCTCGAAGAGCAGATCGGCATGATCGGCTTCCTCTACCCGACCGCGTACGAGCTGGAGACCGGCGCATACGCTTCCACCTATCCCGACCTCGTCTTCCCGGTACTCACCCTCAACGTGTACTCAGGCGACCTCGGCATCAATGACGGCGCCCCGAAATCGGTGTACGAGCTCAACGTCGACGACATGACGCAGCTGACCGGCGGCGATACCGGTGTGGATTCGATCGAACTCATGCCGGGGCAGAGCCAGGAACTGCCGGGCGGTCGAGGCTCGATCACGTTCGAGAACGCGAACCCGGATGCCGCGGCAGTAGCAGACGAGGCCGCCACGACCGCCGACTTCACCGGCTCCGTCGCTCGTTTCGCTTCCTTCGATGTGCACCGCGATCCGACCCAGGGCTGGGTGCTCACTTTCGCGATCCTCATCCTCGGCGGACTGCTGACCTCGCTGTTCGTCCCACGCCGGCGGGTGTGGATCAAAGCGACAGACAACACGGACGGCACAGTCCGGGTCGAATACGCTGGACTGGCCCGTGGTGAGGATCCCGGGCTGGGTGAAGCGGTCGACGCCCTCGCCTACCGTCACGGCACCGCCCTCGGCCTGCAGCGATGAGCACGCGCGCCTCGATTGTGCTCGCGCTCGGGATCGACCTGGCGGCGACGCTGGTGTTCGTCCTGGTTGGGCGCGGCACCCATGACGCGGACGCGACCATCCTCGGACTGTTCACCACCTGGTGGCCGTTCGCCGCGGCGCTCGCGGTCGGCTGGCTGGCGACCGTCGCGTGGAAGCGACCGTTCGGCATCCTGTGGCCTGGCGTCGGCATCTGGCTGGTCACCCTCGTCGGCGGGATGCTGCTCCGCGCGGCATCCGGGCAGGGAACCGCCGTACCGTTTCTGATCGTCGCGACGATCGCTCTCGCGGTGCTGCTTCTCGGGTGGCGTGCCGCCTTCGCCGCCGTATCGCGCCGCTCCCGGGCGGCATCCGCAGAAGTTCCCCGCAAAACCGAGAGGTACCCCTAGATCGTGGATCTGAACGAACTTTCCGTGCTGTCCCTGTGGTCGGCCATGGCGATGTACATGCTCGCCTTCATCGCGTTCGCGCTCGACCTTGCCCGTCGGTCAGCCGACGTGACGGCTGCAGCCAGCCAGGCGGCATCCGACAAGGCAGCGGCCGGTCAGGCGGCAACCGCATCGTCGTCGCTGGAAACAGCCGAGAGTCGCGGCTCAACCGGTCGCCCGGTGGCCACGCTCACCCGCACGGACACCGACGCCCCGCAGGTCCAGGCCCGGCAGTCGCCGGTGCTCCGCGTCGCCCTCGCGCTGACCGTTCTCGGTTTCCTGCTGCACCTCACCGCCGTGGTCACTCGCGGTGTCGCCGCAGGCCGGGTGCCATGGGCGAACATGTACGAGTTCGGGCTCACCGGCACGCTGCTCATCATCGCCGTCTACCTCGTCGTGCTGCTGAGGATCGACCTGCGGTTCCTCGGCACGTTCATCACCGGGCTGGTCCTGGTGCTGCTCGGCATCGCGGCGGTCGACTTCTACGTCGAGATCGTTCCGCTGCCGCCGGCACTGCAGTCGGCCTGGCTCGTGATCCACGTCTTCGTGGCATCGGCCGGTACCGCGTTCTTCGCGCTCGGCTTCGCCCTGTCGGTGCTGCAACTCGTGCAGCACCGTCGAGAGGTCGGCGGTGCGGACCTCACCAGGCTGAAACTGAAGTTCCTCGCGACGTTGCCGACGGCGGAGCGTCTCGAGAACCTTGCCTACCGCACGAACATCGTCGGGTTCATCCTCTGGACGTTCACGCTCATCGCCGGCGCCATCTGGGCCGAGCGGGCGTGGGGGCGCTATTGGGGCTGGGACACCAAAGAGGTGTGGACCTTCATCATCTGGGTGATCTACGCCGGATACATTCACGCTCGGGCGACGCGCGGCTGGCGCGGGTCCCGGTCGGCGTGGCTGGCGATCATCGGATTCCTGGCCGTGATGTTCAACTTCTCGGTGGTCAACCTGTTCTTCAAGGGCCTGCACGCCTACTCGGGCCTGTAGCCCGCCGGTCACCTATTCACGCGTTCCGGACGTACTCACGCGGCACACCGGGTGAGTGGGCCCGGAACGGGTGAGTTGGCGCGTCAGAGCAGCGCGTGACAGCGGCGCAGACGGTCCAGCCACCACTCGCGACGCTCAGCGGATGCCGCGTAGCCGTCAAGCAGGCGCGGCGAGGGGATGACCCGGCGCACGTCGATCGAGCCGTTCACAGCCTGCAGCGGGTCGTCCGTCACGTCGGCAGACAACAGCGAGGCGGTACCAAGCCCGCAGTCGTACTCGAGCTCGGGCACCGCCGCCGCGAGCCAGGCCCCCATCGACAGGCCGACCGACGTGTCGAGCGCACTTGACACAACCACCGGGAGCCCCGCCTCCGCGATGATGTCGAGCGACCGGCGGATGCCGCCAAGCGGCTGCGCCTTGAGCACCAGGATGTCGGCGGCACCTGCCTGGGCGACGGTGAGTGGATCGGCGGCCTTGCGCACGCTTTCGTCTGCGGCGATCGGCACGCCCATGTACTTGGTGCGGCGGCGGATCTCGACGAGCTCCGGCACCGTTTCGCACGGCTGCTCGACATACTCGAGATCGAACTCCGCCAGGGCATGGATGGCGTGCTCCGCCTCGTCGACGTTCCAGCCACCGTTCGCGTCGACGCGGATCCGGCCCTCGGGTCCCATCTGCTCGCGCACCGCCCGCACCCGGGAAATGTCCTCGATGAGTGTCTGTCCTCGTTCAGCGACCTTGACCTTCGCGGTGCGGCATCCGTCGAATCGCTTCAGCACGCCCGCGACCCGGTCGACATGGACGGCAGGCACGGTCGCATTGACCGGGATGCTGCGGCGCAACGGCGCAGGCAGCTCACCCCACGCGAACTCCACGGCCGCCCGCAGCCAGGTGGCGCTTTCGGCATCGTCATATTCCACGAAAGGCGAGAACTCGGCCCAGCCGTTCTCACCCTCGAGGAGCAGCGCCTCCCGCTCCTCGATGCCGCGGAACCGCGTCGCGAGCGGAAGGGCCACCACGCGCGCCGACGCGAGCAAGTCGGAGAGGTCCGGCACTGTCCGGTTGAGCGGCGGGAAGTCTGACATGACTTCATTCTGCCGTGCCCAGCGCGGAACCGGCCCATCCCCCGCGCGAAGCGCATCTTCGACAGGGGAAGTCCCGTAAAAAGCGACGATTTCTCCTGTTCACCGTGCCATTCGCCCGGAATGTCCTGTTCGCCGGCGGAGCGAGCCGGAGCGACATCCGCACCTTAGGCTGAATTCATGACCGTGTCTGAGATCTTTGACCAAAGCGAGTGGGCAGAGGTGGCCGGGATCGGGCCTCTGACCGACATCACCTACCACCACGACATCACGGGCCGAATCGCCCGGGTCGCGTTCAACCGGCCGGAGGTCCGCAACGCCTTTCGCCCGCACACGGTCGACGAGTTGTACCGCGCCCTCGAGGACGCTCGAACGAATCCCCGTATCGGCGTCGTCCTGCTCACCGGCAACGGGCCAAGCCCGAAGGACGGCGGCTGGGCGTTCTGCTCAGGCGGCGACCAGCGCATCCGCGGGCGTGACGGCTACCAGTACTCCGCAAGCGAGGAAGCCTCCGGGGTCGACACCGCCCGCAGCGGACGCCTGCACATCCTCGAGGTGCAGCGGCTGATCCGGTTCATGCCGAAGGTCGTCATCGCGGTCGTTCCGGGATGGGCGGCCGGCGGTGGCCACTCGCTGCACGTCGTCTGCGACCTGACCATTGCCAGCCGGGAGCACGGCAAGTTCAAGCAGACGGATGCCGACGTCGGCTCCTTCGACGCCGGTTACGGCAGTGCGTACTTCGCCCGGCAGATCGGGCAGAAGTTCGCCCGCGAGGTCTTCTTCCTCGCTGAGGAGTACTCCGCGCAGCGGGCCTACGAAATGGGTGCCGTGAACGCCGTCGTGCCGCACGCGGAACTTGAGTCGACCGCGCTGGACTGGGCGCGCACCATCCTGACCAAGTCGCCGACCGCCATCCGCATGCTCAAATTCGCCTTCAACGCCGTCGACGACGGGCTGATGGGCCAGCAGGTCTTCGCGGGGGAGGCGACCCGCCTTGCCTACGGCACCGATGAGGCGGTCGAAGGGCGTGACTCGTTCCTCGAGAAGCGCGCGCCGGACTGGTCACCGTACCCCTGGCAGTTCTGAGCTGACCGAAGCACAGCCGTGACCGGTACCCCGTGACGCCGTAATTGGGGGTCAGTCGAATGCCGGGCTGATGCCAGTATTGGCCGGTGTCCACAGATGACCTCCCCGCGGCGGTGCAGCCGGCCGACGACGTCGTTCTGACGTTCCTCGGAACAGACGCCGGTTTCCGCGACCGGCTGGAAGCGTCACTGATGCGACGTCAGATTCCCGCCGTCCTGCTCGAGGACGTCGACCGCGGTGGCTTCCGTCCGGTTCTCGTCCGGATGCTCGGGGACGAGGAGGGGCGACCGTTGCGGTGGGCGACCCGAGCCCCTGGCGAACATGGACTTGAGCCGCTCGAATGGACCAGCCTCATCGTCGATCTGAGTACTGAACTCGACAGCGTCGTAGCCGCGGACGCCGGCATCTTCGGGGGAGCCGCCGGTTATCCCTGGGACGATGACGATGACAACGACGACGATCGGGATGCGGACACCGATCTGGCCGCCGAGATTGCGGCGTTCGACGCCGCCTTCGCTTTGAGTTCGTTCACCTGGTACACGCCGGGGAACACGGACATCGTGAGCGTCCTCGCTCGACGAGCGGGTGAGGCCTTCGTGGTAAGTCCCGCCGGCGCGGGGTACGTGGCGGAGCCGACGGAATCGCCGGACGCGGTCTTCAACGCCGGCACCTGGGCCGCCACGGGCGGACTGTTCCTGGCACGATCCGCCGGGCGGCGAGGCGCAGGGTTCTACTCCCCGCGGGACCCCGTCGTCGTGCACTGGTGGGACGAGACCTGGATTCCGGTCGACCCATCACGCCCATGGGAGATGGACGGTGAAGGGCAGCACGTTCGGGACTACCTCGATCTGCTCCTGCCCGAAGCGGAACCGGCGCCGTGGACCGAAAACTTCAATCCGGGCGACGAACACGCTGAGGAACTCCGTATCCTGTTGCGCGCCGCCCGAAGCGACGAGTCGACTTTCGACCGGCTGGTCAGCGCGGTCGGGCTTCCGCCACTCCTCGCCGCCGTCGGGTCTGGGCGTGTTCACCTGCGCGACGTCGACGGGGCCGAGACGATCGAGCCGAGCTCGCTGTGGCGGGCGATGAAGAACCTGGCGCGAGACGAATGGCAGCGACCGGTCAACTATCCCGCCTGGGCGAGTTTTCTCGCCACCTGGCCGGATCATCGGCGACGACGATCCGCCCCGTACCTCGCGTACATGACCGTGGGTTTCATCGCCCTCGCCGCTCCCATAGGCGCTGATCTCACGTTCGGTGAGCAGGGCGGGGCGCTGTGGTGGAACCTCGCAGGGCTGGCGCTTCTCGTCATCGATGTATGTCGACCGCGGGGCAGAACCGATCCGCAGCCCGCGGCGGACGACGGCAACCCTTCAGCGGAAGCGCCGCTCTGACGCGTCGTTTTCGAGGGACGCACAACGTCGACCAAGACGGACGGTCCTGTAGGCGAGCCCCCGCCTACACTGAGAGCATGACGCGGATGCTCGTTCGGGTGCCGGCGACGAGGCCACTTGACCTCATGGTCGAGTTGCGTCGTGCCCTCGACCTCTCCGGGCCGGCCGTTACCCCCGTGCCGGAGGAACCCGACGCCGTCGAAGCCGGGGAAGTTCCGCAGCCCGTCGGCGTCGTCATTGAGACGTCAGGATCGACCGGCATCCCCAAGAGGGTCGCCCTCACCTGCAACGCACTTCTCGCGAGTGCCGCGGCCAGCGCCACGGTCCTCGACGGGCAGGGGCAGTGGCTGCTCGCGCTTCCCGCCCATTACATCGCCGGACTGCAGGTGCTCGTGCGATCCATCGCCGCGGGCACCGTGCCCGTCGTGCTCCCCGCTGGGCGGTTCGAGCCAGCCGCGTTCGTCGAGGCATCGCGAAAGCTCAGCGGCGAACGGCACTACACGTCGCTCGTTCCGCTGCAACTCGCCAGGCTGCTCGAGAGCCGTGCCGGACTGATGGCGCTCCGCCGTTTCGACGGCATCCTCGTCGGCGGGCAGGCGACCCCGCCGCAACTGCTCCGGCGAACCGAGCAGCTGGGTTTGCCGATCTTCCGAACCTACGGGTCAAGCGAAACCGCCGGCGGGTGCGTCTACAACGGTGTTCCCCTGCCCGGAGTCCACGTCCGGATCGTCGACGGCCAGGTCGAACTCGCCGGGCCGATGCTCGCCGAAGGTTACCTCGGTGACGAGGAGCTCACCACCCGGACCTTCACCGTCGCCGAGGGCCACCGCTGGTATCGCACCGGTGACCTGGGTGAGTTCGACGACGGCGTCCTCCGTGTCACGGGGCGAGCCGACAACGTGATCATCTCGGGCGGCGTGAACGTCTCACTGGACCGGGTCGAGCATGTGGTCCGCGGCCTGCCCGACCTGACCGAGTCGGTGGTCGTTGCCGCCCCGCACCGGTACTGGGGTGAGGTTCCCGTCGTTGTGACGACCGGAGGGCATCCGTCGCTCTCTGAAATAGCGGATGCTGTCGCGGACGCCCTGGGGAAGCCGGCGCGCCCAGCCCACATCGTGCGCCTCGACGAACTGCCGCTGCTGCCGTCGGGCAAACCCGACCGGCTCGCGATCGTCGCCATCGTCGCGGTCGCTCTTCAGGGCGAGGCGGTTGGGGACGACGTTCCCGCTGTCGCGCCGGGGGATGCTTCCGCCTGAACACAGGAAGACGGCCGGGGCGAAACCCCGGCCGCCGCCACCCGTGGCCATCAGGCGTCCACGGACTTCTGCCCTTCCTTCACGGTGAGGGCGTCCTGCTCGTTTCCTGCCGCGACCTCGATCTTGCGTGGCTTCGCTCGTTCGCTGACCGGGATGGTGACGCTGAGCACGCCGTTGGTGTAGTTGGCAGCGATCTTCTCGACGTCAATTCCCTGCCCGAGGTTCAGCTGGCGGAGGAACGAGCCGGCCATTCGCTCGCGTGCGATCCACTTGGCTCCCTCTGCTGCCCCGAGCGTGCGCTCCGCGCGGATCGTGAGCAACTGGCCGTCCACGTCGATGTCGACCGACCCGGGGTCGATGCCGGGCAGGTCCGCAGCAAGCACATAGTGGTCGCCTTCGCGGTACAGGTCCATCGGCATCAGTCGCGGGCCCTGCCGGGTGCCCAGAATCGTCTCTGTCATGCGGTCGAGTTCACGGAAGGGGTCGAAGTTCAGTGCCATCTGAATTTTGTCCTCTCTGTTCGTTGTCTCTGTGCTGTTTGAGAGTTGAGCCTATGTGACTCAACTTCTGAAAATCATATTAATCCGCGGCTCGAAAATGTCCAGCCCGTCGTGTTTGCCCTGAGCGAACAGGGAGAGTGGACGGCCCGGTAAACTTCCTAGCAAACAGAGGGAGGTTGCCCGGTGGCAGCTAAATCACAACGACTCACGCCCCCGCAGCGGCCGAAAGCTGCGCGACCGGTTGGCCGGGGCTCGAGCGGAAACCCCGCGGCGAAACGGTACGAGAAGATCCGTCCGGCCACCTTCGGGGACTGGGTCGCCGGCGCCCGCATCTTCACCCTCTCGATGTCGGTCTCCCCGGTCCTTGTCGGCACCGGAGCGGCGGCTGTCGCCAACGACCCTGGCGAGTATCACTGGGTCCGGGCACTGCTCTGCCTCGCGGTCGCGGTCTGCCTGCAGATCGGCGTCAACTACGCGAACGACTATTCCGACGGCATCCGCGGCACCGACGAGCACCGGGTCGGCCCGTTCCGACTCGTCGGCAGCGGCAAGGCGCGCCCGAAGACCGTCCTCATCGTCGCTCTGAGCTTCTTCGCCCTCGCGGCGCTCGCCGGGCTCATCCTGACCGTGATCACCGGGCTGTGGTGGCTCCTCGCCGTCGGCGCCGCCGCGATCCTGGCCGGCTGGTTCTACACCGGCGGCCGCAGGCCATACGGCTACAACGCGCTCGGCGAGCTGTTCGTCTTCGTGTTCTTCGGCCTGGTCGCCACGCTCGGAACGGCGTACGTCCAGTCGTTCACCCTCAACCAGGAAGCCTGGCTCGGGGCGGTCGGCGTCGGACTCATTTCGGTTGCCACACTGATCGTCAACAACATCCGCGACATCGCCCAGGACAGGGAAGCCGGAAAGCGGACGCTCACTGTCCTGCTCGGTGACACCGCCAGCCGGGTGCTCTACATCGTCTGCGTGCTGGTGCCCTTCGGCATCGCCGTCTGGCTCGCCGTGTTCTATCCCGTGGCCTGGTTCGCGCTGTTCGGCCTGCTCGCCGCTCTGCCCGCCGCCCTCATCGTGGCGACGGCGCGGACGGCACGCGAGTTCGTGCTCGCACTCAAGCTGACCGGTCTCGTCCAGCTCCTCTTCGGTGCAGCACTGCTGTGGGCGTTCTGGAAGTAGGTCAGCGCTTGCGGGTCGCGGTGTCGGATGCCGCGGCATCCGACAC